>JBEKGG010000300.1:0-5197 GCA_050012915.1 Terriglobales bacterium | reverse complement strand
GACTGGGCGGAAAGCAATACCGTCTCAACCATATTGTCTTGCCTGGCGGCACACGCGGGTGTCCTGCATAGCGACGGCATCGAGCGTCGACCGCTGAGTGACAAGCAGTTCGGTGTGTTTGACTTCACGAAAGCTTTGAACCATAAGCTGATCAGTGGTACCAGCGAGCGGATAAGTTTCCCGCATTCTCGATGGAATGAAGTAAGAGCCGATGCCCTGGCTGCGTGCGGATACAGCGTGCTGACTCAATCGGTCGAGGGTGGAGTGGACTCGTTCGTGAAAAAGAAAAAGCAGAGCCTGTTCGTCCACTTCCAGGGCCATCCGGAATATGGCGCACAGACTCTTCTAAAAGAATACCGGCGAGATGTGAAGAGATATCTCAGAAGCGAAAGGGATACGTATCCGTCCATGCCGAAGGGTTATTTCGATCCGCAGACTGCAACATTGATGAGCGACTTTCGAGATGCTGTTCTGTCCGATCGGAGAGAAGAACGAATAGAAGACTTTCCTGAAGCTCGCGCCGGGACACTCCAGAAGATATGGCACTCATCCGCGACAGCGATTTACGGCAATTGGCTGCGCTACGTGGTGTCGAACAAGTCAGACATGCCAAAGTTTTCAGCGGTGACCGCTGCTGGTGAAAATGTCGAACGAAAGCGATCAGCGCTGCGGTGAAGAAGAAGGGAGCACACACGTCCAATCTCCAACGTTTCGGATACCAAAATAGAGGCAGGGGCTGCTGATGCTGCCAGTTCTGCTCAGTAGGCTTGCGGGTAGGGTAGCCTTTGTAGCTCCGGGAGGATTCAGCTTGCGACCGTGGCTGCATCGGGTGCGCGGAGTTGCGATTGGACGCAACGTCTGGATAGGACAATTTGTGTACATTGATGAGATACATCCGACGGACGTAGCAATCGGGGACAACTGCACAATCGGACTCAGAACCTCGATCATCTCTCACTTTTACTCGGGACCCAGAAGACCAACGAGCAATGGAAAAGTCGTCATCGAAAAGGACGTCTTCATTGGCCCCCACTGTGTCATCTTGCCCAACGTGAGAATCGGTGAAGGAGCGGTGATCAGGGCTGGTACTGTGGTGAGCCGCAATGTGCCGCCGCACACTTTCTGGGGACCTCCCGCGGCCGAGGCATTGGGAATAGCGACTGTTCCACTCACACCGGAATATCAGTACGAAGAGTTTGTCGATGGCCTTAAGTTGCGCATAAAACGCCAGCCTAAGTGTCATGGTAGCGAGTCCAAGTGAATCCGAAGGTAATTCTGATCTAGACGGTTTATGACTGAACCAACGCCGGTTAATCGATCCCACGCACGCTTCCGGCAGAAGTGGGCGGATGTACAAGCGGAACACGGTCGCATTCCGCCCGGCCCTCAAGAGGAATATAGAGTCAGTGACGACTTACTGGACTGGATGAGTCGTCAGTTCGGAATCTTTGGTGACATCTTCAAAGCTTCCATGTATGGGAGCAACGTCTATGCCATCAGGAAGATCGAGTTTGCTCACCATGTGATGGTTGAGAACTGGCAGAACTATGTAAAAGGTCAGGTGATCAAACGCGTGGCCCTTCTCCTCGGCAATGGCCTCATGGTGAGTAAGGCCGACGTCTGGAAGCGGCAGAGGCGAATGATACAGCCAACGTTCAATCATGATTCAATCGAACGCTGGGCCGAAATGATTTCGGCCGTCAATACGAAACTCCTCGGCAAGTGGGAACTGGCGGCCCAGAGAAACGAAAGCGTCAACGTTACGCGCGATGTCAGCAGCACGGCCCTTGAGGTTGTGCTGCGTTTTATTTTCGGCGACGATTACGAACACGTCGGTTCCCGTTTCGATCTTCTCTCCCAAGAACGGGCGCGCAACATGGAATTTGCAATGTCGTTTCGAGCCTTGGGGAAGACGATTCTTCAGGTCATCGAGCGAAGGCGAGAGGAAACCGCGACATCGACGGACGCTTTGGTCATGCTTATGCAGGCGCGTGATCCCGTGAGCGGCCGATTCATGCAAAATGGCCAATTAGTCGATGAGATTCTCACCATGATTGTTGCTGGTCACGAGACCACTGCGAGTACTCTGAATTGGGCCTGGTATCTCATCTCTCAGCACCCGGAAGTCGAAAACAAGCTATCGAATGAGCTCAATACCCTGAGCAACTGTACTGAGTTCGTTGATCTGCCGCGCTTTCTCTATACACGGCAAGTCATCGACGAAACTATGCGCTTATATCCGGCTGGTTGGTTGTTGACCCGTAAAGCGCTACATAATGATCAGCTTGGAGAGTACTTCGTTCCGGCCGGAACTGAAATCTACGTTCCACCTTACTTCATACAGCGGCATCCCGATTTGTGGGAGGAACCAGATTGCTTCAATCCAGACCGCTTTCGACCTGATAACGCAAAACAGCGGCATCGATTGGCGACCATTCCTTTCTCTCTAGGTCCCAGAAACTGCGTCGGGGAACATTTTGCCCGTATGGAAATGCAGCTTCATCTAATGACAATCGCGAGGTCCCTGCGGTTGCGATACATTCCATCGATGCCGGTAGAGCTCGCGGCCGACGTGAATCTGCGGAGCAAATACGACTTCATCATGTACCCGGAGGCTAAAACGATGGGAACGTCGGAGGCGGCTTGAATCTTCAGTGAGGTGCATTTCCGTTCAACTTCCGAGTGCAAAGTTACCAGTGAACGATAGGGGAAACAAATGCAGATGCAAGCAACAGAGATCGAACAAGAAATTCGTAGCTTTCTCACAGAGACGTTTCTTTTCGGCCGCAACGAAGCGCTGAATGACGACGCGCCGTTGCTGGGAAATGTAATCGACTCCCAGGGAGTGATCGAACTGATCGCGTTCGTTCAGGAGCGCTTCGACATCGTCGTGGATGATGAGGAAGTGACGACTGACAACTTCGCGTCCGTGAAAAGCACCGTCGCCTTCATTGAAGGCAAGCTTCGCAGCAAGTAAGAGACCGAACAGTGTCGCAACATCAGTTACCCGCGATTTCGATGAACAGTCCGGCAGCCATGCGCATCTCCGATGTGGTCGGGCCCTGGGCAGACCGTTTGCCTGATCATAAAGCTGTCGTTGATCCGAACGGCAGTTGGTCGTATCGCGAGCTCCTGGAAATCACTTCGCAAACTGCAGATTGGCTTCGCCACTCTGGAGTGCGCCCCGGCGATCGAGTCATGATCGTTGGTGAAAACTGCCGCGAATTTGCGGCTGTGTTGCTGGCAGTCGGCAGCCTGGACGCGTGGCCTGTGCCCGTTAACGCACGATTGTCGCCGCGCGAGATCGACGCGGTCCGTGATCACTGCGAAGCCCGGCGCGTAGTCTACACGACGACTGTTTCTGTGCATGCCACCGAACATGCGAACCGGCATGGAGCGTCGCACGAAGAGGTGCGCGGTCTGGGGCACGTAAGTCTGGGCCCCCTGAACGAGATCGCCAAACCCGAGCCGATCGATGCTGACATTGGGCGTCGCGTCGCCGCGTTGATTTACACATCGGGTAGTACCGGCCTTCCCAAAGGCGTTATGTTGACCCACGATAATCTTCTTTTCTCGGCGAGTGGGGCCGCAAAGATCCGGTCCATAACCCCCGAAGACCGCCTTTATGGCATTCTCCCGCTGTCGCATATCGTCGGGCTCGCGATTGTTTTCCTGGGAACCCTGCTGAGCGGAGCGACCATTTATCTTGAACCAAGATTCGATCCTATGGCTGCACGAGTGGCGCTTGAGAGAGATCGAATAACGATAATGTTAGGCGTGCCCTCGATGTTTTCTCTATTTCTGCAATACGCGAAGATGAGAAAATTGCAGTCGTTCGAGTTTCCCGCGCTCCGGATCATTTCTTGTTCAGGAGCCCCGCTGCCTCCCGACACGAAGTCATCGGTGGAGCGACTTTTCGGCTTGCCCCTCCATCACGGTTACGGAATAACGGAGTGTTCTCCGAACATTGCGCAAGTGAGGGTCGACGCGCCGGCTCGTACGGATAACTCAGTCGGTCCGATGTTTCCAGGGGTGGAATCCAAATTGGTTGGACCTGATGGTCAACCGGTACCCGCGGGAGAAGTGGGCGAGTTATGGGTACGCGGGCCTAACATCATGAAAGGCTACTACCGGGCGCCCGATGAAACAGCGGCCGCGATTAATGCGGAAGGATGGTTTAACACCCGCGATCTAGCCCGCTTCGAGGATGAGAATCTTTTCATCGTTGGTCGAACCAAAGATCTCATCATCCGATTTGGCTTCAATGTTTATCCAGCTGAGGTTGAAGCCGTGCTGAATGCCAATCCCGCAGTGGCGCAGTCGGCAGTAGTCGGCAGAACGACCGACGGAGATGAGGAAATTCTGGCCTTCGTTCAACCGTCGCCAGGTTCGCTGCTGACGGAAACTGATCTGGCAGAGTACGCTGCAAAACACCTTGCTCCGTACAAGCGACCGTCCCACATTGTCTTTGTCTCAACCATGCCCATGACGCCAAGCGGGAAAATTGCGAAAGCCGACCTGACAAAGATCGCCGATGACCTGAGGCAAAAAGTTTAGCCAGCTCGGAGAATTCGAACCACGCGGAATTTAGCACGACGAGAAGAAGATTGTTATTGATTGCGCACTCCGCACTCGGTTAGGGCAACCCAAGTCTAGCAACCACAATCTAAGCAGGCTGAGAATTTCGGCCAAAGAGCCGGGGCGCCGTGGATCCAGCGTTCCCCGGCTCTTTTACTTTGCACCGTCCATGAACTCCTGGCACGTGATGTAATAGCGCCACTTGCTGCGAAAGCGATCGAACGCCGAGCTCGCGGTCGAGCGCATGCAGCGGCTATGCAGGGTTGAGCGGGTGCCTTCACCGACCGCGCGTGGCGAGTGAACGGGAAAGGGCTTGTCGCTGTTGTAACATCGCGATAGCGCTCATTGACCTGCCCGCCAAGTCTCAAAACGTGTAATGGCCTTCTCATGGAAGGTCATAGCACTCAAAATCCCCGAAAGCTCGATGAGTTAAATGGCGAGATTATGTCAGCAACCATGAGCTCTCTCTAGGCTTGGTTCTCAAGCTAACCCGCCAACAGAAAAGTCGCCTTCAAAAGGCCGCCACCTACTCTTTCTCCGTTATGGCTCAGAGCATCATTGTGTCGAGGTGTACTGCTCCACTCTCCTGGACCTGTTTTTTTCTTTCTTAAGCGAAGGC
>JBEKGG010000299.1:0-5231 GCA_050012915.1 Terriglobales bacterium | reverse complement strand
AGGATTTCGCCGGTTGCGCCGACGCTCACCGCGTTCAAATTCCAGCCCCAGCTTTTTTGTGGCGCAGTTTTCTGCCCGGATCTTTTCGCGCCATCTTCATAAGCGGTTCCGGACGATCCTAGAATCACAATGCCGTCGCTGTCGGAATGCGGCTTGGCAAACGCCACGGCGGAAAAGTATCTTTGCGGCGTAATCGGTGACAATGTCCAGTTGAGGCCTCCGTCGCTGGTGAAAGCCAAGTTGGGACCGTCTTGGTCGGGATTTTTATAGTCTCCTCCGGCGATCACTCCGTGCGTCGCGTCGCGGAAAGCGATAGAGAAAATGCCGGTGGAGTCGGCACCATGAATGATTGGAGTTTCGGCGACAGTCCAGCTTTTTCCGGCATCCAAGGAACGAAATACCCGCGCGACTTTTCCGCCAGTCGCGAACCAGACGTTGGCTGTCCCTTGCACGGTGATGCAAGTCCCGCTGGCGGCAAATGCGCCTTCACCTGCGATCGCCGGTGGGAGAGATTCCGATGGAAGCGGACTCCAAGTCTTGCCGCCGTCTTCCGTAGAAATTAATTCAAATCGCAGCGTCCCCGAATAGTCGGGGACAGGGTCACCCACAGCGATTCCGCGATCCCGATCCCAGAACGCCATGCAATCAAAAAATCCTTTGGGATTCTTGTTAGTGAATTGTAGAGCCCAGGTTTTGCCGGCGTCGGTCGTTTTGTAAATGCGCGACTGCTCGCCCGGTCCGGCGCTGAACAGGTACGCGACGGCGGGACTGAAAGCTTCCACATCGCGAAAGTCGAGCGAGTTGGTGTCGGGAACCTGACCAACCTGCCACGATTTCCCGCCGTCGATGGTGCGGAGATAAGTTCCATGAGTGCCGCTGGCCCAGGCGACCCCGTTCGCGAGTACGCTTATGCCGCGCAGGTTTTCAGTAGTGTTGGATTTCTGGATGGTCTGGGCTGCGAGACCGGCGGTGAGAAGAAGAAACAGAAGAGCGCGCATGCGATGATTGTGCCAGAAGTTCATGGCCGGGGTTGCACGATTTGCATAGTTGGGGCGATATTCGGAGCGACGAGGGAACGGCATGTCACAGGTTCTGCTGGAAATTTGTTGTGGCGGGATTGACGATGCGATTGAGGCGGAAAAGGGTGGGGCAGAACGGGTCGAACTTTGCTCCGCGCTTTTTCTTGGCGGGTTGACGCCGTCCATCGGGACGATTCGGGAGGCGAAGCGACGGCTGAAAATTCCAATCATGGTAATGGTTCGCCCGCGCGGAGGAGGGTTCGCGTACTCTCAAGCAGAAATGGCTACGATGGAACGCGATGCAGAGGCCGCACTCGAAAACGGGGCGGACGGGGTGGTGTTTGGCATTTTGCAGTCGGATGGACGAGTGGATATTGCGCGATCCAGCCGAATTCGGCAGTTGATTGGGACGCGGCAGGCCGTGTTTCATCGGGCGTTCGATGTGACTCCCGATCCGTTTGAGGCGCTGGAGCAACTGGTGGATTTGGGAATTACACGGGTTCTGACCAGCGGGCAAAAAGAAAGCGTGCCCCAGGGAGTGGAGTTGATTGAGAAGCTGATCGAGCGGGCGGGCGATCGGATTGAGATTCTGCCGGGCGGTGGGATTCAGGCCTGGAACGTGAAAGACGCGGTCGAGCGGACCGGGTGCCGGCAGATTCATTTGACGGCATGGAGGACGACCTCCGACAGCTCGACGCTGGCGCGGCCAGGGATTACGTTCGGCGGGGCTTTGTATCCGGCGGAGGATCGTTATCAGGTAACCGATGCGGGGTTGGTGCGGGAGGTGTTGGCGCGGTTGAAAGCGTAGCAAATTGTGTCTTTCGCCTCACTGGGCCTCATGGATTTCCCCACTCGATCCCGCGCCGTGAGCATGCTCGCGGCGCTTCGCGGCTTCAATCCTACTTCTCGTTAAACTCCACAAAAGCTCCAGTAGTTTCGTAATACAACCGGATGCTGCAGACCTTGGGACCGGTGTGGGCAAACGAAACCTGCAATTTCTTGGGCGGCGAGTCCACGCCGCCAATTTCCATGGGAGCGCGCACTATGTCTTGTTTTTCATCGTAGGCTTTCGGACTGATGACATTCCTGCTGACGATCAGCGTCCACTCCTTTTTATTCGGGATGACATACATGCTGTACGCTCCCACGGCGAGCTCCGCGTGATTGAGAATCAGCGGAACCTGCGTGAAAAGAGTCAACGGAGAACCCGCCGGCAGCCATACTTTGCCGTTGTGCGGCAGATCTTTGTCGCTCATGACAGAGTTGTTGTATTCGACGCTGACTTCTTGACCGTCGGTAAAATCGCAACTGGCGGTTGCACTTTGGTCGGTTGAATCTTTCTGCTGAGCGGCTGCGGCCAGAACAGAATGTGCGATCAAGACAAGGCAGACGGCTAGCACACGCATGAAGTGCTCCTCCGCGGAACTAGGCTTTTGAAATCAACCTTAACGCCGGTTCATTGTACTTCGGGCGAAGCGCAATTGCAGGGGAAAATCCGCGACCGAAGCCTTCTTAAACAAAATCGCATCAAGCGCGGCAACCTTATACACGGTCGGCCACACTCGAATAGTGAAATTTCCCATCCGGAATTGGTCTTCGGTGACGTTCTCTTATCGCCCTGCCATTGCTACCGTGAAAACTCAGCGGCAAGAAAGGCTGGCTCGAAACACTATATGGCAAAAGGTGAAAAGTCGTTTCAGCTCAAGATTCTCTATGGTGAGGGCGACGCAGAAGTACTTGCCTCACAAGCAGTTTCCATCCAGAAGGCAGGACATCAGGTAGAGACGGCCGTCGGCCGCAAGGCGATTGACGAAGCGGCGCGCCGAGGCGCGTTCGACCTGGTTATTCTTGGTCCCACCTTGACCCGAAACGATCGGCACCACTTGCCTTATGTCATCAAGAAAACGCAGTCGGCCACGCGCGTTCTGGTCATGCATACCGACGGCGAAGGCCATCCCGCCGTGGATGCGAATACCGATACCGGACGCAGCATGGCTGATGTGGTGGCGAAAATCGCCGCGCTGACTGCGAGTGGCGCGATCGCTTCGACTGGGCTGGCCAAGAGCGCAGCGGCCGGACGGTAACTAGCTTCGGTTTTCGATTCTCCGTGAGGCGGCCTCCAGGGCCGCCTTTCTTATTCGCAGGCATCTCGTCGGATACGAATCACAAAAGTAATAGTGGAATGAGAAGGCGAATTCTGTTGCCTTCCTCATACCGATTTTGTCGCCGCAACCCCCGCTCGCGGTAGAATATCGACGAAATTCCTTTTTGATATTCTGTGGACATGAACGCAGATAACGGAAACCAACACAAGAAAATCTACGTCACCATGGCGGGGTTGCCACTTTCCTTTCATCTGCAATGGCCTTTTCGCAAATCTACTTCGGGAGCGGATTTTTTCTTTTTGCACGCCGACCTCCGCCTGGAAAACTCCTCGGATTTGCATGCCCTGGTTGCGGTGAATCTTTCGGCGACCGTGCGCGAGATTTTACCGTCGCTTGAGCCGACGGACGTAGAAGACCCGGTCATCAACGCACTGCGCAAGGAAGTCGACCGCCGACAACTGGAGTTCGTGAAGTCGGGCAAGCTCGTGCCAGTGCAGTTTTCCAGCCGTCATTACGATTTCAAGCACAGTAAATGGATCTTCGGCAAGGCCAGCGACGAAGACATCGCGTTGCTGCTCTCGCGAAAGGTGTACTGGCAGACGCGGTTGGTTGGCGGCAGGGTTTGGCTCGGCGATCCCGCCGAAGCCATGTACGTTGAGACATCGCCGCAGCATATTCTGGAGGTTGCCGGGAAGCTTGAGGCGCAGGGTCTAATCCACTTGGACAAAGAGTGGGCCACGGCGAATCCATTATTGATGGACCAGGCGCCGAAGTTTGAGGCAGATACGCGCGCGGCGCTCGAAGAGCTGGAGAAGAAGCACGCTTTCGAAAGAGGATAAGGCTAAGGAGCCATGCCCTCGTCAATCCACTGCTTGAATCGGGCAATCTGATCCTTTGGCCAAGCCTCGTCACAAGGCATGCTGCCGTCGAGCAGTCGTTTGTAAATTTCTTCCGCCTGCGCTTTAACTTCGGCGAACGACGATAGATCGAGACCAAAATCCTTCATCGTCTCTACGTCGGGACTGTCGCGAAACAGCGGCCGAATATCTTTGGCAAAGCTTAGAGCCATAAAAACACTCTCCTTCTCGTGAACGACACTACTCTGCTTTCATGGCATCGATCGTCTGAAAAAGCTGATCGCTCGGCTCTTTCACTTCAATAAAAGGATGGCTCTTGGATTTGCTGCTCACCACATAAATGGTCGGCGTATGCTCCAGTTGCAGCGACTTGCCCAATTCCTGTTCGGCCTTAACTTCGGCAGCAAACTTCCCCTGAGGATCGACCACAAAAGGTAAATCCACTTTATGATCGGCGGCAAATTTGTCCGCGAACTGCCGAAGATTGGTGGGAAAGATTTCGGGCTGATGTTCGAAGATATAATCGCGGAACTCTAAACCGAGGTCGCGGGAACGGCTGTCGAAATAGTGCGCAATCACCGCTGCCTGAAACGACCAGTTGTGCATGGGCAAGGGGAAGTCGTGGCGAACCACGGGAATCTTATAAGTTTTGGCCGCTTGCGCGACCACCGGAGCCTGACGCCGGCATTGCGGACATTGCAGATCCTCAAAAACCACGATGGCGATCGGCGCGCCTTTCGGTGGACGCAGGGCCGGATTCACCGAGTCCTGCCCGAAAGCCACCGAAGCAAACATGGCAACCAGGAAAGCAAATATACCCAAGATTCTTTTCATAATTTAGGAAGAGTGCCTGACCTATTTTAATGTACCGTATCCGCACTGCGGATGCGTGAGAGCAAAACTGTTCCAAGTCCCAACAGAGTCAGCAAAGAGATTACCGCTAGCGAAGCCACGCAATAGATACACCACACGCCCAAAATACTAGCTTCCACATGTGCCAGGTAAAGCGAAAATGACAGGCCGATCAAAGCCGCGCCGAGAAACAACAGGTAAGCGCGCTTGACCGCGAGCAAGGCCAAAAACACATACCCAGCCATTCCGATGACCGCGACCGGAACGCCTGCCAACACGGCGAATGGACTGTGGTTGACGATGCCGCAGTCCCAGTGCTCGTTGATGCTGCAGGGAGACAAATCGGTCCGGTAGTGTTCGCGGAGCGCGAGGCCAGACGCGATGAAGCCAAGAACGGT
>JBEKGG010000298.1:0-5245 GCA_050012915.1 Terriglobales bacterium | reverse complement strand
ACGAGCGTGCCATCGCCGAGTGCCTGCAGGCGATCAAAGTTGATCCGGAGTTTGGCAATCCTTACAACGATATCGGGGCTTACCTGATTGAACAAGAGAAATGGGATGAATCCATCCCCTGGTTTGAAAAAGCCATGATTGCGCCACGTTATGAGGCGCGTCCTTATCCCCATTTCAATTTAGGCCGCGTCTATGAGCACAAGCGAAATTGGCAGAAGGCGAGAGAGTGCTACGCAGTTGCCTATTCGATGGACAAGAGGTACGTGGCCGCACTGGCGGGTTTGCGAAGATTGAGAGCGATGTTTAATTGAGAACTCGTGGCCACGGATTTGCGCGGATCGACGTGGATAAGCCTTTTGCATTGCGTTTCCGGAAAAACGCATGCCCGCCTGTGAGCCTGGTCACATCCCCATAGCTCAGAACAGCGGAGAATAGATTCTTGACCGATCGTGGAAGCGCACGGCTTCAGCCGTGCGAAAAGCAGCTGAGGAGGAAGCGGCTTCCAGCCGCTGGCCGTGGATAACTTTGCAGATCGTAAGTTTTTTGTCACTTCCGTTACTTGGGAGCGAAGACCGCTTTTCAAGTCAGATCAGGCTGCGACGATGTTTATCGAAACCCTTTTTGGATATCGCGCTCGCGGACTATTCCAGCTCTACGAATTTGTTTTAATGCCCGACCACATCCATCTGCTCCTCGCTCCCAAACCAACGCTTGCGCTGGAGCGCTCGATGCAATTCATCAAGGGTGGATATTCGCATCGGTTCATGAAAGAAACGGGATCAGTAATGGAAATATGGGAACGCAGTTTCACGAACCATCGCATTCGTGACGCCTTCGACTATGAGATGCATCGGAACTACATCCGTTCGAATCCCATTCGAGCAAGGCTGGTTGAAAGACCACAAGACTATCGGTACTCATCCGCTTATCCGGGATTTTGTCTTGACGAGGCGCCACAGCGGCTAAAGCCGGTCGCATAGGACGACTTATCGGCACGGCTGAAGCCGTGCCCTTCCACGGTTGTGCGATGGTTTGGTGCTTTCGTTGGATTCTTCATCGTGGCTCTATTTTCGAGATTAACGTGATCAGAAAATGCGCACGGTAGCCCAATCATCCGTCGGCACATCGTGGAAGCGCACGGCTTCGAGCCGTGCGAAACACGAGTCAAGCAAGGAAGCGGCTTCCAGCCGATCCGTAGGCAAAGAAATACGCAACCGCATGAAAGCGCTATCTCGTTCCGTGGTTCGCGATCGTGTTGGCCACCCAATCGCCAGCTTCTTTTGTTCCCAATGCTCCGCCGATGTCTTGCGTGGTGCGCTTTTGCCGCACGGCTTCGAGTACGGCGGCTTCGATCTTCTTTGCTTCTTCGGTCAGACCCAGGTGCCCGAGCATCATCGCTGCCGTGAGGATTGCGCCAAACGGATTGGCTATGTTCTTCCCTGCAATCGGCGGCGCCGAACCGTGGACTGGCTCGAACATCGATGTCTTTCCAGGATGAATATTTCCGCTGGCGGCCATGCCCAGCCCGCCTTGCAGGCCGGCTGCGAGATCGGTAATGATGTCCCCAAACATATTATTCGTGACAACGATGTCGAACTGCCGCGGGTCGCGTACCATCTGCATGCAGAGCGCGTCCACATACATGTGTTCGGGTTTGATTTGCGGATACTCGCCGCTCACTTCTTTGAAAACCCTCTGCCAGAGCCCGCCGGCGTGAGTCATGGCATTGGATTTGTCGCACATGAGCACGCGCTTGCGCGGACTGCCGTCCAGCTTGGGATGGCGTTCAGCGTATTCAAACGCGAAGCGAATGATCCGCTCGACGCCCTTGCGGGTGTTGATGTCTTCCTGCACGGCGATCTCATCTGGCGTGCCTTGCTTAAATACACCGCCCGCGTCGGTGTAAACGCCCTCGGTATTTTCACGGATCACAACGAAGTCGATATGCTTGGGTTCAATCCCTTTGAGCGGACACAAAGCGGCATCGAGCAGACGGACAGGACGTACGTTAGCGTAGAGATCCATTTTGAAGCGCATGCCTAACAGGATTTCTTTGGCATGAATATTTGAGGCGACGCGCGGATCACCAAAAGCGCCAACCAGGATGGCATCGAAGTCGCGCTCCAGCATGACGAAACCATCGGGCGGCACCGTGACTCCATCCACCTGATAGCGGTCGGCGCCCCAATCAAACTGCGACGTTTCGACGCTGGCGCCGGACGCAGCAATCGCCTTGACGGCCTCAGGGATGACTTCTTTTCCAATGCCATCTCCGGGAATAATTGCGATTCTTTTCTTAGAACTCACGCGCAAAAAGGTAACACAGTCGAAGTGAGATTTGCTTAGGCACGTGGAAGCGCCGCGCAAAGAACTGCGCCGCCAGCGAGGAGCCTGTCCTGCTTTCACCTTGTATAATCAAAGGTGATCGTATGGCGTCGAGTATATTTCATGGCAACCCAGCTTCCCCAGTGACGGAGTTCGGAGATCTACGTTCCGAATTCGGTGCGCTGCTGTCGAGTTGCGGATTTTGCGACCTTAGCTCAAGGGCAAAAATCGCCCTTACCGGCGGCGATCGGGTGCGCTGGCTCAATGGCATGGTCACGAATAATATCCGCGACCTTGCCGTCGGAAGCGGCGTCTATGCGTTTCTGCTAAATCCCCAGGGACACATTCTGGGCGATCTCTATGCCTACAATCGGGGCGATTCGCTGATGATCGACACCGACAAGTCGCAGTCAGAGAAGTTGCTGGCGACCTTCGATCACTACATCATCATGGACGATGTCGAAGTCGCGAATATGGGCGACAAACTCACGGCGATCGGGATTATGGGACCGAAGTCGCGTGAAGTTTTACAGGCGGCTGGATTTGAAGTATCGAAACTCGAGCCGCTGCAATTTCTAGATGTGACTTGGCACAACATTGCAGTAACCGTCGTGCGTGGAGACAATGCGAGCATCGAGGCTTATGAGTTGTGGCTGCCGCCCGACCAAGTGGCGTCCACAGAAGCCGCGCTCACCAAGGCCGGCGCGGTCCGGGTGAGCGTCAGAGCATTGGAGTCGCTGCGCGTTGCAGCAGGGATTCCGCGCTACGGACAAGACATCCGCGAGCGAGATTTGCCGCAGGAAACTGAGCAGTTGCGCGCGGTGCATTTCAGCAAGGGATGTTATATCGGGCAGGAGATCGTAGAGCGAATTCGCTCTCGCGGCAACGTGCATCGCAAGTTTACCGGGTTCGAGGTCGATGGTTCATTGCCCGGTGTTGGTATGAAAATCCAGGCCGATGGCCGCGATGTCGGCGAGATTACAAGTGTCGCTTCCCTGCCCCTTGCCAGTGGCGAGCGCCACGTGGCGCTGGGTTATATTCGGCGCGAACTCGCGGCCCCGGGCAAGCAATTTCAAGTGGGCAGTACGCGGCTGTCCGTCGCGGCTCTGCCGTTTTCCGAAATATTCCAACGCGAAAACCTGTAAGCATTGAAGGGAAAATCTATGGCTGAAAAGAAGCAGGAAAGCTTTACCGTCACTGATCGCCGCTTGTTTACACCCGAAGGCGAAATTCGCCAAGAGGTCTCTCAAGAGCAAGTCTCCAGCGCGACGCCCACTCCTCCAACCGCTCCGGTCGCCCAACCCGCCATTGCTCCACCACAGGAGGAATCGGACGCGCCGCCCGCTCCCACGGCCGCTGAGCAGAAAGAACAGGCGGACGCATACCGGAGATCAGCAAAAGATCTCGACGCGCGAGTGGAACTTAGCGGACATTCCAGCAAAGAACTGGAGATGACGTTCGAGCGCTTTATGGCATCGCTATACATGTCTGCCATGCTGCAACTCGGCCTGATGCACGAGCAAGGCGGCCAGCCACGGGTTGACCTGATTGGAGCGCGCCAGACCATCGACACGTTGAGTCTGCTATCGGAGAAAACCAAAGGCAATCTGACCAGCACCGAGGAAAACTTTCTGCAAAATTGTCTTTACGAACTTCGCATGGCCTACGTTGAAGTAACCAACACACTGGCCCATCCGCCGCAGAATCCGGCATCGAGTGCGGCTACCATCAAGTGATGAAGGCTACGCTCACGGTTCTGGGCAGCGGCACATCCATGGGTGTGCCGACCGTTGGCTGCGATTGCGCCGTGTGCCATTCTTCCGATCCGCACGACCGCCGGACCCGACCTTCTATTTTGGTCGAATTTGGCGGCAGGACTGTGCTCATCGATGCCACGCCCGATTTCCGCGAGCAAGCCATCCGCGAACAGATTCGCAAACTTGATGCCGTGCTCTTCACTCACAGCCATGCCGATCACATCCTCGGCCTGGACGATTTACGCCCGCTCAGCTTTCGTCACAGGCCTAACAAGCTCCCGCTCTACGCACGGCCAGCGGCGGCGGATTTCATCCGCAACACGTTCCGGTATATTTTCGACGCGAACTACAAGTACGGAGGATTAGCTCAGGTCGAGCTTCAGCCGTTCAACGGTCCGATCGATCTGTTCGGCGCCCGCTTCGAGCCAGTCCCGGTGATTCACGGCGACACTGAGATTGATGGCTTTCGCTTCGGCAGCGCGGCTTATCTGACCGATCATAGTTCTATCCCAGAGGCCTCGCTTGCGAAGCTGGAGGATCTCGACATCCTTTTTCTGGACGCGTTGCGGCACATTCCGCATCCTACGCATTCCACCGTCGAGAACTCTTTGCGCATCGTCGAACGGCTCAAACCCAAACGCGCTTTTTTTACCCATATTTGTCACGACCTGCCGCACGAGGCTACCAACGCCTCACTGCCGCCAAACGTGCGGCTTTCATACGATGGCATGAAACTGGAATTTGAGATTTAGTTTGTTTGGCGCGGCGCGTCCGCACCACATGAGCGATGCAGACTTTTTATAAACTCGACGAAATTCCTGCCGGCTTTGGACCCACCTTGTTGAGCGTGGGCAACTTTGACGGCGTTCATCGCGCTCACACGACGGTACTGGCAAACATTGTGTCCCGCGCGCGGGCGCAAGGACGCAAGTCCGTGGCGGTCACGTTCGAGCCGCATCCTGTGCGGATTCTGCGGCCTGAATCTACGCTGAAGCTGCTCACTCCCACGCCCGAGAAAGTGCGTCTGCTCGAGGCGACTGGCGTCGACGCAGTTCTGCTGCTCCCTTTTACGCGCGACCTTTCGCTTATGACGCCGCGAGACTTTGCGCATGACATTCTGAAAGACAGTCTGCAAGCCCGCGAGGTACATGAAGGTTACAACT
>JBEKGG010000297.1:0-5250 GCA_050012915.1 Terriglobales bacterium | reverse complement strand
TCAGATGCTCATCGCTGATCGCGGTAGCGCTGGCGTCGATCACATCGCTTCTGCGGCCGACAACTTTAGCCAGACCGAAGTCGAGCACTTTGGCCAGCCCGCGACGAGTGACAAAAATGTTTGCAGGCTTGATGTCGCGATGAATAATTCCTTCGCCGTGTGCATTGTCGAGCGCATCCGCGACCGCTATGGCGACTTCAAGCAGTTGGTCAAGATCCAAAGGCCTCCCGATAACCAGATGCCTCAGGGTCTGACCATCGAGAAACTCCATGGCGATGAAGGGCTTATTCTCGTGCTGCCCGATCTCATAAATAGTGCAAATATTCGGATGGTTGAGGGCTGAGGCGGCCTGGGCTTCACGCTGAAACCGGTCCAACGCCTGGCGATCTCGGGCAAGCTCTTCTGGCAGGAACTTTAGTGCGACAAAGCGGTGCAGGGTTGTGTCTTCGGCTTTGTAGACTACGCCCATCCCGCCACCGCCGAGTTTTTCGAGGATGCGGTAGTGCGAAATAGTTTGGCCGATCACTGGCGCAAAAATCTTACGTCCCCCCGGCAGGCAAGTCAAATGCCACGACCAGAGCCGGAATTGCATTGACTATCGGCATTTGAGCAGGTAAGATCGGCGGGATCTTTCCTCCCCCCAGGAAATCGGAGACGGCGAGTCTCAGACTTCCGAGTTTTATCCCAGTTCTTTCGTTTCAAGTCCAAGCGGTAAAATCGCGCGCGGTGACGTGTGCCGGACTGTCTGCCGGGTGCGTTTCATTGCTCGGACTCGTGCGACAAAATTCAAACCTACGCCTGGTAGTCCAGCGTGCGGTTAAAAGTCTAGAAGGGGACTTATGAAAACAGGAATCATGAAGTTGGTGGTGGTCGCCGCGATCGCGGCTTTTGCGCTCGTCGGGGGAAGTACGAAAGCTTGGGCGCAATGCCCAATTCCTTCGCCGAATTATGTTCCGAATTTCTCGAATACTGCAAACCAGGCTTGCCTGGCGCTGAACGGTACACCCCCAAATTCAGGGTACCCAGGTTTCTACACCGCAGTTTCAGGATCAGGGACCGTACTGCGACTTACGCCAAATTCGACGGACACGTCGGGTTCGGCCTGGTTCAGCACTCAACAGCCAGTGGGTACAGGAACATTTTCCACGACCTTCACATTTCAGTTAAGCGGCGCCAATACCAGCTACGGGCCGGCGGACGGCATTGCCTTCGTGATTCAGAATTCCCCTCCTCCAGGAACGAATGCATTGGGCCCGGACGGTTGCGGCATCGGATTTGGCGACGATAGTGTCGCCGGTTGCGCACCGGCTACCGGAGGCATCCCGAACAGTCTGGTGGTGGAGTTCAACACCTACTTTAATCAGGGTATCGACCCCAACAACAACGACATCACGATTCAGAACTGCTCGGGAACTCTGCCCAACAGCGTGGACCCATCGTGCAGTATAGCGGTCAACGCAAATCTGCCCAGCACGATGGCCGATGGCAACATCCATTCCGTGACGATTAACTACTCGGGCCCGGCCACCAAGTTGCTGGACGTCACGTTGGATAACGTTGACTTGTTTCCTGGTGGCGTGATGTTCGACTTGACCACGCTTGGTTTGAATAACGGTAACGCCTGGGTAGGGTTCACCGCCGCAACCGGAGGCGGGGACGACAATCAGGATATTTTGAGCTGGACATTCACCCCGCAAGCTCAGACCGCCGTGGTGACAACACAGGCACCGGCTACGCTTTCCTTTCCCAATGCAGCGGGACAGAATGTCTACGATTACACGGCGCAGCTGACGCAACAGTACCCGCAACCCGTGGTCCAGGTGCAGCCTATTCTGATGTCTCAATCGGCGTGCGATGCCCTGGTGCAGAAAAACTTCTGGCCCGCGCGTTGCTTCGTTTATGAGAATGCCGAGAACTCGGGTACGGACGCAGCGGTCATGTTCGCGGTTACCTGCCCCAATTCTCCTGGCGGAACTTGCGGCTCGGCTACGGAGCAGAATTTCTTTGCAACCCTCGGCACCGACTTCGAGTTCTTGCAATCTGAAAACCCGTTCTTTGTCTACCCCGGGGTTTTCGGCCTTTTGAATCCATTCCCTGGATTCCTCAAGGGCACAGGGCCCGTTGCGACATCGCCGTGCACACCTCCAACGTCTGGTCCGCTATTCCAGAGCAACCAGATCGCGAGCTTCTTTATCGATGAAGGTCACACCACCGGCGGCAGCGGAGGCGGAGCTTCATGCTGGGTAGCAACCTATGACACCCCTGGCGAGGCGCCTCCCGGAATCCAAATCAGCTCGCCAACCTTCACGACGTACAGCAAAGGACAATCAGTCCAAGCCGCGTACACGTGCAACAATCCATTCACCTCTCAACCTAC
Source organism: Terriglobales bacterium (assembly GCA_050012915.1). Taxonomy (GTDB): domain Bacteria; phylum Acidobacteriota; class Terriglobia; order Terriglobales; family Acidobacteriaceae; genus JABDBE01. The sequence goes on along the minus strand of JBEKGG010000297.1, from coordinate 2,873 downwards.
AACCAACCCCACGGGGCCCTATCTGACGGCGGCAACCTGCACTCAGAATTCGGGCGTTGAGAACCTCCCCTGCACCCAAACTTCTAAAGGGCTGTCCTGCACTGGCAGCGTCGATACGTCCAGCAGAGGGCTGCACACGTTTGTGGTGACCGGAATCGATAGCGGAGGAAACACGAACGTTAACGCGGTGATCTACAACGTCAAGTGAGCAGCTGAGTGGTTAGAGTCGACGCTGTAATAGTTGAGGGGCGCAGCGAAAGCTGCGCCCCTCCTGCACATCCGTTCAAGTAGCACCACATCGACCGCCCAGAGCAACACCCTTCGCACCACGGTTGGCGACCTCCAGCATTAACCTCTAAGAATTCGCACGCACTTCATAAGACACGCAAATCAGCCCCAACTTTTTGCACCCCGTGCTCAATGATTGACGCGCTATTGACACTGTCACCACTTTGACTGCGGGCTGATGGATCTGTCTGCTTCTGCGATTTCCACCATTCAATTTTCAAAGCGGTTACTCACGGATTCAAAAGAAAAGTGACTGGCACGATTCTTGCACAAGTCCTCCCTAGAGAAGTGCGAGGAGTCCCAGCTTGGGCATTGAAGAGTTTGTAAACAAGAAATTGATCCCGGTTCCGAACGGACACTCGTAGAGTCTGCGGCTTCTCGTCAGGAGGGTATGCCTATGCCGTTGTACACCGTGATCACGCAAGATGGATTTGTGTCCGAAGAGAAGAAGGCGAAGATCGCAAAGGAGATCACGCGGATTCATACCACCGTGATGAAAGTTCCCAACAATTTCGTTCGTGTGGTCTTCCTCTCCTATCCCAAGGGTTCGGGATATGCGGCGGGTGAAGCGGCTTCCACTGCAGCATTGAACTGTGTTCTGCGGAGTGGTCACACCGATGCCGACAAGACCGAGATGCTGAAACAACTGTGGTCGATGTTCCAGGGCCTTGCCTGTATCCCGACGGATCAGCTAGCCATATCACTGCAGGAAATTCCCTCGAGCAACGCGATGGAAATGGGTCAGATCATGCAAGCCGTCGGCAACGGAGAACATCATGCATAAGTTCCTATCAGCAGACCCCACACTCCTCGGTCGTCCGGACGTACCGCCCTGCTCGGATGCTGTAGACGAAGAGCTTGTTGGGGGAACTCCTGAAGAGCTTAAGGCTGATCTGATCGACATACTTGGCGAGGATCTGGTGCGGCATCGCGTCAGCGACTTGGTGCGCTATGCATCGGATGCCAGCCCTTACCGGTATATCCCGAAAGTCATCGTACAACCAAAGAACAGCGATCACGTAGCCGCCATTTTTCAATATTGCATTGGCGGAGGTCGCCACGCGACCTTCCGGGCGGGCGGGACCAGCTTAAATGGCCAATCGCAAGGCGACGACATCCTGATCGATGTGAGACAGCATTGGAGCGGCTGGAAAGTCGAGGACAACGGTTCGCGGATTCGCTGCAATGTTGGCACGACACTTGGGCGCATTAACGAAGTGTTGAAGCCATACGCCCGCCGCATGGGGCCGGATCCTGCGAGCTTTAACGCCGCAACCATCGGTGGCCTGTTGGCCAATAACGCGGGTGGCATGCGTTGCCCGCCAGCGATCGATTCGTACCATTCGATCGTCGCCATGAAAATCGTGCTTACGACCGGCACGATTATCGATACCGAAGACCCTCACGCTGAGGAACACTTTGCTGCGTCCGAGCCAGAAATGGCGGCGGGACTGTTGAAGATCCGCGAGGAGATTCTTGCAGACAACGAAATCTCTAACCGAATTGCCCGGAAGTATGGCATCCGTAACACCAATGGATATGCCATGCACGCGTTCCTCGACGGTGAAACGCCCGTAGAAATCCTGCGCCGCTTGATGGTTGGGTCAGAGGGCACGCTCGGCTTCGTGGCCGAGGCTGTCTACAAGACTTATCACTTACCCGCAAAAACGACCGTGGCATGGCTACCATTCGACACCATCGACGCGGCGGTCGCGCAAGTCGGAAAGCTGGTTGAACTGGGAGCGCAAGCAGTCGAGCTGATGGTTGCTTCATCCCTGACCGCTGCCTCCAAACTGATGAAAGGCACGCCGAAGTATTGGAAAGATCTTGATCCGAAGAACGCGGCCCTCCTGGTTGAATTCGGCTTCGATAGCGACCAGGAACTTGAGGCGATCGAGAACAGGGTTGGAGACGCTTTGCGCGATGTGAAAATGCTGCAGCCGTTGGAATTCGTTCGCCAAGCCGAAGCCATTGAGCTTGCATGGCATATTCGTGATGGTCTCCTCGGCATCGTCGGCGAAATGCGTCCGCAAGGCACGAACCTCATCATCGAAGACGTTTGCTTTCCACCTGCACAACTGGCGAATGCTACGCGTGATTTGCTCGCTCTTCTTGCCAAACACGGATATGAACCTTCGGCTGCAGGACATGCTGCTTACGGAAACCTGCATTTCGTGATGATTGCGCAACTGAGCGAAGACGCGAGCCGGAAGCAGTACGACGCCTTCATTCGTGACCTCGTTGAGTTGGTGGTGGATAAATATGACGGCTCATTGAAGGCGGAGCATGGAACCGGAATCAACATGGCTCCTTTTGTCCGGCGCGAATGGGGCGACAAGCTCACGGACCTGATGTGGCGCGCAAAACAGCTTCTTGATCCGCACGGAATCCTGGCCCCAAATATCTTGCTGAGCCACGATCCGCATATTCACCTGAAGAATCTCAAAACCACTCCAGCGATCGAAGACGTTCATTCCGCTTCGCATTGCATTGAGTGCGGCTTCTGCGAACCGGTGTGCCCAAGCCGTAACGTGACGGTCACCCCGAGACAACGCATCGTTCTTCGTCGCGAGATGTCGCGGCAG
>JBEKGG010000296.1:0-5277 GCA_050012915.1 Terriglobales bacterium | reverse complement strand
TGGGCATATTCATGGCCCGGATTTTCAACCGCGAGCGCACGTTCCTTGATCCAATCGCCCGGCCACTTGAGCGTTTGTTGTACCGCGTGACTGGCGTCGACGAGAACCACGAAATGCGCTGGACGGAATATGCCGCCGCCATGCTGCTATTCAGTGGCGTCTCCATGCTGCTTCTCTATCTGATCGAACGAGTTCAACAGTGGCTGCCGTGGAATCCGCAGAAGTTCGGCGCGCTGGGGCAAGAGTTGGCGTTCAATACGGCAGCCTCTTTCACCACCAACACCAACTGGCAGAACTATGCGGGTGAGGCCACCATGAGCTATCTCACCCAGATGGCCGGACTCGCGTATCACAACTTCACTTCGGCGGCCGTCGGCATCGCACTGGCTATCGCCTTTGTCCGCGGAATTGCGCGGAGAGAAAAAGAAACTATCGGCAACTTCTGGGTCGACATGACCCGCGCCACACTCTGGCTGCTGCTCCCCATGTGCATGGTCTACGCGCTGGCCCTGGTTTCTCAAGGCGTCGTGCAGAATCTGAAGCCGTATGACACGGTGAAGCTGGTTGAGTCGCAGCAAGTCCAGAAAACCGGGGCGGATGGAAAGCCCATGGTTAGCCCCGACGGCAAGCCGGTGATGGACACGGTAACGGATCAGACCATTGCGCAAGGCCCGGTCGCGTCCCAGGAAGCCATCAAGATGCTGGGCACAAACGGCGGCGGTTTTTTTAATGCCAACAGTTCCCATCCGTTCGAGAATCCCACGCCATTCAGCAATTATTTGCAGATGCTTTCGATTTTCGTCATCCCCGCAGGCTTAACCTACACTCTCGGCCGCATGACCGGAGCGCAGCGTCACGGATGGGCGGTATGGGCAGCCATGGCCTTCCTATTCCTGTGCGGCGTTACAACGGCATATTGGGCGGAGGCTCGTGGCAATCCTTTACTCAAGGGCGCAGATCAGGAAGTGAGCGCGTTGCAGCCTGGCGGCAACATGGAAGGCAAGGAAGTTCGCTTCGGAATCGCCGACTCCGCTCTGTTTGCGACCGTTACGACCGACGCCAGTTGCGGAGCGATTAACAGTTGGCACGATTCTTACACTCCGCTCGGTGGAATGGTTCCGCTGGCCAACATCATGCTCAGCGAAACCGTTTTCGGGGGCGTCGGTGCCGGCCTCTACGGCATTCTTATTTATGTTGTCCTGGCCGTTTTCATCGCGGGACTTATGGTCGGCCGCACACCGGAATATTTGGGCAAGAAAATCGAAGCCTACGACGTGAAGATGGCCATGCTGGTCACGCTAGTTTTTCCTCTCGTGATTCTGGCGCTCGCCGCCATCTCGTCCGTGGAGGGATTTGGCACCTCCAGCATCAGCAATGCCGGTCCTCACGGCTTAACGCAAATCTTGTACGCCTTTACTTCGATGGCAGGCAACAACGGCTCGGCCTTCGCGGGACTGAACGGAAATACTCTGTGGTACAACACGGCTGGCGCAATGACCATGCTAATCGGGCGGTTTTTCATGATCATTCCTATGCTGGCGATCGCCGGAAATCTGGCAAAGAAGAAATACGTCCCGCCGTCACTCGGCACGTTTCCCGTGACCACGCCATTGTTCAGCGTGTTGCTGGTGGGCGTGATTCTGATCGTCGGAGCCCTTACATTTTTTCCGGCATTGAGCCTGGGGCCCATACTCGAGCACCTGTTGATGTCAGTCGGCAAGACTTTCTGAGGAACTATGGTAGAGAAGAAATCGAAATCGATCTGGGACATGAAAATCGTGCGCCGCGCGCTCTTGGATTCCCTGGTGAAGCTGGATCCGCGGAACATGATGAAGAATCCTGTGATGTTCGTGGTCGAAGTCGGCAGCGTGGCGACGACGATTCTGCTGATTCGCGACGCACTCGGGCATCAGGGAGCATTCGGTTTTAATCTTCAGATCACACTCTGGCTCTGGTTCACAGTCCTGTTTGCCAATTTCGCGGAGGCCATGGCGGAAGGCCGCGGAAAAGCGCAAGCCGACTCTCTGCGCAAGGCCCGAGCCGAGACAATTGCTACGCGTCTCCTGCCCGACGGAATGACCGAACAGATCGCCAGTTCCAAGCTGCGCTCCGGCGATTTGGTGAAAGTGATTGCCGGCGAGTTCATCCCCAGCGACGGCGAAATTCTCGAAGGCGTAGCTTCGGTCGACGAATCCGCAATCACCGGGGAATCCGCGCCAGTAATCCGCGAAGCTGGCGGCGATCGTTCAGCCGTGACCGGCGGCACGCGTGTGCTTTCAGATTGGCTGAAGGTTAAGATCACCTCGAACCCCGGCGAAACGTTTCTTGATCGTATGATCGCTCTCGTTGAAGGAGCCGAGCGTCAGAAGACACCCAACGAAATTGCTTTGAATATTTTGCTGGCCGGGTTGACCATTATTTTTCTGCTCGCCGTCGTCACCTTACAGCCGTTCGCAATTTATTCCGGTTCGCCTCAAACGGTGTTTGTGCTCGTCTCCTTGCTGGTTTGTCTGATTCCGACGACCATTGGCGGGCTTCTCTCCGCCATCGGAATCGCCGGCATGGATCGCCTGGTGCAACACAACGTGTTGGCCATGTCAGGCCGTGCGGTCGAGGCTGCCGGCGACGTCAACACCCTTCTGCTCGACAAGACCGGAACCATCACTCTGGGAAATCGGCAAGCCTCGGAATTCCTGCCTGCGCCCGGAATCACCGAAGCGCAAATGGCCGACGCTGCACAACTTTCTTCGTTGGCGGACGAAACTCCCGAAGGCCGCTCCATTGTTGTGTTGGCGAAAGAACGCTACAGCTTGCGGGGCAGGGAATTGGCTTCGCAGGAAGCTACATTCATCCCCTTTACCGCACAAACCCGCATGTCGGGCGTGGATATGGATGGCCGCGAAATCCGCAAGGGTGCGGTAGACGCCATCGCAAAATATCTCAATCAGCACGGCACCGTTCTTCCCAAAGAAGTTCAATCGGCCGTCGAAACCGTCGCTCGATCAGGCGGAACACCTCTTGTAGTCGCCGAGAATCGCCGCGCTCTCGGCGTGATTCATCTCAAAGACATTGTTAAAGGAGGAATGCGCGAGCGCTTCGACCAGCTTCGCGCCATGGGCATCAAGACGGTCATGATTACCGGAGATAATCCATTGACCGCAGCCGCGATCGCGCGGGAAGCCGGGGTCGACGATTTCCTTGCGGAGGCGACTCCGAAAGACAAAATGGATTTAATTCGTGGTGAGCAAAAGCAGGGAAAGCTCGTGGCAATGACGGGCGATGGTACAAACGACGCTCCCGCGCTGGCTCAAGCTGACGTGGGCGTCGCCATGAACACCGGTACCCAGGCCGCAAAAGAAGCCGGCAACATGGTGGATCTTGATTCCAATCCGACAAAGCTCATCGAGATCGTGGAAATTGGCAAGCAGTTGCTCATGACACGCGGTGCCCTAACCACATTTTCCATCGCCAATGACGTCGCGAAATACTTCGCCATTATTCCCGCAATGTTTGCCGCCACGTTTCCAGTGCTCAATACGCTAAACATCATGCACCTTCAGACTCCGCAGTCGGCGATTTTGTCGGCTGTCATCTTCAATGCTCTGATTATTGTCGCCTTGATTCCCCTCGCTCTGCGCGGAGTGAAGTACCGGCCGATGGGAGCTGCAGTCCTTCTGCGCCGCAATCTCTGGATCTACGGAGTTGGCGGCATCATTGTGCCGTTTGTAGGAATCAAGCTGATCGATGTGCTCATCACCCGAATGGGGATGGCCTAAGAGAACAGTTATGAAAAAGAATTTAATCACTTCGGTGCTGATGACGATCGCCACCACGATTCTGTTGGGAATCATTTATCCCTTGGCGGTTACGGGACTTTCGCAGCTGTTTTTTAAGGACAAAGCCAATGGTCAGCTGATTGTGCAGAACGGCAAAGTCGTGGGATCGCGCATCATCGGCCAAGCGTTCGTCGGTCCCAGCTATTTCCACTCGCGGCCCTCTGCAGCGGGCAACGGATATGACGCCACGAATTCGAACGGCTCCCAACTCGGCCCCACCAATCAACACCTGATCGACCGGGTGAAAACCGACGTCGCCTCCAACCAGGCGGATAATCCGGGCGAACCGGTGCCCGTCGACTTGGTAACAACATCGGCCTCCGGACTCGATCCTGATATTTCTTCCGCAGCCGCCGAGTTTCAAATTCCGAGAGTGGCGAAACAACGTGGCATTTCTGCAGATCAAACCAAGCGTCTCGTCGACGAACATACTCAACAGCGCCAGTTGGGCGTTCTCGGGGAACCGCGTGTCAACGTGCTCGAATTGAATCTCGATCTCGACAGCAAGTTCCCACAGAAATAGCACCGAATTACGTGGCTCCGGACGTCCGGCCTCCATTAGAGAGAAATTCTGTGCGAATGCTAAACTTTTAATCGTGGCCCGCATCGATCATCTGGAGTGCACGAAATGTGGCGCATCGATTGATGCCACTCGTCCGCAAACGGTTTGCCCAAAAGACGGGGGTGTGCTCTACGTTCGCTACAAGCTCTCCGCGCTTAAATCCAAATTCACGACCGCTTCTCTTGTCGGACGCGCGCCCACCATGTGGCGCTACGCCGAGGTTCTTCCCGATGCTGAACCTGTTTCGCTGGGCGAGGGTTTTACTCCCATGCTGCGGTCCCGCGAGTTTCCCAACATCTATATAAAGGACGAAGGATTAAATCCAACCGGCTCCTTTAAGGCTCGTGGCATGTCGGCCGCCGTCACCATGGCGAAATCATACGGCCTGAAAAAGTTGGCTGCTCCCTCGGCAGGGAACGCGGCCAGTGCGCTGGCAGCATACGCAGCCGCAGCCGGGATTGAGGCCCACATCTTCATGCCCAAAGATGTGCCACTCGCCAATCGCGTCGAGTGTGAGAGCTATGGTGCGAACGTCACCTTGGTCGACGGCCTGATCAGCGATTGTGCTCGCATGGTTGCCGAGAGAAAAGAAAAAGAAGGTTGGTTCGATGTCTCCACGCTCAAAGAACCTTTTCGTGTCGAAGGCAAAAAGACCATGGGCTACGAAGTCGCTGAGCAATTGGGATGGCGGATGCCCCAAGCCATCATTTATCCCACCGGAGGCGGAGTCGGCTTGATCGGAATGTGGAAAGCGTTTGAAGAGATGCAAGACCTGGGCTGGATCGGCGCAGAGCGTCCGCAGATGATCGCAGTCCAGGCGGCAGGCTGCGCCCCAATTGCGAAAGCTTGGGACGACGCGAAGCCCACCGCAGAATTCTG
>JBEKGG010000295.1:0-5279 GCA_050012915.1 Terriglobales bacterium | reverse complement strand
CGCAAGCGATTTGGCCCTACGTCCAGCAGTGGAGCTTGAGTGTGCAGCGCGAACTCACAAAGAATACGGTCACAACTCTTGGCTACGTTGGCAGCAAGGGAACCCACCTCACCACCGAACTTCAAGTTAACCAACTGGTGCCGGCGGTGTCGACCAACAATCCTTTCGGGACGTTTGGTCTTGCGCCCGGTCAGCCGATTACCAGCACGATTTGCAATTCTTATAACGGCAATAGCTTTACGTTTGTGACACCGTCGAATCCCGCCGGAGTCATCTGGGACAACACGAATACGGACTTCGTCAATCTGGAGGCAGCCTGCTTTGGCACGCCAGGCAAAACCTTCCCCGATCCCAATAGCCTTCGCCAGTTTGCCCCCGGCTTTGGACAAATCTTCTCCCTGCAGAACGTGGCGAATTCCGACTATAACGGACTCCAATTCACCATACGGCGCGCGACCGGACCTCTAACCGTCGGCCTCGCCTATACCTACAGCCACTCCATCGACGACTCCTCCGATCGGTCCGATACCACTCTCGTCAACTCCTACGATCTCAGTTCGAACAAAGCCAGTTCGAATTTTGATCAACGCCATCTGCTGAATATCAGCTACGTGTATAAGCTGGATAGCGTCGTCAACAAACTTCGCTATTGGTTCTCGGATATCGGCTTCGACGACTCCGCCTCCACGCAATCGACACCGACACCGATGCCGGAAAGTTCATCGGGATGGGTCCGCGCTATGGAGAACGGATGGGAGTTGTCCGGAATCACAGTTTTTCAGACGGGCACGCCTTTCAGCATCATTAACGGCGGCAGCAGCACTGGCATCTCCGTGCTCGACAACGCCGGCGTCGCCAACGGGACGGGCGCCGGATCTTACCCGGATGTAATTGGAGATCCGCACAGAACGGCTCCACTTGGAGCGAATAACCCGGAGAGTATCGGCCCTATCCTCGGCAATCCAGCCGCATTCAGCGCTCCCGTCGGTCTGACTTTCGGAGACGCTGGCCGCAATTTCATGAACAATCCCAACCGTTTGAACTTTGATGTTGCTCTCTTGAAGCATTTCAAAATCACCGAGGGCAGCAATCTCGAATTTCGTGCGGAAGCATTCAACGTCTTCAACCATACCCAGTTCCGCATCTACGATCCGGACAAGGGCAATACCGGCAGCAACACCATCACCTGCTACGGTGGCCCCGATAATTCTCCGGGCGACCCCAGTTGCCTGGAGGGCAGCTCCTTCCTGCATCCCGTGGACGCGCATCGTCCCCGCACCATGCAATTCGGCCTGAAGTACAACTTCTAGCAAGAGAATGAGCGGCGGCGATGAAAACCAAGGCTGGCCCACCTTTACGCTCTTTGTAGGTGGGAACAACAACACCGTGACCCACCCATCAAACTGCAACTCTAATTCACATATAAAAAAGGGTGCCCCATTCTTTCCGCGCCCTTTGCGGAAAGGGTGGGAGACGAGAATGCCAGCGCCGCGAATGTTCGAAGACGCCGGACCTATGTGAGCCAGCCCAGTGCCCCAGGTTCGTGTCCATTCTCAGATTTTCGACCTCATCCGTCGGCTGCTAATCTTGGCATCCGCCGCCGTCGTTCCAATTCGGGAATCGCCCCGCCACCATCCCCTTTCTTCTTGAACCCAGCCCATCACAAGTGATAATATAAAAACGTAGATGTTATCTACAGGATAATATTCGATCTTTGACATCCTGATAACGAACACATCCCTTGGCACCTCCTGCGCCGAGCCTGGCCTGCCCGAATTCCCAAAAACGGAACCGCAACCAGCCAGAAAACGCCGTAACTCCAATGTTTCCAAGATTTTGCCCACAACTACCTTTAGAACCATAGATCTAGGAGGCAGAAAAATTCCCGGTCCTTTGTTTTCTGGATTTTAGGCAGAAACGAGAGTTTTTTATTTCGGGGCGATGCGCGATTCCCAATCTAGGCCCGACAGATCCATCGTATTGAAAACACAGCACTTAATACATACGCTGCAGCCTTAGAAAAGCGGGAACAAGCGGTTGCAGCCAAAGTAACTCCAATGTTTCCAAGATTTTACCTCTAACCACCTTTAGAACCATAGATCTAGGAGGCAATAAAATTCCCGGCCGTTTGTTTTCTAGATTTTAGGCAACAAGAAGAACTTTTTTAGAAGGCTTTGCACCAGGATACAAGTTCGTGTTACGAAGCAGGCCTTCTTCGGCGGTCGGTTGAGTGCGCCAGGCGCGATGCGCCGAGCGGGGTCGTGCATGCCAGGCAGTTGCACCCGTCGTTGGGCGCGAGTTGCCAGGCGGCAACCGCGTCCAGCCGATAGCCAACGCCGCGAATGGTTTTCAGATATGTCGGACTCGCGCGATCCGGCTCAATCTTCTCCCGGATTCGGCGTATGCACGCGTCCACACTGCGCGGAGTTACGAATTGCGTATCGCCCCACACTGCATCGAGGAGAAGATCGCGAGTGAACACCTGTCCACGATGGCGCGCCAGATATTCGATGAGGCGAAACTCTAAGCTCGTCGTCGATACTTCGCTGCCACGAACCGAAAGCTTCATCGCTAAACTGTCGATGACCAGGTCGGCCGGCTCTATATGCGGTCGACCGTCCGCGGGCGTAAAACGCCGTAGAACCGCTTGCACGCGCGCAACTAATTCACGCGGGCTGAAAGGCTTCACAATGCAGTCGTCGGCGCCAGACTCGAGAGCCAGCGCACGATGCTCCTCGGCGGACTCCGGAATTAGAAATACGATGGGCGTTCTGGCCAGTGCGCGATTTCGCCGGATCTGCCGGCACAGATCCAGTCCGTTGCCGTCCGGCATCATCATGGTGATCAGCATGAGCGCAGGATGGTAGTCCTCCGCTTCTTGAATCACATTGGACGTAGAAAAAACACGCACCGCATAGCCCGCCTCTTCGAGGCACCATTGCGCCAGTTCACAAATCTCGGTCTCATCTTCGACAACAAAAATGAGCTGCTTCATGAACGGGTTCCCATCCACTCTCCGGGCACTAAACTGCGCAAACCTCATGCGACAGGACCTGTATCAAGAAATAAGGAAGCGCGACAAATTGTCGCGATGCCGAAAGCCACGCGGACATATTGCAACCGTTTGAGACTTGACTACGTACGACGCGAAAGGAAAGACCCAACAAGGCATCGGCCTATCCCGTTCGGTGTCGTAGTGTAGGCCGTATTCTGTTACGAAAAGGTGACCGCAAGATGAATAACAGGTAAATTCTGGCGCACTCCTTCAGATCCAAAGGCGCGCTTGCCACGGTTCCACGGTAGCCGCTATTCTGTTTTCTCAACCTCCAAGAGACGCTAAGGCTTTCCCCACTGATACCGATGCCTCGACCTACACCTCGCAAGTTTGACCGTGACGCAAGAAGAAAGCCCGCTGGACCGGACCACCTTGTGATCCGCCGCTCCCAGATTGATTCCGAGGGCTGCCACACAACCGCTCCCATCAAGAAGGGCGCGGTGGTCGTGGAGTACACCGGCCCGCGCATCACCATCAAACAAGCCGACGCATTCTACGACGACCATCCACGCACCTATTTGTTCGGACTGATCGACGGAAAACACGTTATCGATGGCGAAGGCGTAGCGGCGTTCATCAATCACTCTTGCGATCCCAATTGCGAAGCCGACGAGATCAAGGGCCAGGTGTGGATTATCGCAGCCCGGGACATTCAGGCCGGCGAGGAAATTACCTACGACTACAACTTATACGACGGCGATCTGAATGATCTGTCGCTATGTTTCTGCGGCGCGCCCAACTGCCGCGGAAGCATGTATTCAGAAGACGAACTGGCGAAGCGGGCAAAGCTGCAGCGCCGTCGAAGCATGAAGAAGAAAAAAGGTCGGTTGTCGAGGAAATCCAAAACGAAGAAATGATTTCGCGACTCTGCGGAGATGGATTTATCTTTCCAACCTCACTGACCTGACGGAACCGGAGCACGCGACTCCATCTTCACCGTGGATAAACTCGAAGCGTCCCACCCGCCTCCCAATGCCTTGATCAGCAGCACGCTGGCAACCATGCGACGACCGGAAATCTGCACTGCGGTGAGCTCATTTGCGAGCGCTGCAGTTTGCGCTGTGATCACCTCGAGGTAAGTGGTCACGCCACCCTTATAACGATTATTTGAAAGAGCCAACGAGTGTTCCGCAGCCGCCACGGCCGCGCTTTCGGTTTTGGATTCGTCTTCCAGAAGGCGCAAAGCCGCAAGATTGTCTTCCACTTCCTGATAAGCGGTGAGCACGTCCTGGCGGTAATTGGCCACGGCTTGATCGTAAGCCGCACGCGCCTGATCGCTGGCAGCGCGCCGCCGTCCAACGTCGAACGCAGTCACCACCGCCGAAGCTCCCACCGAGGCGAAGCCGCTCGGTCCGGAAAGCCAGTTTACGATTGTTGTGCTTTCGAACCCGGCGCTCGGTATCAAACTGAACAAAGGAAAATACGCGGCCTTTGCTACGCCAATGCCAGCGTTCGCCGATGCCATCAGGCGTTCATTGGCGGCGACATCAGGACGGCGTTCGAGCAGATCGGAGGGCAATCCCGGCGGAATTACAGGCGGGACCGCATTCAGTGCGACGAATGACAGCGTGAAGGTTGAAGCGGGTTCCCCGATAAGAACGGCGATGGCGTGTTCATACTGCGTTCGCTGCTCGCGCACGTCAATGGCCTGCGCGCGTGCGGTCTCGAGCTGAGTTTGCGCTTGCGCCACATCCACTTGTGACGCTACGCCGCCCTTGTAGCGATAGTCGGTCAGTTCCAACTGCCGAACGTAACTGGCCACGGTCGAATCGAGCAATTGTGCCTCGGCGTCCAAGTCGCGGGCTTGATAGTAATCGACCGCCAACTCCGCATGTACGCTGAGCCTTACCGATTCAAGGTCAGCCAAGGTAGCTTGCGCATTCTCGCGCGCAGCCTCAACCGTGCGCCGGACTCTGCCCCAGACGTCGGGTTCGTACGACATGTCGACTGGAATGACGAGGTCATTTGCGGTTTGGCCGGTGCCCGGAGTCAGGTTCAGCGGACGATTTCCGGAATAACGTTCGCGTGTCCCGGAAACGCCCGCTGTGACAGTTGGATAATAATCGGCGCGATTGTACCGCACCGTGGCGCGGGCCTGCTCAAACTGAGCTTGCGCGGCTTTGAGGCTCTGGTTCGAAATATTGATCTTCTCTTCCAGCGCGTTGAGCTGCGGATCCTGATAGACTTCCCACCATTTTCCGCGCAGCGTCTGATCTGCAGGCTG
>JBEKGG010000294.1:0-5293 GCA_050012915.1 Terriglobales bacterium | reverse complement strand
CGACCCGCACGTAGCTACGCGATGGCCTATTTTGCAAGTGTTCTTCTGAAGGGCGATCGATCAACGACTTGAAGAACGCCTCACCACCCACCGGACCGCATTAGTTGTTCGATTTGTTCTTGGGAGACGTCTTGTTGAGCGTCGCCAGCAACAATTCCGCAGACTTCGGCGGTGCCGCCGCGCCATTGAATACGATGTCTTTGGCACTAAGCGCTTTTCCGTATAGACGCTTGTTGGCATCGTTGTCGGGGCGCAGGGTGGAGCCGGCGAGAGAGATTCCTGCAAACAGTCCCCGCGCACGAGAGTAAGAGAGAATCTCGGCTCGCAGTGTTGCGTCGGTTTCGGCAGATGCATTTCGTCCCACCGGGCCCGCTGCAGCGGAGATGTCACCCCCCAACTTGACTTTGCTGGTGAGGATGTTGTTGGCTGACCGCGGACTCATCAGCAGCAGTACGAAGTCAGTCGCCTGACCTCCCAACTGCAAGCCAAAGCTGCCGCCCTCGAGCGCCATCATGGTTGGAGCACCCCAGGGACCTTGGAAGTTCGTGCCCCCGCGGCAGGTCATCACGCCCCGCCCGTAACTGCCGCCAATTCCGAAGGCGAGCTTGAGTACCGACGGCAGAACGACGATACAATCCGCTTTGTCGATTACACTCTGCGGAATATCGTCAGGAATGTTCAAGATCTCTTGCACTACCCTTCCGGCATTTTCGACTCGGTCCTGTTCCTTATCTTGCCCGAAAGCGGGCGACACACTTACAGCCAGCAGAACTACTCCAAACCAAATTCTCTTCATATTGTCTCCTCTGAGTGATCGCCGTCTCGCCGGCGGTCCTGGTAACCGAAAGCCCGTGCATGGGCAATCGTATGCGGTAACTTTGGGACGGTCCGTTGACTATGATACCAACTTACGACCCGCATTACCTGTTTAAATCTCTACCAACAGCGGATCTGATTTCTGCAACCAGGGATAGTGCTCAAAACCCCGGCGTCAATGAGCGTTATCGCGATGTTTCAACAGTTACAATTGTGCGATGACCCGTCGCCCTCTGCGCATCCTCGCTTTCATTGCCATCTACATTCTCGGCATCGCCACACCGTATTTGGCGCGGTATCCCCCTGGCGCTCATTCGTCCCGCGATCTCGGGAGTTAAGGAGTTTTCGCGTGAGACCTCTCCTGACGGAGTGCTTGATGCAGTGGTGATACAGGACTCATGCCCTCCCCGCAAACTCCCGGTTCTCCGTGGATACTTTCACCTTTTCACCCTGTTTGATGAAAAGGGGAACACGGATTTCTATGCCTGTCTCCAGCTGTGCTGTCTTGGTCCCGCCGCCCGAAGAGTCGCCCCGAATCGCTGGTTCCGTGTAGGCAACCTCCAGCTCAACGAATATTGGCAACTCTAAACCAATTGGATTGCCGTTGTACTTGCGCAACTCAATCAATGCGCCTTCAACCAGAAAGTCCAATGCGTCCCCGACCATCTGACCGTTAAGGGTGACGGTCTCGAAGCTTTCCTGGTCCAGAAAATGAGAACCATTCCCATCGCTATAGAGATAGGAAGCCTGCACCGACTGCAGGTCCGGTTCCTTGAATTTGTCGCTTGCCTTGAATGTCTTCTCAAAGACCGCGTTCGTGAGGAGGTTGCGCATCTTGAGGCGCACCAGGGTCTGGCCACCACGAGCGGTAGGCGTGTTTACGTCTGCTTCCAGGCAGCAGAAAGGAATATTCTCAAGCTCAAACAACGTCTTCCGTTTGACGTTAATAGCATCGATTAGCGCGGCCATGAAGTCCTTTAAACAGCTCGGGACCGAAAGCCCATGCAAGCCGGTCCCGATGTCCTTCCAGTATAGGGTGAAGTGCTCCTCGGATGAAAAGGCTAGCTGTCGTAACATCGCCGTTACACTCATCGACTTCTGATGAGGGGATTCGAGCGATGACGCCTGCTAGCCGTCTGTTTGGTCGGGGACAGCGCTCACGCGGCATGAAACAACAGCGGTCGCGTTCGTCGCAATCGAACGATCCAGCGAATCAGCAGGAGAACACCGATAACTGGTGGAAGGCAGAACAGCAACCTGCCACTATGTCAAACCAGCTAAACCGAAACTTCGGGAGAGCCAATTATGGCGAGCTCTTTGAATCGCGGGAGCGGTGTACCTATACGCTTGACGAGATGAGCTAAAGTACGTATGTTCTGTGATTTGGCGTCAGGCCGATGCATAAACGACTAAGGTATAGCGGGCGAACTCCGATGTCGGCGAGAATTGCGGTGACGATCGGCGAACGCTTTCGACGAAGTATAGCTTGACGCGAAAGGGAATTCTAACTGTGTTTGATCGCCAGATTTAGGAAAAACGTAGCCGCGCGTTCCCACGCCAAGGAGATCTCACATGAAACGGATTATCGGGTCGGTTGCGATTTGTGTTTTGTTGCTGGGAGTTTCGATTCAGGCGCAGTCTCCGCAAGGACCGCCGAAACCAGGACCAGAAGTCAAGCGGCTCGCATATTTTGTGGGCAACTGGAAGGAAGAGGGCAAATCTACCGCGCACGGTATGGCCGGCCCGGTGTCGTCAACTCAAAAGTGGGAATGGGTGTCCGGAGGATTTTTTATTGTGGGTCATTCGGACAACAAAACGCCCGCGGGTCATTTTAAGATCATGGCCGTATTGGGGTATGACCCGGAAACAAAAATGTACACCTACAACGCATTCGACAGTTGGGGCGACCTGATCACGACCAAAGGAAATGTCAGCGGTGACACTTGGACGTGGATAACCGAGGCGACGATGCAAGGTAAGCCGATGAAGACGCGCCTGACCGAAAAGGAAGTCTCCAAAACGCAATACACATCGAAATATGAATCGTCCACAGATGGGGGCAACACATGGACATCCGATTTGGAATCGACGTTTACGAAGGTGATGGCGGCGCCAGCTGCCAAGTAAGAATTGGCCGAGATTTGATCCAGTTCCTCGCACCCATGTTCTGTCGCCTGTGAGGGGCGGCGAACGCAATCCAGTCGGCCAGCATTCTATTCCGCCTATGATGCAGAAGAGGAATTCCGTGATCTGGGCGGGTGGTCGGCAAACCGGAAGTCATTCGAGCGGCCACTCGTGCGAGGCACCGAATTGCTGGAAAGCTCAACCAGAACAACGTGCATCGGATCATATTGAGCTTGGAGCGACTCACCGCAGTCCACACCTATTCAGACCGGTTGGCGATTCCCGAGAACGGGCGAGTGCAATTTGTCGCAACCAAACACATCGACTGGATTGAAGCCGAAGCCAACTACGTGCGTTTCCGCGTCGGGAATCGTACATCGCTCCACGATCGTGAACATCCACCGTATCAATGAGATCCAAGCCTGGTTTCACGGGGCATCATCGAGTGCTGCTCGTCTACCCGTAAGGGAGTGCTGCGTAGCCATCAATGACAAAGAGGCAGTCGAAGATTTTCGTTTGGGGTTGCGAACAGATTTTGGTTGACGACGAAACCGCGAGGGCAGCCGAGATGCATGGAGTAGGGTTCCTTTTCAGCCGGGATCAAAAGATGAAGCCACGTTATACCATTGGGTGTGGACCTTCCAGTAAATCCTCCGATACAGCCGATGCTGGCGAAACGAGTTGACGAATTGCCCGCCGAGGGCGATTGGATTTTCGAGCCCAAGTGGGATGGCTTTCGCGCGCTGGTGTTTCGCGACGGAGATGAGGTTTTCATCCAAAGCCGCGACGAAAAACCACTCAATCGGTACTTTCCTGAGTTGCTGGAACCACTGCGGGCTGCGTTGCCCGCACGTTGTGTGCTCGATGGAGAGATGGTCATCGTCAAAAATGATGGGCTTGATTTTGATGCCCTGCAATTACGCCTGCATCCCGCGGCGTCGCGGGTAAAGCTGTTATCAGGGCAGATTCCCGCATCATTTGTATTCTTCGATCTGCTTTGCCTCGGAGATCGCGATCTCTGCGGCGAGCCCTTTCAAAAGCGGCGACGCGAACTGGAGTCGCTGCTTGGCTCGGCTTCAGCGCCGATTCATCTCACACCTGCAACCAGCGATCGGAGTATTGCCGCCGATTGGTTTCGCCGCTTTGAAGGCGCAGGATTGGATGGTGTGATGGCTAAAGATCCAGCAGGAACTTACGAGCCGAATAAGCGAGCGATGCTTAAAGTGAAACACGAACGCGACTGCGATTGCGTAGTTGCCGGATTCCGCTGGCATAAAAAAGGCGAGCGCACAATGATTGGCTCGCTGCTACTCGGTTTGTTCGACGATGCCGGCGACTTGCAACACGTCGGAGTCTGTGCGAGTTTCAGCACGGCAAAACGAAAAGAGCTGGTCGAGTTTCTCAAGCCGTATCGAAAAGATGCGCTGATGAACCATCCGTGGAAAGCTTGGGCTGAGTCCGCGATTGAGAATGACGAAGGTGTCAAGCGAATGCCCGGCGGACAGAGTCGCTGGAGCCAAGGCAAAGATTTGTCGTGGGAGCCAGTGCGGCCTGAATTAATCGTAGAAGTTGCTTACGATCACATGCAGAGAGATCGCTTCCGGCACACGGCGCAATTCCGCAGGTGGCGGACGGACAAAAAGCCTGGCGATTGTACGTACGCCCAGCTTGAGGTTGTTCCTCCCCAGGAACTGGCGGCAATTTTTCCTCAGGGACGCTGAGACATAGGTCGCGAAGTTGGCAGTAATATCAGCTCCGGCGTGAAAACCCAATAACCGCTACTGACCTCAGGGAGGCTGCTATTCCAGACCTCTTCTCTTCCAACGCTCCCGCCACTCCCGTGTGGGATCGTCGTCTGGCTCCGGAGTTTCCTGTCGCGGCCGTTGTTCCTCGGGGACATGGCGCAAGTTGATGCGGATGCGCGTCCACGTGGAGGAGCGGCCTCGCATGGAATCGACCAGCACATCGTCCACGGCAAGCAGACTTGCGACATCCGCATGTTTGGCCTTCCATCGCTCAAGACCCGCCAACGCGGCCGCCTTATCCGGCGAATTCGCGACCGTAATCAAGGGCATCTTCACGCGCACCTTCTTTATTGCGATCTTCTTTATTGCTGTCTTCTTCGCGATAGACTTCGCGCGGGAAGGCATCACGCGCGCAGCCTCGCCTTCCATCTTGCGGAAGTGCGGAGGCCAGGGTGCGTCGGCGATACCGGCGGCTTCATCTTTATCGGCGAGTTCCAGCAATTTTTCCAGCGAGCCGGGCGATCCATCCATCCCGGCATGAGGATCGCCGATTTTCGCGAAGCGACCAGGAACTGTGAAGATGGTAAAGTCTGCCGGATTGCAATCGG
>JBEKGG010000293.1:0-5345 GCA_050012915.1 Terriglobales bacterium | reverse complement strand
AGAGGTCCCGCCGAGAGCGCGGAGAATCGCTCGTTAGCGCGGTTAGCGCACGGCTATCGCTAGTGGAAAGTCCTAAAAGCTCCTGAAATATAGTCGTTGGGTCCGGCAGCCACCGGGTCCTTCGACTGCGTTGCCCTCGCTGCGCGATGGCAGCTTCGCTCAGGATGACACTTCTCAGTGGGGACCAACTAACCGTCCTACGCCTCCGGCATGTGCGAGCCGTGCTGGAAGTGGTATTGCAGAATTTTTGCGGCCAGAGCTGGATTCATCGACGGAGTTTCGGGTTCCAGGGTTCGGACTACTTCCCCGCGGCATACGACTTCCGCCGCCGAAAGGCCTGCGATTTCCGCTGGCAGCACCAGATTAATCTCAAGCTGGACATTGGCAGGAATCATTTGCTCCGCACGAAATAGCAGACCCGAGCGGCTGATGTTCTCGGTCGTGCCGGCACGCCACGCGTCCTCGCCAATCGGACGGTATTTCAGCGGCAATTGCAATTTGAAACGTTGCGCGCGGAAAGGCGACAGCTTCCCGTTGATAACTCCAGCTTCAGCTTGCATGGCTAATCGAGCGGACATGGAGACCTCCTTGGGGATTGGGGCGTCGAGCACCTCGCGCACTTTTGCTTTGAGCGTGAGAAGGGTAAAGGGCTTCTGGAGCAAGTTGATTCCCGGGTCCAGCGTGCCGTTTTGGCCAATCGCGTTTTCGGTATAACCCGACATATAAAGCACGCGCATTTCGGGCCGCCGCGGACCAAGGTGATTGGCCAGTTCGCGCCCCGTCATTCCCGGCATCACGACATCGGTCAGGAGCAAGTGAATTGGTCCCGAGTGAGCATTGGAAATCAGGATCGCAGTCGCGGGATCGCCGGCATCGATGACGGTGTATCCCTGGCGTTCCAGATACTCGCGCGCGAGGCGCAGCACGGTGAGTTCGTCTTCGACCAGCAAAACAGTTTCGCGGCCTTGCTGAACATCTTTGACTGCGGACACGGGTTGCAACACAGCCGCTTCCCCGGTTTCGCTCACTCGGGGTAGATAGACCTTGAACGACGTTCCCTTTCCCGGTTCGCTATACGCCCAGATGTAGCCTCCGCTTTGCTTGACGATGCCGTAGACCATGGAGAGGCCGAGGCCCGTGCCCTTGGCACCCTTTGTGCTGAAGAATGGTTCAAAGATGCGGCTCTGAGTTTCGGAATCCATTCCGACGCCGGTGTCGCTTATGGCGAGCATTACGTATTCACCCGGCTCCGCGGGAGGGTGCAAACGCGCATAACTTTCGTCCAGCGAAACATTCGCAGTTTCGATCGTGAGCTTACCGCCGCGAGGCATGGCGTCGCGCGCGTTCACTGCCAGGTTCATGATGACCTGCTCGATCTGGCCGGGATCGGCTTTGGTCGGGCCCAATTCAGCTCCCGGGACCATGACGAGCTCGATGTCTTCTCCGATCAGCCGAGTCAGCATTTTGAAGTTTTCGGTGACGACCGCATTCAGATCCAAAACTTTGGGTGTCAGCATCTGCTTTCGGCTGAAGGCAAGCAACTGGCGAGTGAGCGCAGTGGCACGGTTGGCAGCATTGGCGATTTCCTGCGCCGGGCCGCGCACTGCTGGATCAGGGCCGATGCGCTCGAGCAGAAACTCGCAATATCCTGAGATCACCATCAGGAGATTGTTGAAGTCGTGGGCAATTCCTCCAGCCAGACGGCCGACCGCTTCCATCTTCTGGGCCTGGCGGAGCTGTTGCTCCAGCGCGCGATGTTCCGTTACGTCCTCGGCAAACAGTTCCAGGAAGATCGAGTTGCGTTCGCCCCGAATGGTGCGCCCGGAAAGGCGCACGGTGATGGGAATGCCGTCCTTGCGAAGCCAATCCGCAATCAAACCATTAAAGCGCTGCGAGGAGCGGAAATGATCGGCAACTACAAACCATTGTTGAGTGTCTGCGTACAGGTTGGCTAGGTTGCCGTCGACAATTTCAGAGGGCGAAGCGTAGCCGAGCAGGCTGACCAGGGCCGGGTTTGCGCTCAGCAGAATGCCATCCGAATCGCACCGGCAAATCCCATAGGGCGCATTGGTCACAAGCGAGCGGAAGTTAATTTCCGAGCGCCGCAAACCCTCCTGTGCCGAACGCAGGGCAGCATTGAAAGAGCAAATCAGCAGCGCCACGAACACAAACAGAGTCAGATGTATGATAGCTTTGCGATATTCGGCAGGAGAGTGTTCTCCCGCCAAAGAGAAGTACGCGCTGACGGTAAGCGCGAATGATGTCGCGACCAGCCCCGGCTTCCAGCCGCCATACCAGGCGCTGACCATAATGGCGACGGCAAAGACGACGAGACGGCTCTCGACGACATCCGCCAGCATTAACGCAGGGATCAGGGCAAGGGTAATACTAAGGACGGCGACACCGTATCGGAGGATAGGCGCCCGAGCCGGGGGAATGTAGCGTGCGCGAAGAAGGGGGAGCTTCAATCGCATACGAACCAACTTTAGTTCCAAAATGGGAACTCCGCGAGTTACGGGAGTTCAGGTGGTTGCGGATGGGTGGGCGCTGACCGTCTGTACAACCACTGCCACAATCGTTAGGGTGAATCTACAACGAGAAGGGCTGTGAATCGCTTTTATCACCTAAAATTCCGGATTTTGTGAATCAAGAGATACACGGGCATGAAAAAGTGAGCCGGCGCAGTATGACTATGGGATATCCATGAACGTTGGACTATTTGGTGGAACCTTCGATCCCATTCACCATGGGCACCTCGCCTTGGCGCGCGCAGCTCAGGAGCGTTTCGAGTTGGGTTGTGTCCATTTTGTTCCGGCCAACATTCCTCCCCACAAGCAAAAACATCCGGTTAGCTCTTACTTCCATCGCTATGCCATGGTTGCGTTGGCGACAATGAACGAGAAAGCGTTTGTGCCGTCGCTTCTGGAAGCTCCGGGCGACGCAGGTGCGACCACCAGTAAGAAGGGACAAGCGCAGGCTGGGGCGAATTACACAATCGACACGGTTCGGCGGCTGAAACAAACACTTCGAAAAAGTGATCGGCTTTTCTTTTTGATCGGGATCGATGCATTTAAGGATATTGCGAGCTGGCACGAAGCTGCGGCGCTTTTCCGCGAGTGCGAGTTCATTGTGGCGAGCCGTCCCGGATACTCCCTGGCCGATGTGGCCCATGCTTTGCCAGAAGCGTTGCGCCCGAGATCGGCCGTGACCAAGCCGTTTGCCAAACAACCCGCAAAAGGCGATCTTGTGCTGCCGGGGGCGACGGTACATTTGCTGGAAAACGTCCATCAAAGCGTCTCGGCTACGGCGATCCGGGATGCCGTCGCGGCCAAGAAGCCGCTGACCAAGTTCGTGGATTCCGCCGTCGCTGAGTACATCAAGAAGGAGGGATTGTATCGGAGCAAGTAGTCGTTCGTCCTTGGCCGTTCGTCGTTGGCTTCCTCGAGATGGCGATCCAACATGGAAAGCGCGGTCGTCAGTTAGAATGAACAGGCCAACGACCAACGACAACCGGCCAACGACTAAATGAAAAAGACTGATGTGAAGCGACAAGTATCCGAAGCCATTAGCGCCTGCCAGGAAAAACAGGCGGAAGAAATCACGATTTTAGAACTGGAGCAGGGGTCGGGAGCATTTACCGATTATTTTGTGGTCTGCAACGGGACCAATCCTCGACAAGTTCAGGCTATCTCGGACGAGGTCGAAGAGCGGCTGGAAAAAGCCGGGCAGCGTCCCACTCACATCGAAGGCTACAAGCAAGCGGAATGGATTCTGCTCGACTATGTCGACTTCGTTGTGCACGTATTCTCCGAGAAGGCGCGCAAGTTTTACGATCTCGAACGGCTGTGGAAGTCCGCTAAGCGACTGGCGCCGTCTGAACTGGGGAAAACAAAACGCGCTGCAGCACGGAGCGTCGCTAAAAAACGGGCCTAGAAAAACCAGCCACTGATCTGCACGGATTTCACGGATTCACTAAAAGAAAAATCTTAATCCGTGTTGATCCGTGGAATCCGTGGCTTAGTTTTCCCCTTTGTGGTTAAATCCCGCTGTGAAGCTGCGAGTTGCGTGGATTGGCAAGACGAAAGAGCCCGCTATCCAGTCGTTAACCGACGAGTACCTGAAGCGCCTGTCTCACTACGCGGACGCGCAAGGGATGGCCTTGAAAGACGAATCCGCTTTGCAGAAACTGTGTAGCGGGAATGCGCGTTCTGCAAAGAACACGCTGGTCCTGCTCGACAGCCACGGCAAGCAGCTTTCCTCGGAGGAGTTTGCCAAGTTTCTCGGGGATTATCTGGATCGCAATCCCTTGCCGCTCGTGTTTGCCGTGGGCCCAGCCAACGGATTTTCTGATGAAATACGGCAGGAAGCGAATTTGTTACTCTCTCTCGGAAAAATGACTGTTGCCCACGAGTTGGCGCGAGTGGTATTGCTAGAACAACTCTACCGCGCGTTCACTATTTTGAAAGGACACCCGTACCACCTGGGACACTGAGAAACCCACGAAGTCCGCCACGTACCTTCGTGACTTTTCTCATCCTCAGCTAGCAGTTTAGTGTAGGCGTTCAGATTGTTGATTTAAGGAGCCCTCCCCATGAAGAACCCCTTCGACGTACTTCGAATGAAGGAACAGGAAATCCAGCGCATCAAGCAAGAAATCGAAGCCCTGCGCATCACCGCCAAGCTGCTCGGAGAAGAACCTCCCAACGACGGCAAGGTCGAGTACCGCCAAGTCGTCAATATGCCATAGCAAACCCCCGAGACTGGCTGTCGATATAGACACGCCCTCGCCTGAGTGTATTTCCGCGATGGAATCCAAACAGAGGGCCGCGCGGGAGGGCGATCTGGCCACTTCTCGGTCAATAAGCGCTATTGATGTCGTAACATCCCGGTTTCACTCATTGGTCCGCTACCTTGACCCCCTCCCCATTTGGGTTGTAAATATCTAGGTTTGGAACCGCTCATCAACATCATCATTGTCGCCTTCGGCCTTCTTTGCATGGCGGGAGCGTTATTTGGAAGGGGCGAACGAGGGACCATTTCCTCCCGTGTGCGACGAGTAATGTTCTTTCTAGCGGGGCTGCTCGTCACCATTATCGGAATCGTGCGATTCCTTTATACAAGGGGACTGATCTGACGGCACGACGGTTGGCGAAACATCCCGATATCGCTCATTGGCCGGGGAGCAAGTGTGCCCTCCTGACGCGGCCCTTCGTTCCGGATGCTTGCTTCGAGCCAAGGGGTCTAGGAATTTCCCCGGACTCTGCGACTACGCGCAGGTTTTCTGTCATGCCGTATCCCAAAATGGAAATGCCCTTCAATTTCGGCCATTCTTCCCTTGACTTTCA
>JBEKGG010000292.1:0-5349 GCA_050012915.1 Terriglobales bacterium | reverse complement strand
GCACGATTCACACCATTAAAGGAACTTGTGGCTTTCTGGGATTCAACAAACTAGAAAAAGTCGCCCACGTCGGTGAGAACCTCCTGACGCGGCTGCGGGACGGCCAGCTTACTCTCAACCAGGAACTCACGACGGCGTTATTGGCCATGGTCGATGCGGTGCGCCAGATGCTGGGCAGTATCGAAGCGAACGGTGGCGAAGGAGAACGCGACGACGCCAGCCTTATCGCCACTCTCACTCGTCTGCAACAGCCGCCCGAACCACCGGCGAAGAACCGCGCGTTGGCGCCAGAAACCATTCTTGAAGCCGCTGCCCCGCCGTCTTCCATCGGCGACATTCTGATGGAACAGGCCGGAGTCACTCCAGCGGAGATTTTGCGCGCCGCCGAGACGCAGAATCAGGGCGACCCCCGCCGGCTGGGCGAAATTCTGGTAGAGCAGGGAGCAGTAAAGCCTGCCGACATCGTCGATGCGCTGCGCGTCCAGTCTTCCCGAGCACACACAGCTGCCTCCGATAGCACCATCCGCGTGGATGTTGGACTACTCGACAAAGTCATGAATCTGGTTGGGGAGCTGGTGCTGGCTCGAAACCAGGTCCTGCAATTCGCCAGCCGCGCAAAAGATACCAGCCTTTTGGCTGCTTCGCAGCGTCTCAACCTAATCACCACCGAACTGCAGGCGGGAGTCATGAAGACACGCATGCAGCCTATCGGAAATATCTGGGGACAGTTTCCCCGCACGGTTCGCGACGTCGCCCTGGGTTGCGGCAAGGAAGTGGTCATCGAGATGGAGGGCAAAGAGACCGAGCTCGACAAAACAATTATTGAAGCCATCAAGGATCCTCTTACTCATTTGGTGCGCAACTCTGTAGATCACGGGATCGAGCTTCCCGAAGCGCGAGTGAAAGCGGGCAAAGACCGCGCCGGCCGGCTGACGCTGCGTGCCTTCCATGAAGGCGGACAGGTCAACATTGAGATCAGTGACGACGGCGGCGGTTTGAATGTCGAGCGCATCCGCAAAAAAGCCGTCGAACGCGGGTTGATTACTGCGGAACAAGCCGCTCGTCTGCCGGAACGGGAGATTTTTAACCTGATCTTCCTGCCGGGATTTTCCACGGCGGAAAAAATCACCAACGTCTCCGGCCGCGGCGTGGGCATGGACGTGGTGAAGACCAACGTTGAAAAAATTGGCGGAACCGTGGAAGTTCAGTCCACTCTGGGTAAGGGTACGACGGTGCGGGTGAAGATTCCGTTGACTCTGGCTATCATCCCTGCGCTGGTGGTGACCTGCGGCGGCGATCGCTACGCGATTCCGCAAGTGAGCTTACTCGAACTGGTCCGACTCAAGCCTGACCAGGTCAGCGCGGGTATTGAGTTAGTTCATGGTGCGCCGGTGTACCGGCTGCGAGGACGTCTGTTGCCCCTGTTGTATCTCAGCAGCCAACTGAAACTGACAGCTGATACCAGTGGCACGGCGAAAGGCGACGGCGCCGTCAATATCGTAGTCGTACATGCTGAGGATCGGCGTTTCGGGCTGGTGGTCGACCAGATCAACGACACCGAGGAAATCGTAGTCAAGCCGCTGCGCAAGCAGCTCAAGACGGTGAAAACCTTTGCCGGCTCGAGCATCATGGGAGACGGCAAAGTCGCGCTCATTCTGGACGTGCTCGGCCTGGCGCAACGCGCCAGCCTGGTTACCGAAACCCGGGACCGCGCGATGACGCAAAAAGTCGCGGAAGCCACCGCGACGGAAGGCGAAAAACAAACCTTCCTGCTGTTCGCGGGCCCGGGCGATTCCCGTATGGCTATTCCGCTGAGCACCCTGGCGCGGCTCGAGGTGTTTCCGGTGGCGCAAGTGGAAATGTCGGGCACGCAGTGGGTGACGCAGTATCGCGGGCAGATCTTGCCCCTTATTCGTTTGTCCGTTGTCATGGAGGAGCGGCGCAACAATCTGCGCCTTCTGCAAGCCGCGCCCATGCCGGATGCAGCCCCGATTCAGGTGCTGGTGGTCAATCATGAAAGCCGTTCTTTCGGACTGGTGGTCGAACGGATACTGGACATCGTGGAAGACCGTGCCGATGTCAGGTCGGCCGCGAGCCGGTCAGCCGTTCTCTATACCGTCGTCATTGCGGACCGAGTCACCGAATTGCTGGACATTCCGGCCATTCTACGCACTGTGGACATGAGTGCCCGGCGGCCCAGCGCAAAGATGAGATCGGCCGAAGTCGCGAACTGATAGCGTCAGCCCACACTCCATAATTTTGCGTCTGCGTGACGGTGTCGCTGCCTTCGACGTGCTCGGGTTCAGCTATTCGGAGCGGAGTTGGCTCGACTGAGGAAAGTTCTATTCGTTTTTAACAGCCAGAGGATGGCAGTGAGATTTGTCAACTTCGAGCTCGCGTGAATCTTAG
This sequence comes from Terriglobales bacterium, assembly GCA_050012915.1. Classification (GTDB taxonomy): domain Bacteria; phylum Acidobacteriota; class Terriglobia; order Terriglobales; family Acidobacteriaceae; genus JABDBE01. The sequence goes on along the minus strand of JBEKGG010000292.1, from coordinate 2,940 downwards.
CTGTTGATCTGAAGCGAAATTGTGATGAGCATGCCTTCAAAGAACAGCCTCACCTCAATGGCAGGAGAATCAGCCATGGAGTGGAGCGTATAGTCACTGCCGGTGACTACGGTGGGCGGAGAAAGCATGCAGCCTTCTGCCAGACCGGAAATCTTGTTCTTGAAGTTGCCAGCCGTCATGTTGCAGACTTCGCCGAGCGCGTCCGAGATTTCGGGCCCGACCTTGTCCACTTCCACACCCAGCATCTTCGATGCCATCAGCGCGGCCGCTTTCCTGTGGCAGCGGATGCTTAACAGACCGCACAGTTGTCCGGCCAAACCGACCATCGCGGTAAAATCCGGAGCCGGCTGCTCTCCGTCTATCGCTGCGGTCAATTGGCAGCCCAGCATGAGCTCGAAGACTTCCCGCACTGCCGTTTCGAGCAGCGGTGTCCAATTTTCGTGGCTGCCGTTGGCAGGCAGCACCTGATTGTGAGAGTTCATGACTTACCCGCCAGAACCGGTACCACGTGTTCCCGAACTTGTTCGGGCGTAAATGGCTTGCGAATGTAGCCGCGCGCTCCCGAGGACAACGCTTGTACGACGTGAGACTCACTCCCCTCCGTCGTAATCATGACCACGGGCACGTCTTTGGCGTTTGCCACGCCCGGCAGCTGTTTGATAAATTCCAGCCCGTCCATAACCGGCATGTTGACGTCACAAAGGATTAAATCAACCTGGTTGTCCTTAAGGACGGCCAGTGCCTCGGCACCGTTCCCGGCTTCAAGCACCGGGGCCAGGTCGATACCGGCTTGGCGAAGCGAGCGCTCCACGATCTTTCGCATGACCGAGGAGTCGTCGATGATAAGAGCACGTATCGGCATAAGTATGTACTTGGCGCGGCGTCTTTAAACGCTCGCTTTTGGATACATCGGCACCACTGGACGGGACTTTAGGACTGCTGGAGGGAATTGTTGCTGATCGGGCGGAAGCAGTGGATCGCGAACTTTTGAAGATCGGCCTCTAAGAATCCGCGAAGGAAAGTTAGCGCGTACCGGCTCGAAGATTGGTGCCACTTCCGAGCAGTCTCTGCAAACAAACGACATGAAAAGAATGGAGGTGCGGGTCGGAATCTCACCGACCCACTGTCTCCGGAGGGCAGGTGCCCCAATAGGTTTGCCAAGTTCTGAATTTCGCGCATGAACCCGTTGCGGTGTTCCATGCGATCGGTCGAAATTGGTTTTACGGTGCCAAGGCGTTGATCAGGCCGTCGGTATTTGGACTGCCCCATCCCGTCGCCAGGTCGTATCCCTTGACCGCCGGAAAACCATTACTGCCGGTGGTGATATCGTGGAAATCCGTGTTGTAGGTTTTTCCCAACCCCAATGGATAAATAGCCGGATTGATGAAACCTACCGGCTTGTCTTTCTTAGCCGCCGCCTGCTGGTTCGCAAGTGCTAGGTAGCCTGCCCACATCGGCGTGGCAAAGCTGGTTCCACCCCACTCATTTGAAGTGCAAGTGGTCTGATCTGCGCAGACGTAGAAGGTGAAATTCGCGTTGGCCGCGACATCCGGACCATTTCGATATTTGGTAGATCCCTGGTTCGTCTTCGTGATCACACCCTTCAACTTCTGCCAGCTGGGAATTGGAAAGTCGTCTGGAGAAATGCCACCGCCCCCGTCAACCCAGGTTGACTCCGAAGCCCAACCTTTCGCCGGCCCCTTGGTAATCAAGTCCGTGCCACCGACAGAGATGACGTATTGAGATTCCATTGGCCACCAGTTGTTTTGCTCTTGCCACGCGCCGCCGTCGCCCGCAGCTTCAAGGTAGCTCTGGCCCTGGGCAGCCATTTTCTCGAAAAACGGGTCGTCAAGAAGCGGGTCTGGCGGGGACCACGACCACGACGAGCTTAAATTTAAAGACAACGGCTTATGCGAAGCCATGCTGCCGAGTAGCGCCGTGTCGGTTGACCCAACGAACACGTACAGCGTGGTGATGCCGGGCGCCATGCCCAACGCCTGGGTCATATCGATTGTCTGTTCCAGATCATCGCAGCCTTGCGAAATGAGGCACGTTAACGGCGATCCGTCCGTGGAAACGCCTACGATGGGAGCTGTCCTTTTTTGGTGGGCGTTCTTATAGTAGGTGTTCACGTCAGCGATGTCGTATCCCTCAAATTCCAGCAATCCAATATTCTGGCCCTTGCCGGTCAAAGACGTTCCTTCATAGTAGGCGGCCCGCATGTCACTGCCGCAGAACGCCTGACCCGGACACGACCCAGTGGTCGCGGGGGGCTTCACACCCGCGGGTCGCCGCGCCAGTTGGGGATGTGGAATCGAATAATTGTCCAGTCCCGAGATGTGCCAGAGCTGAAAAGGCAGGTCGACCGTTGGCTCTTGATCCGGAGCATAGAAGTCGCGGTCTGCGATCGGGTCATGGTACACACTCATCTTTATGTTGAAAGCTGTTTCGATGGTCGCAACCGAACCCTTAAGTTGCACGTCGATAGCATCTCGGGAGCCTCCCACCACCTCAAAACCGTTGGCTTGGGCGAAGCGGATGAATGCGTCATAACTATCCCGGCTGGGACCGAAGCGTTCGGTGAACTGCTCCACAGTAAGGAACTGGCGATAGGATGGGCTCGAAGGGTCGTAAACTTTCTGCAGGAAACTCTCCAGCCCGGCTTGATCGCGTAACGCCAGCACGACGTCAATCCGCAGGGACTGCGTCTCCGGAAGGCGACCGACCAATGGGGCCTCTCCATTTACAGTCACATCGCGGACGTGACGCGTTAACAGGCGCTGAGACTCGGCCTGGGAAATCATGGTCGTCCCCAACACGATCGCGACGATTGGCAGTAAGTATGCGACGAGTCTTCGAATCATGATTGTTCTCCTTCTTTCCCGCTTGAATTCTTGGCTGCTTTTGCTGTACCTCAGGTTCAGCCGCGCCAGTTCCTCC
>JBEKGG010000291.1:0-5381 GCA_050012915.1 Terriglobales bacterium | reverse complement strand
CCCGCAACCGTCGCGGCACTTCGAGCAGGACCAGGTGTGGATCCTTGGTGATGGTTGCCCGGAGTGCCGCGACGGTTGCGGGTGTGGCACCGGTCGACACCAGATTCACCTGCGATTGCAGAGTGAGCACATTGGTCTTGGCGGCGTAGTCAACTCCCACGGCCGTTCCGCTGGCCTGAGCCAGATCGAAATCGACTCTCTCCTTGGTGTGCGCGTCTCCCGTATTTTGGTTGAAAACCAAACCGCTGGTCTTGAGGTGGATGGGATTCTTTAGATTCGTGGGCGGGGACTGATCGGGATTCACCAGACCGCCGGGGTTGGCCTGCAAATCGATTTGAACTTCGCCTTTAGCGATGACGTTGCCGGACTGCTGATCGTATTCGAAATCGGCGCCGCGGATCTGATCGAAACGGCTGGAGTCGCTTCCGTAGAGAGTGATTTGCACTTCGTGCAGGTCGGCGCGTCCGCCCTGTTTGAATTGCACTGCTTTGCTGGCCTGAATGGTGAACAGGGTGCGTCCTTGTTGAGACTTGGAGATGGTGAAGCCAGTCGCGGTTTGTTTGATTTCGAGGCCGATCTTTGCCGGAACCTGCTTCAGCGCGTTCTGCAGACGATGCCGAGCGTAGAAATAAACTCCCGCCACAACCAATACCGCGACGATGATTGCCCCAGCAAACCAGCGGCGCAGGCGGGATAGATTAATTGGCATCTAGAGTTAGTTTACTTCAGGGGTCCGATTCGGGCTCTTGGCTACAATCATGACCTTGTCATCCTGAGCGAAGCAACTGCTTCGCGAAGCGAGGCAGTTGCGGAGTCGAAGGATCCCTACTAACTCACCGCGCTGATGCCGCGTCAAGGCGTTCCGGTTTGATCGAACGGAACACACGTTCAGGCAGGAATGCCCTGCAGCGTTTGAATTGCGATGGTCCCGCAGGGATCCTTCGACTGCGTTGCGGTCGCCATGCGACCGCAACTTCGCTCAGAATGACATTGATGCCGCGAAGTCGCTCACGCTAATTGTTGGCCGCTGAATTTGGGATTTTGAAGTCTCGCAGCGAGAGTTCCAATCCGCCGAATTCGGGGTGGTCGTTGTGATCGATGGTGAAGGCGATGTCCAAAGAGTCGCCGGGAAGCAGTTCGGCTTTCTGAATGCGCTCGGCCATGCGCCACCCAAGGGCGTCGTAGGTGACCGGCAATCGCGGACGAGCATTGGAACTCTGAGCGTGTACGCGCGGTAGCACGGATGAATCCGGATGCGCGGCGAGCACGGCAACTTCACTAAGTTCTTCGACAATTGGCTGTGACGCCAATTTCAATTTCACATGCTTTTCTTTCATCACGCGAGGCACGGCCATCAAACGAAGATTGCGGGCGGCAAAGACTGGCTCGGGATTGCCCATGCCGAAGGGTTCGAGACGGCGCAAGGCTTGAAACAAGTCCGGAGTGATTTGGTCGAACTGAAGTTCGGCATCAAGATCGATGATGGGCTCGAAGTCGGTGAGCGCCAAACGCGCGCGCGCGTATGTGTCGAGATGAGTGCACAGCTCAGGCAGATTTGCCGCAGGCATGGAGAAGCCGACGGCGTGGGCGTGGCCGCCGAAACGGGTGAACAGCCCGGCGCAAGATTCCAGGGCATTCAGCAAATGAAATGCGCGGATCGATCGGCCGGAGCCGTGGGCCTCGTCGCCATCGCGGGAAATCACCAGCGTAGGACGGCAATAGCGCTCGACCACACGGGTCGCCGTTATTCCGATCACTCCGCGGTGCCATCCATCGCCGTCGATGACCAGGCAGAAGGAATCCAGCAGAGTGGGCTCCTGCTCGAATCGCGAATTAATTGCGTCGAGAATTCTACGTTCTTCGGCTTGACGATCGCCATTGAGTTGGTCGAGCTTGTTGGCAATCTCGCGAGCGCGGCCCGCGTCTTTCACGCTGAAGAGTTCGATCACGTCGCGGGCAATGTCCATGCGGCCGGCAGCGTTGATGCGAGGCGCAATGCGAAATCCGACTTCGCCCGAGGTGAGCGGCCGCCCGCCTACTTGTGCGACTTCGAGCAACGCTTTGAGTCCTGGATTTACCGCCGTGCGCAAAGCGTCCAGGCCGAGTTTGGCGAAGACGCGGTTCTCCCCGGTCAAGGGCACAGCGTCGGCGATGGTGGCGATGGCGACCACTTTCATGAACGACTTCAGCAGCGCGGCTTGATCGCGATCAATGAGGCGCCGTTCCATGAGGGCTTGCGCCAGCTTGAACGCTACGCCTGCGCCACACAAAGCTTTGCAGGGATACTCGCAACCCGGTTGATTCGGATTCAGCACTGCCAGCGCACGGGGCATCCCGTCGGGTCCGGGAAGGTGATGATCGGTAACGATGAGATCAACGCCCAGCCGATGCGCGGTGTCGGCTGCGGGGAAGGCACGAATGCCGGTGTCGACGCTGATGATGAGATTGATGCCCGCGGCAGCGGCGCGCTCAATCACGTCGCCACGAAGATCGTAACCTTCTTTAATTCTGTGGGGAACGTGGAAGTCGGCGGAACCGCCGCATAATTCGATGGCAGTTTTGAGGATCACGACGGCGGTGGTGCCGTCGACGTCGTAGTCTCCGTAGATGAGGATGTTTTCTTTGCGCTCGATGGCAGCGTCGAGACGGTCGACGGCGGCCTTCATCCCAGACATTAAATATGGTGAGTGCAGATCGGCAAGAGATGGAGCCAGAAAACGGGCGGCAGTTTCAGAGTCGGTGATTCCCCGCATGACGAGTAAGCGAGCGACAGTCGAAGCGAGTTGCGGAGCCTTTAAGGCGAGGCCGGGGCTAGAGATCAATTCTGCCGTGAGAAGTGCAACCTGGGTGGAGTCAGCGGTCTTGGGGAGCCATTTCAAAGTTGTCGAGAGCAGTTGGGAAATCTAATTTTACTACGCATCGTAGGGACGAGTTTGATGAAGGTAGGCATTGCAGGGCGGGCAAAAACGCATCGTGCTTGCGGCGGATTTAATAAGGTTTGTCGTCGTCCTGGTCGGGTTCGTCGATGGAGAGGCCGGCGAAATCGTCGGCCATTTCCAGGATGTTCTGATAACGGTCGTACCACAGTGTAGAGGCTTCGTAAACCATCATGACGCCCTGCTGGGCGAATCCGAGTTGTACGAAACCGGTCTTGCCGACGTAGGTGCGCAGCCAGCGGGCGTCTTCGAGATCCTCGTCGCTGGTGAACTCCGCCGTGCTGAGACGCTGGATCATAGCGTCGAGTTCCTCGCGTTCCAGTCGCCATGAATCCATGGTCAGGAACGGCGCAGCGGCTGCTTTGGCGAGTTCGACAAAATCTTTCCAACCGTCGGGATTATCCTGCGACTTCCAGGTAACGCTCTGCACGTGCTCATAGTCGACGAAGCCGAGAAAGCGGCGCATGCCGTGGCCTTCGATGAAGGCGACCATGTCATCTTTGAGACTGCTGAGATCGTCGGAGACAGAAGGCATATGGGGCTCTGGATAATTGCATTGTATCGCTGAATGCGGGGGAGAGAGCAAATTGGGGCGGTCGTCGGTCGATTGTCGTTGGTTGTTGGCCAACCCTAACGACCGATGACCAACGACCGACGACGATCTTGCTTGTGCTACACTATTTGTTTCACGACGAACCTCCGATCCGCATCATGCTTCTTTCCAAAGAATATGTGGGCTATTTGGCCCGCGAAGTCACGAAAAAACTGATTGCTGGCAAGCTCATTGAGACCAAAGCGACGGCTGCGGTCGGTGAAAAAGTTCATGCCGCAATTCTTGAAGAATTCTCGCTTGAGGATCGCATCAATGACGAGGTGCGCGTGATTTTGGAAGCCTATTCGGCCGAGATGCAAAAGACGGGAGCCAACTATCAGGAGATGTTCCGCAAAGTGAAGAACGAACTGGTGCGCAAGTACAAGGCGGTGCTGTGAGAGTAAGCCGTGACAAAGTAAATAAGGTGGCGCACGTGGTCACGGACGCGCTGGCCGATATGGATGATGTGGACTTTATCGAGGACCGGAACACGATCCGGCTGGAAGTGCGCAAGATTCTGGAAGAGGTACTGAACCAGGAAGAGAAGATCGATCAGGCGGCGCGGCACAAGATCGAGAATCAGAAGCGAACCATCCTCGAAGGCAGTCAGGAATGGGATATTCTCTATCGTAAGTATTACAACGAAGAAGTGAAGAAGCTGGGAATGTAAAGCTTCCCGCGCTCAGCGGGTGGCGAATTTCCACACTGCCACAACCACAAAAGCAACGATCCCCAGCGCGTATCCCCAGATTCGGGTTCGGCCGGCTTTTTCCTGTTCAATCATCACGACACACCTCGCAAGACTCTTAACTATGCCACGAACCTAGGGGCGAAAGCGAGATTTTTGATTCTTATTTCGTCGGACGTAATTTCGAAGCCGCACGCTTTCTCCAACGGCGCGAAGAATCCGTGCAGACCATTTCCGGCCGAGGTCTATGATCCCATCTTCTACAAAAAAAGACAGATTTTGACGCTTTGCAGGGGTAAGATTGTCAGGGTTCTGGATGATAACCATCACGGCGGAAACCGGCGCGGAGCTTTGCCGTAGAACGTTGGACGGGCGCAATTTTCGCATGACTGGAAAGTAAATTCTGAGAGATGTTTTCATTGGAGGACAATTCCATGAGCGTAATGACCCCGCCCGGCATTAAAAATCCGGGCGATTACATTGAAGACGTAATGACAACCGTAAAAGCGAAGAACCCGGCGGAACCCGAGTTCCACCAAGCCGTTCAGGAAGTGTTCGATTCTCTACGGCTGGTTTTGCAGAAGCATCCGGAATATCGATCGTCGAAGATTCTGGAACGCATTACCGAACCGGAGCGGGTCATCATGTTCCGCGTGCCTTGGTTTGATGATCGCGGCGACATTCAAGTGAACCGCGGATTTCGCATCGAGATGAATAGCGCGATTGGACCTTATAAGGGTGGGCTACGCTTTCATCCTTCGGTCAACCTCGGCATTTTGAAATTCCTGGCCTTCGAGCAGGTATTCAAGAATTCGTTGACCACGCTGCCCATGGGCGGCGGAAAAGGCGGATCCGATTTCGATCCCAAGGGAAAAAGTGATAACGAGGTCATGCGTTTCTGCCAGAGCTTCATGACCGAACTACAGCGGCACATCGGTCCGGACACCGACGTCCCGGCCGGCGACATCGGCGTTGGCGGACGTGAGATCGGTTTCATGTTTGGCCAATACAAGCGTATTCGCAACGAATTCACTGGCGTGCTCACCGGCAAGGGATTGAGCTGGGGTGGGTCACTCATTCGTCCCGAGGCGACAGGTTACGGCTGCGTGTATTTCGCGGAGGAGATGCTGAAGTCGCGCAAGGATTCGTTTCAAGGCAAGCTCTG
>JBEKGG010000290.1:0-5428 GCA_050012915.1 Terriglobales bacterium | reverse complement strand
AAGATGACCTCACGGGCTTTGTATGCGATTGCGAACTCGGTAATTTGCAAGGGCGACAATCGGCGTTGGCAACCGAATTACTCCAACATTCTGGGCAATCTTGCCTCGGGTGGGATTTCCAACCTCTACTATCCCGCCCAGGATCGGGATGGCGCGGCGTTAACTTTTGAAAATGCAGCCATCGGAATTGGCGGAACCGCGGTGAGCAATTTGTTGCAGGAATTTGTTATCCGGAAGCTCACACCGAAGCTTAATCACGAACCTGCCACGCCTGATCCGCCAACCCAAAAATAAGGGAGAGCCGCAGCTCTCCCTACACAGAAGCGACAGAGGCGATACTCTTATATAGAAGCCGATATTCGAGGGAAAGTTGTCTCATCGCGGCCAGAAAATCGCCTTGGAACGCCAGTCGGACGGGGGAATCAACGTGCTACCAGAATTCTTCGCCGAGGAATGCTGGGTCACGTTGGATGGTGCGCGGATGCGCTACCTGCGCGCCGGTTCTGGACCGCCCCTGCTGCTGGTCCACGGGTTGCTGGGATATTCATTCTCCTGGCGTTTCGCCATTTCAACGCTCGCTCAGCATGCGACGGTCTATGCCGTCGATCTGCTTGGCACCGGTTTTTCTGATCGGCCGCCCGGCCTCGACTGCTCTTTCAAAGCAAGCTCTGAGCGTCTTCTGCGTTTTATTGACGCAATCGGTGTGTCCTCGAGCGATCTTCTGGGCACGTCGCACGGCGGAGCTGTGTCCATGATGGCTGCTGCCATGGCGCCGGATCGCATTCGGCGTTTGATCCTAGTCGATCCCGTCAATCCGTGGTCCGCGCATGGAAAACGGTTGACGGTTTTTCTCAGCAATCCTCTGATCTCGCGCCTGTTTATAGCTCTCGCGCCTCGCTTGCCCGTGCTGCACAAGTTCTACCATCACCGGATGTTCGGCGACCGGCGGCGCATTCCGCCAGACAGTCTCGAAGGCTATCTCGAACCCATGCGCATTCCGGGTTCCTACGGCTACGCAATCGCTGTAGTGAGCTCGTGGAACCGCGATCTGGAAGAATTGGAATCGGTCTCGCCGCTCATCAAGAACATCCGCACGTTATTGATTTGGGGGTCGGCGGATACTGCGGTGGATCCCGCCTCAGCCGAGCCTTTGAAGCGCCGGTTCAGCGATTGCCAACTCGTGATGTTTGACGGAGTAGGACATCTTCCCTACGAAGAAGTGCCAGAAGAATTCAATCGTACGGTGACGAAATTCTTGTATGAAAATCCGCGATGAACGTCCGCGTTAAGCGAGTCGCGGTTCTGATTGATGCTGCGTCGACTCGGTGCTAACCTCCAAGCTGGGACTCTCAAAAAGCTCAAAGATGAAGCCGCCCGACACTCCGCAGCTTTCACTTCTCCAGCGGTTCTCGCGTTTTCTGCACCTCGATATTCCCGAAGTCTGGCTGCGCTTCCTGCTGGCGATCGTCGGCTTGGTCCTGGCCTTCGCCGCCGCGCTTTTTTCCACCGTGTCGCGAGAGTCGGGAAATCTTTGGGCAACGCTCGTGCTTGCATCCGCAGCCTTGCTGCTGGCGGTGATCGTGGGATTGACCACCGTGCCCTATCTTGCCCGCCGCGTAGCCGGCGCCGGCATCCGCGACGCTTTCGATTACGACGTTACCCGGGTTGGAATCGTGTACGTTGGCATCGTTCTACTTATTGGAATCGCCGCGCTGAATACGGGAAATAACTTGCTTTACATAATTGTGGCCGCGATGCTGGCCGCAATTATGGTTTCGGGATTCGCGTCCGCATTGGTATTGCGTGATCTTGAACTTGACGTTCGTCTGCCGGAGCACGTGTTCGCGGGCCGCCCCATGATGGGCGGAATCGTTGTGCGTAACCCTCGGCGATGGCTTCCATCTTTCTCGGTCAATGTAGTGTCGGTAAAAAAAGATAGCGGCAATAAACATTGGCAGTGGATGCCGACAACCTTTGCGGTTCCGCCGGGACGTCCCGCGGAGAAGCAGTGGATGAAGTTTCGTGATTACAAACTGCGGCGTGTTCCTAAAATCAAAGCCCCGCCCAGCATTTTTGAAGGCGCGGCGTATTTTCCCTATGTTCCGGCCGGCAGTGCACTGAAAGCGGACCTTGAGCTGCGCTTCGATCGTCGCGGATGTTACCGGCAGAAAACCTTTGGCTTGGCGACACGCTTTCCTTTCGCATTTCTGAACAAGACCCGCCATGTGCCGCTGGGGCGCGAAATCGTCGTGTATCCACGAATAGAACCGACGGATGAGTTTTTCGAAGTTCTTCCCATGATCACCGGTGAGTTCGAAACCTTTGCACGAGGCAGGGGCGATGATTTGTATCTGATTCGGGAGTACATGCCGGAAGATTCGGCCCGCCACGTGGACTGGAAAGCGACCGCCAAGTCGGGCTCACTTAAAGTGCGGGAATTCAGTCGTGAGGACGAACGCAAGCTGCGCATCGTTTTCGACAATCCGAGCCAGGGAGTGATTTCGGAAAAGGCCTACGAAGACGCAGTTTCACTGGCTGCGTCGCTGAGTTGGCACTTCGCCGGTAAGAACACGGACATCTCCTTCGTCTCCCAGGATTACAGCGGCGATCCCGACGTTTACCGATTTCTTTCCCATCTGGCCGTGGTCCAGCCGCAGCCTCAGTCGTCCGTCGTCGAAAGACTTCAGCCGTCCGACGATTACAATATCATTCTTACCACGCGCCCGCGCGGTGGCATTCCAACGGCTTTGTGGGCGTGCTCATACTTCGTTTTCCTCGGGCCAAAATAAGCCGTTGAGCTCCCCTTCAAGAGTCCACAAAAACACAGAAGAGATTTGAGCCTTCTTCGCCAAGAGGAGGTCAGCCCGCGCGGGCCCGCCGCGGCAACATGCGGCTGAGCAGCCCATCTCGCACAATCAGCGTATGAAACAGGATGGCTCCAAAATGGGCGACGAACGCAAGGAATAGGAGATAGGCAAGAAACGTGTGCGTCTTCCGCAAAACCGCGTACAGCATCACGCTGTGCGGAAGAATGGGAAAAAGATGCAGTGACCCGAACAGGACAATCGGGTAGCGCGCGGCCGACAACATCCCCCAGCCGACCAGCGGCAGCACAAACAGCAACGTGTACAACAATACTTCGGACGCGTGCGCGACGAAGCGCTCCTGCGAGGACATGGTTGGCGGAAATGGCGGCAGGGTGCTGAACTGGCGATTCACGAAGCGAATCACGACCAAAATCAGAATGGCGATCCCCAACGGGCGATGGATCGATACCAGGCTGTGATAGTCGCCAAGCGACGCGACCATCGCAATGCCGATGCCGAGCATAGTCAATACCAGCACGGCCATCAGCCAGTGCAGGAACCGCATCGACCCAGGGAATCGCTGCCGGTCGGTCGTGGTCGTGGCGCTCACTTTCGCACCTCTGCAGGGGTGATTTCGCTCGGCTCTTTGGTTTCGCCTGCGCGCCTGGTAAACGATTGCGAGTAAACCGCCGACCGCGCACTCAGCAAGGGATCGTCGGACGGCGCAATGCCGGCTGGCAAAACCAGCGGATCGAAATTGATATCGCGCGCAGGACTGGTCTCCTCGCTTTCCACAGAATCGAGCGTCAGCGTTCCGACGTCCACCTGCTCCCGCCCCTCCGGCCAGGGAATAGTAGCGTCGTCGGTTGGATCACCGGACTGTGCGACGGTCAAGACCAAGTGCCATTGCAAGGGGTGCTGATGGATGCTCGCGATCAGCCCATCAAAGAGGAAATTCTTGTCGTTCTCGGGGCTCGCCGCGGTCCCAGCCACATACGGCTGCACGGGGGCGAGCGTCCAGCGCACGTAGGCGGACGCGCCGCTGGCGTTGACGAATTGGAACGCATTGAGACCGTAGTAGGCCGTGTTGTCGAAACCGGACGACGGCGGATGGCTTTTAATGATTGCGATCGCCCGCGCGGTTTCCGGGTGGCTTCCGAGGAACGCCGCCCCTTTCGCCGGATCGGGTTGATGCGTGTTGGGGTCGCGTTGCGATGCCACCATATTGTCGTAAAAAGCCCGCGGATCCTTGAACGGAAACACCGGCAGATTGACCATTGCTGTTCGCCACTGTTCACCGTCGGGCAGAGAAAACTGAAGCCCCAAGCCGCGGACGGTGCTCAGAGCGTCGGTGGAGTGCGGATCGCCGTTGCCCAGCGAAAAGCGACCGATTACCGGCACGCGGCCGCTTTGGAATACGACAGCCTTAGAAAGGCGCGACCCCTGCCCATTGCTATCGAAGAATCCTCGAACGCATACGCCCTTCGCGTGGTTACGACGGAAACCAGAATGGATGCTGTTCACCCGCTCAAACTCATCGGCGAACCGCGCCGGCGTCAGTTTTTGCGGGCTGAACCAACCGCCCAGATAGAGAAACCCTGCCACAACACCCAGAAGCAGAACGCCAATACTCGTCAGTCGAGCGAACCTGCTTCCCGTGGTCAGGGGCTCTGGGCGCTTTTCCGCAGGTGTGGTTTTATTCAGCGACTCTCTGCCGTTCGTGATTTTTGCCTCCTGGTTGGCCCCTGATGGTGCCATTGCGCCTCCGTTCCCGTTGGCCTGAAGATAGTTCTTGATGCAGGAGCAAGCAAAAAGGGGACGCCTTTTTTGTGTGCCGCGCCGTTATTGGCCGTCGCAACGCCTTTCGGTAGCGAAGTTTTGCTCGGAGCCGTCGATTTCGCGAGGGGCGTCTCTGATAGTAACCACCCGGGAGTTCCGAATTGCGAATTCCATTCTGGGATCGACAATCGATCTCTCTCCGCATGAATAGTTTAGAAAAAAGGGGAGGGTAACTGTTACCTTTGGTTACTTTCGTCCATTGACCCTTTCGCCAGAACTGGTAAGGTCATGAATCAAGGAAGTGGGTGAAAGGTAACCCACGGCAGCTGCGGTAATGAGCTAAACCCCATGAATTCGCCCAATATCCAGCTCGCGTTGTGGATCGCCCATCCGGTCCTGGAGTTGTCCCTGGCGGGAATTATGTTTTGGCGCGGGCTGCATCGCAAGTTTCCAGTGTTTTTCGCCTACATTGTTTTTCAGGTTGTGAACTTCTTGGTTTTATTCCCGATTTACAAGCTGAGCGCCACCGAATACGGAGTCCAGCATCAGCTTTTGTATTTTTACGCTTATTGGATCAGTGCGGCCATCAGCTTGGCGATTGGGTTTAAGGTCATTCACGAAATCTTTCTGGATGTGCTTCGCCCTTACCCCAACCTGAAGGACCTGGGAACCTTGTTGTTCAAGTGGGCCGCGCTGGTAATGTTCCTGGTGGCGATGGTGGTGACGGCGGCGAGTCGACCAGGAACAACCGAGACGCCGTTGGGCCAAGCCGTGATTATTGTGCAACGTTGTGTCCGGGTGATTCAATGCGGCCTGATCTTGTTTCTCGTGTTTTTTTCCCG
>JBEKGG010000289.1:0-8272 GCA_050012915.1 Terriglobales bacterium | reverse complement strand
TTCTGATTGCCGAACCAGTTCATGAAAAAGCCATTCTGCGCATGCACCATGACGACGGCCACGAGCATATTGCAGATGATGCCGAAAGCGGCGATGCGGCTCAGGAAGCCGACGATCAGGCCGAGTCCGCCGAAGAATTCGGCGCAGATGGCGAGAAAGGCGAACGGCACCGGTATTCCCATTTCGTGGGTGAAGAATCCCATGGTGCCACTGAAACCGTATCCGCCGAACCAGCCGAGCATTTTTTGCGCCCCGTGAGCGGCAAATATCAGCCCAAGCGTCAGCCGGAGAATCGCAATAATAAAGTCGTTTCGGGTGTTGATTATTCTGTGGAACATGGACGCCTCGCTTTCGGAAATTGTACGAGTGTACCTGACGGCTTAATTCAGAGGACCCGACTGCCAAACTTTTCGAAACCTAGCTTGATGACTTCGGTAGTGTCTTCCGCCAACGAAAGCTGGCCAATTTCGCCGCGACCGAACCAGCGGGCATCGGCCGCGTCGCCGGCAGCTTCGGGATCTCCCGCAATTCTGCGACACAGGAAATCGATCAACACGTAATGGTAGCGAGTGCGCTCGTCCGCATCGCGCAGGATGCGATCATACACGCCGAGCAACTCGCCCACTTCGACGGTCAGTCCGGTTTCCTCAAGGGCTTCGCGAGCCGCTGCCTGGCGTAAGGTTTCGCCCATCTCCAACACGCCGCCCGGAATCGACCATTCTCCGGCGAGTGGGGGATGTCCGCGCTTCACCAGGACTACGCAATCTCTCTCGATGATGATTGCGCCCACACCTACCAGCGGCGCATCCGGATATTCGCGTTTCATGATGATGAATCCGCCAGCAACCTTAAATCATGCGAGAGATTCTAAACAAGGCGGTTGATGGGAAGCAGTTCCCGGATATGAGTTCGCGGTTCTCAGTACAATAGCTCGGTGGCCTTAGAAGAATACAAACGCAAACGCCGGTTCGAGGAAACGCCGGAGCCTCCGCCGAAGGTGGAGAAGAAGAGCGGGCATCGCTTCGTGGTGCAGAAGCATCGCGCAACGCGTCTGCATTACGATTTCCGCCTGGAGATGGAAGGCGTGCTCAAGTCATGGGCGGTGCCAAAGGGGCCGTCGCTCGATCCGGCTGACAAGCGGTTGGCGATGCAGGTCGAAGATCATCCGGTTTCGTATTTTGATTTTGAGGGGACCATTCCGCAGGGCAACTACGGCGCGGGCACGGTAATGGTTTGGGACGTGGGCACGTGGGAACCACTCTCGCCGCAGCCGGTGCAGGGAAAATACGTGCCGGGAACAGACGCCGAAGCGGTTTCCATGTTGGAGAAGGGAGATCTCAAGATTCGTCTGCATGGGCAGAAGCTCAAGGGCGACTTTGCATTGATTCACATTAAAGGGCGACGTCCGGGGAGCAAGGGAACGGAGTGGCTGCTGATCAAGAAGCAAGACGAATACGCGGAGAAGGGTTATGACATCGATAAGTACGACAGCTCGGCTCTAAGCAAACGTTCGATGGCTGAGATTGCGGGCGATGCGGGTTCGGCCGAGTGGACGAGCAGCCGTCCGGCGTCGCGGGGGAAGGTGAAAGCGCCGTGGCTGGCCGAGACGCTGGCGAAGCTGGGTAAGAAGAAAACAAAAACCACAGAGGACACGAAGGAGCACAAAGTAAAAAAAAACGGCAAGAGAAGGGCTGAAAGCGATTCACCGCCGTCTACGGTGAAAGATCTGCCGGGCGCGATTCGGAAACCGATGCCAACCGCGATTCACCCTATGCTGGCGACGCCGGTCGAAAAGCCTTTCGACGATCCCGATTGGTTGTTCGAAATCAAGTGGGACGGGTATCGGGCGGTTTCATTTCTCCAAGACGGTAAAGTTCGGTTGGTTTCACGAAATCAGAACGAGCTCACCGGAGAATTTCCTGAACTGCGTGAACTGTCGAAGTTAATCAAAGCGAAGAATGCAATTCTCGACGGTGAAGTGGTTGCGCTCGACGAGCAGGGTCGAGCATCGTTCAGTTTGATGCAGCAGCGCACCGGAATTCGCAAAGGCGGGCGACGCGTGGGAGCCCGGCGCGAACTGCAAATCGTGTATTACCTTTTCGATCTGCTTTATCTGGACGGCTACGACTTACGCCGGGTTGCGCTTGAACAGCGTAAACAAGCTCTCGCGCAGATCGTCGCTCCCAGCGATCTCGTGCGTTACTCCGATCATTTTCCTCAAGGCCTCGCGCTGTTCGACGTCGCGAAGCAAAAAGGGTTGGAGGGAATTCTTGCGAAAAAGCGTGAGAGCCACTACGAAGAACGGCGCAGCCGGGAGTGGCTCAAGATCAAGGTTACGCAAACCGTCGACTGCGTGGTTGGCGGCTACACCGACCCGGAGGGCAGCCGGCAATATTTTGGATCGATCGTCCTTGGACTGTATGACAAAAAAAGCCGGCTGATTCACGTCGGGCAGGCGGGAACAGGATTCAATCACGCCATGCTGAAGGAAATCTTTCAAGTACTCAAAGAACTGGAGTCGAATCGCAACCCCTTTTACGGTGATGTCGACGCGGCGCACGTGCATTGGGTAAAACCGGAGCGTGTTGCCGAGATTAAGTTTACCGAGTGGACACATGAAACCACGGAAGGCGGGATGAAGTTGCGGGCTCCGGTGTTTCTAGGCTTGCGAGAAGACAAAGATCCGAAAGAGTGTACGTTCGCAGAGCAACCCTGACCGAATCCGATGAAGGGGTTTTGAGTGCCATGGCCTGGTTGCGTCAATATGACTCGCCAACCCTTAATCTTTTCAGGCTTATAATTGCGGACTATGCGCTGGATACTGTTGTTTCTAGGAAGTGTCGCGATAATTCTGTCGCTGACCTTGCTGCTCGTATCGGTCTCTATATATGGCAAGTACGTTCTTGGAGTTCCCTCGAATCAACCAGTAGCTTGGGACCCCATGAGGTTCGGTCGAGTGGGCGTGTCGTGATCGGTGGCAAGTTCTTCCCGCTCGCGTCGATCAGAGCGCAAGCCTTGCAAGATGCCGCGAACCGGCAATGAAAAATAACTCCCGCACCGAGCTTTGTCAGGGGAATGGCGGTCGCTGTGTGCTGTTTCACGATCACTCCCTAGCGTCAACTGTGGAAAAATCGCCATCTCACTCATTGACCGCGGATTGCCAACTCTCCAAGAGCCCTAGGGCCGCCCGCGTCCGCTCACCGTTTCCGAAACACTTCAAATATCAAATTAAACAATTGCACTAGCGTAATCCCGATCGTGACATAAACCGCGATCTCCAGCCGTCGGCCGGCCTCTTTGGTTCCCGCAAGCATCTCGATTACTTCTTTCGTACTCTCATGCAGCGTCTCTGCCAATTGCTCAAAGTGCTGCGTCGAGGCTCGGGATTTTTCCAGTACGCGCGAGGTCGCCGAAAGCGCCGCTGCGATCTGCTCCCCATTGCGAATATCGAGTTCAATCTTGCACGCCGACCACCACGGACTTCCCGGCGGATTGTCATACATGCGCTGCCGAATCTCCTCGTAAGACCGGGTTCGCAGCAACTGCACCAGGGCGTGAACCTTATCCGCAGCTACCACGGGCGTTTCTTCGCTCATTACTGCCATAACTCGCGAGTGTAGCAGCCGTCCCATCGCGGGCTGAGGTATCAGAAGGTCATCTCCAATTGTGCCCGATGGCATAGCCCGTAGAAGTTACCCCAACTTAACGGAGGACTGGCATCCCGCCCGTCTTTTCCGGAACACGCCTACGACCCGATTGCTTCGTGTACCTTGTCCCCGCGATTTGAGATTTTCTCTCGCCCGGCTACAATCGCAACTCGCCTGATCGCAACTGCTATGGACACGTCCCGCATCGCCGAATTACTTCAACCTTTTCTCGGGACCGCCGACGACCAACGACTGACGACCAACGACCTGCAGCATATATCGACGTACATCGATCTGTTACTTCGCTGGAACGCCCGCATCAACCTCACCGCTATTCGCGAGCCCGAAGAAATCGTGACTCGACACTTCGGCGAATCGCTGTTCGCCGCCCGCTATCTTTTCCCTGCGAGACCGAGCGTAGCGGCGGACGCCCCCGCCCGTCCAGACAAGCAAAGTTCCGCTCCTATTCGCCTGATCGATGTCGGTTCAGGCGCCGGCTTCCCTGGGCTTCCAATAAAAATCTGGGGGCCCGACATCGACCTGACCCTGATCGAGTCCAATCAGAAGAAGGCAACCTTCCTGCGCGAGATCTCCCGCCAACTTACATTGACGGGCATCAATGTGTTCGCCGGCCGCGCCGAGGACTTCCCCGACTCTTCCGCAAACGTCGTGACACTCCGCGCAGTCGAGCGCTTCGATGCCGCTCTCGCCGTCGCGGCTGGTTTGGTCTCTCCGGGAGGCCGACTCGCCCTCCTGATTAGCCAAGCCCAGCTCACTCAAGCAAAAAGCCTCACTCCAGACTTTGCATGGAGTCCCGATATTCCTGTCCCTAACTCCATGAGCCGCATCCTCGTGGTCGGCGTTCGAACCAAGAATGATACGAACCCGCCAGATAAGGGGGTGGAACCAAGAAGGTAACAAGTGGGATAGAACGGCTATAATTTAACTTACCTCTGAGACGCATTTAACTGACGCATCAGAATCCCGCGCTAATGTGGTAAATATCGCGATTCGAAGACCCGACACGCGGCAAACGTCAATGCACGCCGCTCTAGAAATGTTCCACGTGGAACATTTTCTAAATCTTCTCTGACCACGGAATCTGCGGGCCTCAAAAACGTCCCAGGCGGAAGGATATCGACGACGGGCTGGAGGGCCTTTTTATCGGCGCATGATATGACTGTCAATTCAGATGCAGACATGCGATGTTCCACGTGGAACACTTCTGTGCAAACATGGCCCCTGACTTCCGGTAAATTGCTCTCCCCACAACAAAATGTCCTACTCAGTTACTTGCACCGAAATCTGTCATTGCATATACACAACGATTCGGCCTATCCTGCTCTCGCTCTCCGATTCTTCAAAACTCCATGGGACGCGTTATCGCGGTTGCCAACCAGAAAGGCGGCGTCGGCAAAACTACGACCGCCATCAATCTGGCCTCGTCCATTGCCGCGGCGGAGGTGGACACGCTGCTGGTCGATTGCGATCCGCAATCGAATGCCACCAGCGGATTGGGCCTGGTCAAAGATCCTGAGCGACTCAGCACTTATCATCTCCTGATGGCCGAGGCCACCGCGGCTGAGGCCTTGCAAAAGACGGAGCTTGATCAGCTCTGGCTCATCCCGGCGCACAAGAATATGATCGGCGCCAACCTGGAGCTGATCGACGCCGAGCGCCGGGAATTTCGCTTGCGCGACGCCCTTGCGCCTTTGCGCGAGCGCTTCAAGTACATCGTATTAGACTGTCCGCCCGCGCTCGACCTGCTGACGCTCAACGCCCTCGTCGCCGCCGATTCGATTCTGATTCCCATGCAGGCAGAATACTTCGCCCTCGAAGGCGTGTCCGAGCTACTCGACACCATCGAGCGTATTCGAGCGTCGCTGAATCCCGAGCTCACGATCGAAGGTGTGGTGCTGACCATGTTTGATGATCGCACCAACCTGGCTCAGCAAGTCACTGCGGAGCTCGACCGGTACTTTGGCGAGAAGCTTTGTAAGACCACCATCCCTCGGAACGTTCGCTTGGCGGAGGCTCCGAGTCACGGGAAGCCGGTCCTGCTTTACGATGTACGCTCGCGCGGTGCCGAGAGCTACATTCAGTTGGCGAAGGAAATTATTGGGCATAGCCTGCCGGTCGAGATGCCCGCGCCAGTTGAACTTCCGGTCGCTGGCGAGGAGAAGCAGGTGGTGAATGCTCCGCGCTGGAAGCGATGGATTAAGGAGCGGAATAAATTGACGACCATCAATATATTAGATCGATGACCGTCGATGTGTTGCGGCGCAGCAGCCACTACTGCGCGCGAGATCCTTCGGGACTTCGTCCCCTGAGGATGACGTCGACTAAAGGGCTCGGATATTGGTTTGGAGGGTTATGACAACGACGATTGCGAATGCTGACAAGGTTGTCGAGAAGCGGCGAGCTCTAGGGCGGGGGTTGGATTCGCTACTGCCTTCGAAGCCTCGGGTCATGGATTCTGGTCCAGAGGGTGGGCCACCCTTGCCACGGCCCAGTGTCGTTCCTGATGTGCAGCCGCAGACGCGGGGCGAGGCGGTGGTCGAGATTCCGCTTGAGCTGATTGATGGGAATCCTTATCAGACACGGTATTTCGCGACCGGCGAGGCCGCTTCTGAAGATTCTGCGACTACCCTGGATGAACTGGCGGATTCGATCCGCGCGAATGGCGTGATCCAGCCAATTTCGGTGCGGCAGGGGACAGATGGGCGCTACGTTCTGATTCTGGGCGAGCGGCGCTGCCGGGCTTCGAAGATCGCGGGACGGGCGACGATCCCGGCGCTTGTGCGCAAGGTCTCTGACCAGCAGGCGGCCGAGATGACCGTCGTCGAAAACCTGCAGCGACAGGACCTGAATTGCATCGAGCAGGCGACTGCGTTCTCGAAGTTGAGCCAGGATTTCAAGTTGACCCAAGAGCAGATTGGGCAACGCGTCGGAATTTCGCGCGAATCCGTTTCGAACTACATGCGCCTTCTGCGGCTGCCACCTTCGGTGACGCAGTATCTGCAAGAGGGACGGCTGGGATTCAGCGAAGCCCGAGTGCTGCTGACGTTGCTCGATCCGACCCTGATACCGAAGATTGCCGACGAGGCGGTGCGGAAACATTTATCGGTCCAACAGCTAGAAGATCTCGTGTTCAACACCAACGTGCCTTTGCAGAAAGAGAAGCAGCCGGGGACGGCGCGCTGGGTCGATCCGAATGTGCGGCATGTGCAGACTGAGCTGGAGCGAACCCTCGGTGTGCGGGTACGAATTCGTGATCGCAAAGGTCGAGGGAAGATTGAAATTGAGTACGCCAGCCTTGAGGATTTCGATCGCGTAGTGGGGATGTTGAAGGGCAACGGTGAGCCGTAAGTCTTCGGTTGCTCGTCGTTGGCTCGTGGCACCCGGCGGCTTTGGCCGCCTTTTTTATCGCCGGGTGGTTTGCGGAATATTTGTTTGTAAGAATCTGACTCGTAAGCCTGTGGGACGGCAACCCCGCAGCGAGACGCATGGCACGGCCGTATCTTTAACTTTTCACCGGTTGAGTGGGAAATGTCTCCTGATCGCATGAGCAGCGATTGTCGCTTATGCATCCAGATCGATAAGAATCCAAATAGTAAAATGTGGGATGATGGGTTGTAGATGCGGCCGCCTAAACCGAGAACGAGGGCACCTGCCGCATGACTTTTGACGAGCGAGTGGGATTTCTGTTCAGTTGCTGGGTTCTCGTTCTCGGCTGATCATGTGGGTCTTCATAACGATGACAGGAGAATTTGATGCAATCAGCGGGCTGCAGGCAAGAATCTGAGTAGTAAACTGTGGGACCGTAGGCTGGTCAAGATGGCGGCCGAGAGCGCCGAATTCGCAGGCCAGACGAGAAAGTGGGATTTTTTCTTACATTTTCGTTCGATTGGTGCTTGCAATGTTCACGCCGGAAGCGCAGAGCGTGCTGGAATCAGTAGCCAAGCAGGTTATGCATGGCGACGAAGTCTTACTCGACGATGACCAGAAATTCCCAGTAAACCGCGTAGGTAGTGGGCGATTGCGGATGGTGCAGTTCAAGCTGAATGGCCGGATCTTCGAGGCAATCGAACAGAATCCGATGAGGCCAAGCCGGTGGGGACAGTTGGCGCGCGAAAAACACCAGGTGGTTCAGTTTCGTGACGTGGCAACCCACAAATATGTAGCGGTCGCGGTGGATGGAAAGATCACCGAGTACGGGCGGAGTTGAATCAAAGAGACCGGACAAAATCAAGGCCACCCACTTCGATCATCGCTTTTTTTCGACATCGTTTGTGTGGGTAGCCTCGCTGCCGCGACAAAACTTGCATGCTTTGGCGAACGCGTGGGCGTTGGTTTATTCGGCTTGGCTCGCGGTCGAAGCCCGGCGGCTGACGACAGTGCCGCTGTATCCCTCTTGATAGCCGGCTGAGAACAACGCGCGATCTCCAAGCGTTCCCCAACGACTGTGGGCGATACGCGGTTCAGCACCGGCGTCCGCAGCCAGCTTTCCCAGGTACAGCCCATCGCGAAACGCGGCATCCAGAGTCCGAGCGGTGGCCTGGTTTGGAGTGCGGTTATCGGTCCGCAGCATGGATGCTGTTCCCATGCCGAGCGTGATTGCCAAT
>JBEKGG010000288.1:0-5439 GCA_050012915.1 Terriglobales bacterium | reverse complement strand
CGCAAGATCCGGATGGTCCGCCAGAAATCGTTGTCCTAAACTGACAACATTATGACAACCAATGCGATACTCGACCTGACGGAAGCGATGCAAATGGCACCGAATGAGCAAAGCCGCGGCGACAAGTATGACGAAAAGAATCAGGATCTGCGCTGGCAAGCCGTTCTGTCCCGCGACACCAGCCATGATGGACACTTTGTTTTTGCAGTGTCGTCGACTGGCGTATACTGCCGCCCGTCCTGTCCGTCCCGGCGTCCGCGCCGCGCGAACGTCACCTTTTTCGCCCAGCCCGATCAGGCTGAGAAAGCTGGCTACCGCGCTTGCTTGCGCTGCAGGCCCAAGGCGATCGGAGGCCATGGCGCAACCGAAATCGCGAAGGCGATATGCCGTTACATCGAGCAACATTTGGATGAACCTCTCACCCTGGCTCGGCTCGGATCAGAATTCCATCAAAGCCCATTCCATTTACAGAGGACATTCAAAAGCGTTCTTGGAATCACCCCCCGAGCCTACGCCGACTCCTGCCGCATGAACCAACTCAAAGGCAATCTTCGCGCCGGACACTCGGTCACCCGCTCCATGTACGACGCGGGCTACAGTTCCAGCAGCCGTCTTTATGAGCGAACCGCATCGCAGCTTGGCATGACTCCGGACAAATATCGCCGCGGCGCGATCGCAGCGCCCATCCGCTATACTTTCGCCGATTCGCCTTTGGGTCGCATGTTAATTGCGGCCACCGACAAAGGAATTTGCGCCATCCAGTTTGCCGATTCTGATGACGAACTCGAGCACGGGTTGAGACACGAATTCCCTTTCGCGATCCGCCGACGCGACGACGAAGCTATGCGAGGATGGAGAGAAGATTTACTTTGCCAGATGCGCGGCCAGCGCTTGAATGCGGCTCTGCCCCTGGATATCCAGGCGACGGCATTTCAACGGCGCGTGTGGACGCATCTGCAATCGATTCCGTTCGGGTCGACGCGTTCCTACGCGGCAGTGGCGAAAGCGATCGGCCAACCCACGGCTACGCGAGCCGTCGCCCGAGCCTGCGCGACTAACCCACTGGCAGTCGCCATTCCCTGCCATCGCGTAGTCAGCAAGAGCGGAGACACCGGCGGTTATCGCTGGGGCGCGGAGCGAAAAAAAGCGCTACTCGAACTGGAGGCGGGACAAGCAGGCACAGACTAGCGCAGGCGAAGCACAACCAGCACGACAGTGAGCACGATGATCAGCACGGTTCCTATCGTGTAAATGTGAGACCCGAGCCAACCCTGTTCCTTTCGATTTTCGAACTTCGCAAGGAAGGCGGGTGGCTGGCCGCCGGCCAGAGGCGCAGCGACCTCACCTGAGAATCGAGCAGCCTCGCAGTCCAGACAGAGAGTGCGGCCCTCCGAGACCGGGAATCCGCAGGCCTCGCATTTTCCGATCTTGTCGAGTACAGGCGTCCGGACTAGCTCAGGCGCTTCGGCCACGAGAGCAGCCGTGTCTTGGGTTTTCGCGTCGGGAGATTTCGCCTCGGGCGCGTCAGTGACGGCCGAATTCGGCTTGGGCTCACTCGTCTTTAGCTCGCTCTTTTCTGGCTCTGCCTGCGGCGCCGGTTGGGACTGCTTCTGTTCTTTCTGTGCGGCAAGGGCCGCGTCATTTTTCGTGGCAATCTCCGCGAGCGCCCGTTTGGCTGCATCCGCATGTTCCACGCCCGTCTGCACCATCTCGGCCAGTCGCTCCAGCGCCGTGACATCACGTTCTTCGAAAGCGTTGGCTCGGTCGGCGAACAACTCGAACACGCCGATCACTTCCTGTTCGCGAAGCAGAGGCACCACCATGACCGACTTGATGCCAAGTACGCGGCAACTCTCCCGGTTGACTCGCGAATCGATTTCCGCATCATCGCAGCGCAGGACTTGCCGGGTGCGCACGCTTTCGCCGGTGAGGCCCGACTTCACCTGCACCTCCGCTCCCAGCTGAGGTGCAGAAGGTCCGGCGCTGGCGCGGCAAATCATTTCGCTCTCTTCTAGCAGCGCGATCGCAGCTCCCGACGCGCCCGTAATATATTGCGCCCGCTCCGCCAACAACTGCAGCGCCGCTTCAAGATCGCGTTGCGCCATCTCAGTCAAGGATTTGCCACTGTCATCCGGAGACAAGCGCAAGGATTGCGCGGGCGAAGCCGGTTCATGCGTCGCGTCTAAGATTGGCGGAGGCACTCCCCCCGCGCTGTTTGACGCACTTGGATCGAGAATGGAATAACGGTCCACGGCTCTAGGTATTATCACCCGAGTTTGGCCGGATGCAAACAGAGTTTTGGAAATTCCTGTTTCGCATCGTGCCCGCAATGGTTTTCTCCGCGTACTCTGCGGCCGTTCTCCGCCACCTCCGCGATTCAAGGTTTTAGGCCTGCTACTGCAAGGGCCTTAGACCGCAGAGTGCGCGGAGACAAACAAATCCGTTTAAGTTCTCAGTAAATTTGGGAGTGCGTGAAAAAACTTCAAACTATTTCTTTTTCGGTGGCAAATATTTCTTTTCGATCGACGCGACGACTACATAATTCGGATCGACCATTTCGTTCAAATGTATCTTCGCAACTTTTGACAACAGTTCGTAGGCGTCCAATTCGGACAATCCGTAATCCTGATGAATCCACCCAACCAGCTCGGTGAATGCGATGCGAACGCAATCATCCAGCGGACGATAAATCCCAGCCGTCATAATCGCGTCGTCATTCTCGAAACGCGGCCAATTGATCTTCTGGCCTTTAATCACGTCGACCTGAACTCGCGCATGTAAAGGAACTTCGATGGCCGTGCCCGCCACTTCGCCGTCCCCCATAGCGGCATGCCCGTCACCGATATACAGCAAGCCTCCGCGCACATTCACCGGGAAATACACCGTATTGCCCACACTGGCCTCGGGAGAATCCATGTTTCCACCAAATTCCGCGGGCACAACCGAGCTGCGCGCCTCGCCTCCAGCAGGAGCAACCCCGATGCAGCCAAAGAACGGATGCAGCGGAATCTTGACCGAGAAATTCGTGTCCAGCGCCTTGAATGTGGCCGTGTTGCTCGCGTGGTCAATGGGATAAAACCAAATCTTCTCCGGCAGCGGCGGATGCAGCATGGGCGTGTAATTGGTCTCGTTCAGCGCTCCGAAGCCGGGCGCAAAGGCTCCCACGCCCTGATCGCCATCGACTTGAAGATCAAGAATCTTCACCACCAAAGTATCGCCCGGCTCCGCGCCCTCGATATAAAAAGGCCCGGTCAGCGGATTGTCCCCCTTGCTCATGCTGAGCGTGTCCCCCGGTTTCTTGATGGCATTGCCGAAACAGTCAAGCGTGTTGGTATCAAGAATGTCCCCCGGCTTCAAATGGGCAACGGGCGCAACGGAAGCGTAAATATACTTCACATCGTTAATCGTCGCGTGATACTTCACAACATTAGCGGGAGTGGATTGCGCCATAGCACTCGCCGCGCCGAGGATCAGCAACATGCGCATCGGAAAATAAGTATTCAAGCACACCTCCAGAAAATTCTTAGACAGGGAACGAAAATTGTACCCTGAAAAAACGCCCGCCTCTCTTCAAATTGAGAGGTATACTTTTGCAAATCTTATCTCTGAGTTAGTCCACCGCTGCAAAAGCACTGGACCGGACATGGCTGATGCGACTCTTCGATTTAATGGCCCCGGTACTCAGGCTCGAGCAATATTCCGCTCCTCCCGGCCTAGCGTAGAACTCACTTTGTTCCTTGCAAGCATGGTTACGCTTTACTTTGAGCTGCTGATCATTCGCTACGTATCTTCCGAAGTTCGTGTCTTTGCGAATTTAAAAAATCTGCCTCTTGTCGCAAGTTTTTTCGGCATCGGACTGGGCATGCTCCTGGGAAACCCCGTTATGCGCTTCAGAGCAGCATTCCCCGCGGCTACTGCGCTCCTCTTCATTTTGACCCGGTTCGCGATGCCATTGCATTTGTCCTTTGGGGACATGTCGTGGGAATTCGCTGTGGGTTCGGGAGGGCTTAGCTCTCGATTTCCTTACGTCATTTCTTTCTTGGCCGTCAGTCTGGGGTACTCGGCGCTGATTATTGTTTTTTTCAGGGTCCTGGGCGGGTATGTGGGCGAATACATCAAACGCTTGCCATCTCTCACAGGCTATGGGATCAACTTGTCTGGTGGTCTAGCGGGAATGGCGCTGTTTTCGTTCCTCTCTTTCTTGCATCTGGGACCAGCGTGGTGGTTGCTCTCGGGATTCCTCCTGCTTGCTCCTCTGATGGCTGGCGATCGCCTCACGCTGTTCGTGCTTGCAGTGGTGATTTGTGTCGTGGCTATTCCCGAGCGCAACACAGTCTGGTCTCCGTACTATCGAATTGAGTTGACTCGCCTGTCACAACCGGACGGCTGGCCCCGCGCCTCGGCATACTCCCTGGTGGCAAACCACGTCTGGTACCAGTGGCTAGCCGATCTCTCGCCGGATTTCTTGGAGCGGTACCCGACCGCCAGGCCCAACAGTCTGATACTGCCTTACTACGAACTTCCCTACCGAATCGTACCGCGCCCGCAGAACATTTTGATTCTCGGAGCGGGCGCAGGAAACGATGTTGCCGGAGCACTCCGCCACGGAGCCGAACACGTTGATGCGGTCGAGATCGATCCCGTCATCTTGGGAATGGGTCGGCAGTATCATCCCGAACATCCGTACAATTCGCCTCGGGTCACCGTTTACACAGGTGACGCTCGGTCATTTCTCAAGAAAGCCACGAAGAAGTACGACTTGATCGTCTTCGCTTTTCTCGATTCATCAACGCTGCTAAGTAGCTTTTCCTCGCTTCGGCTCGACAACTACGTGTACACCGTCGAAAGTTTTCAAAATGCGAAGGCGCTTCTTGCGGACCAGGGTACGCTGATGCTTTCGTTTGCTACGGGCCGAAGTTTTGCGACGGATCGATTGTACGCAACGTTGGAAAGCGCGTTCGGAACGCCCCCTGCCGCTTATTTCACAGGATTCTGGGTCAATGGCGTGATCCTGATTGAGGGAGGCGCCCGCGACACCAAGCTCCCTCAACTGATCGACGCCAGCGCCGATTTGCGCGCGCGAACGAACTCGACAACGCTCCTCGCAACGGATAACTGGCCATTTCTGTACTTGACCGAGCGCTCCATCCCCGGACCAGTTTTGGTCGTGGCTGGACTCTTTTTCCTGTTGGTCTGGATGGTGCTGCGAAAATCCAATTGCCTCGCTTGGAAGACGAGTTTGCCGCATTTACATTTCTTTTTCCTCGGCGCCGGATTTCTCTTGCTCGAAACCAAGGCCGTCGTCCAACTCTCGTTGCTGTTTGGCGGCACGTGGATTGTCAATTCGATCGTAATTGGCGCTTTCCTGGCAATGGCCCTCGCGGCCAACGCTCTGGCTGGCATGTTCAGGGTGTCGGCCGTCGCTATGTACAGCATCCT
>JBEKGG010000287.1:0-5443 GCA_050012915.1 Terriglobales bacterium | reverse complement strand
ACAAATTCCGTCTTGGGACGCGAACCGGAGAAAGCCGGGTGGTGAATGTCGCTATCGCGCCTCTGGTCACGAAGGATTTCAACGTGATTGGGCGACTGATCATCATGGACGACATCACCGAGCGAGTTGAACTCGAGGCCCAGCTTTCGCAGGCGGACAAGCTCTCGTCCATCGGGCTCCTGGCTGCGGGTGTAGCGCACGAGGTAAATACGCCGTTGGCGGTCATCTCCTCCTACGCGCAAATGTTGTCGAAGCAAGTTCAGGGCGATCCGCAGAAGGGCGCGCTCCTCGAAAAAATCACGCGCCAGACTTTCCGAGCATCCGAGATCGTTAACAACCTGCTGAACTTTTCTCGCACCAGCGGCACCGAATTCACGGCGATCGATATCAACAAGATTATCTCGGACACGCTGGCTCTTCTCGAGCACCAATTCAAGGTTACGAAAATCAAAGTGCAGGATGAGCGAAACTCGCAGATCCCGCTGATCACGGGCAACGCGGGCCGGCTGCAGCAGGTGTTCCTCAACTTGTTCCTGAATGCAAAGGATGCAATGAGCAATGGCGGAACGCTGCGCATCACGACCTCGAATGGTGACAGCGTCGGTGTAATGGTCTCGGACACGGGCAGCGGTATCGCGCAGGAGCACATCCACCGGATTTACGATCCATTCTTCACCACCAAGAACGCGCCTCGGGAAGGCCAGGCGCGGGGCACCGGACTTGGGCTGTCGGTAACCTACGGAATTATTCAAGAGCACGCTGGGAAGATTCGAGTGGAGAGCCGCTCCGGCGAAGGCACGACATTCTATCTCGATTTCCCCTTGACCAAGAAGGCTGTCAATGTCTGAAGCAGCAGTGATCGTGCGTCACAATTCGGGAGAAGGGTCGCTGCCGACGGCAGGCTCGGTGTTGATCATCGACGATGAAGCGGCAATTCGCGAATCCCTTGAGACGCTGCTCGAACTCGAAGGCTACGGAGTGGAATCGGCCGGCAGCGGCGAGGAGGGGCTGGCGCGCATTGGCGAACGAAGCTTCGATTTGGTTCTGCTGGACCTCGCGCTGCCCGATCGCAATGGCATGGACTTGTTAGCCGAAATTCGGCTGCAGGATCCGGGGCTTTCGATCATTATGGTCACGGCTTACGGGACGGTGGAAAATGCCGTGAGGGCAATGCAGGCGGGCGCAGCAAATTTCATCCAGAAGCCGTGGGACAACGAGAAGTTGCTTGCCGATGTTCGCGCATCGGTTGCGCGGCATCGTGCGGAAGAAGAAAACGTTCAACTCAAGCGCGCACTCAAGCAACGTTACAACTTTGAAAACATCGTGGGCAAAAGCGAGCCCATGTTGAAGATTTTCGACCTGGTGGCTCAGGTCGCGCCCAGCCGCTCGACGGTGCTGCTCCAAGGCGAAAGTGGAACCGGCAAAGAGCTCATCGCCAAAGCCATTCATCTTAACTCGCCGCGCCGCGACCGCCCTTTTGTTCCGGTGAACACGGGATCGATGCCCCCGGACCTGCTGGAATCCATTCTGTTTGGGCATGTAAAAGGAGCATTCACCAGCGCGGTTGCGTCCAAGAAAGGCTTGTTTGAAATTGCCGACCGGGGCACGCTTTTCCTTGATGAGATCGGCACCATGAGCCTTGACACGCAGAGCAAAATTCTGCGCGTGCTGCAGGACAAGAAGTTCATGCATCTCGGCGGGATCCACGAACTTCAGGTCGACGTGCGCATTATCGCCGCCACCAATGTGGATCTGAAACAGCAGGTTCGCGAAGGTAAATTTCGCGAGGATCTTTTTTACCGGCTGAACGTCATTACCATCGATCTTCCGCCGCTGCGCCAACGCAAAGAGGATATTCCGCTGTTGGCGGGATTCTTCCTGAATCGATATTCGCAGGAAAACGAGCGTCCGACGCGGCGCATCACTCCGGAAGCACTCCGGCCGCTGCTGGCCTACTCCTGGCCGGGGAATGTGCGCGAACTGGAAAACGTAATCGAGCGCGCGGTTGTGCTCTCGCCCGGCGTGGAGGTAGGGCCCGAACTTCTTCCCGACCATATTGCGGGCCGGGCAACTCCATTCTCCGCGCTCGAGCATCGCACCGACGCATCGCTCTTCGACATCATGGAAGATTGCGAGCGGCAGATCATCGTCGAGATGCTGGAAAAGTGCAACTGGAACCAAACCGACGCCGCCGAGCGTTTCCACGTTCCCCTTTCCACGCTGAATCAGAAAATCAAGCGTCTGAGCATCGATATCAAGAAAAAAACGAAAGAATAAGCTGTCAGCTTTCAGCTCTCAGCCCTCACGTTGCAAGCCGCTTTCCCCTGTTTTCGATCTCGCGGCCTCGTCCGCCCCTGGGCATTTTCGCTGAAAGCTGACAGCTGAGAGCTGAAAGCTTCCCTAGCCTCTGCTATAGTGCGGAAAGCGCGCATGGAACTGATCTCTCCTACGGAATTTGCTAAAGAAACCGTCCAGACCCTGGAAGATTATTCCATTTTGGCTGGACAATCCGTTGCCAGTCTTTTCCGTTATCCGCGTTACTTCGCCGACATGTTGCAGCAGGCCGATCTCATCGGCGTAGGATCGCTGCCCATTGTCGTTCTCACCGGATTCTTCACTGGAGCGGTTTTAGCCTTGAACAGTTCCACGACTCTGCAGCGATTTGGCTCGCTATCGTTGCTGGGACAATTGGTTTCGGTCGGCATGGTTCGCGAATTGGGGCCAGTGCTAACTGGATTGATGGTCGCCGGGCGAAACTCTTCCGGCATGGCTAGCGAAATAGGCTCAATGGTTGTAACCGAGCAGATCGATGCCATGCGCGCCTTGGGCACCGACCCGATGAAGAAGCTGATTACCCCGCGTGTTGTCTCCACGGTGTTCATGCTCTTCTTCCTCAGTATCATTTCTGACCTTCTGGGACTGCTCGGAGGTGGTGCGGTTGCGCGCTTCCTGTTGGGGATGGACTCACATCAATATTGGAGCACTGCCTGGCAGGCTCTGGCTTTTCAAGATGTTTTCATGGGTCTGGTCAAGCCTTTGCTCTTCGGGTTTATTATTTCCACCGTGGGTTGTTATTACGGGATCTCGGCCCGCGGCGGAACCCAGGGCGTCGGAAGAGCTACGACCCAGGCAGTAGTTGCCTCTTCGGTTTTTATCCTGCTGGTGGATTTCTTCGCGACCAAGTTCTTAATGGCGATCTTTGGTTACCGCTGAGCCATGACTGCGCCTCCTGCAGAAATCGTAGAGCGAGTTCCTTCCGAACAGGAAGCTGCGGGCAACGTCATCGTTTTCGAGAACGTTTCAATCGCCTTTGAAGACAAGCCCGCGCTCGACGGGATTTCGTTTCGCCTGCCCAAAGGCGAGTGCAAGGCGATCTTCGGCGTCGCTGGTTCGGGCAAAAGTACAATTCTTAAACTTGCGCTCGGCCTGTTGAAACCGGACGACGGACACATTTATGTCCTCGGTGAAGATGTGACTCAGATGTCCGAAGATGCCTTATTCGAGATCCGGCGGAAAGTCGGCATCGTCTTTCAGGAGAGCGCACTCTTCGATTCGCTTACGGTGCGCGAAAACGTGGCCTTTCGCTTACTCGAGGAGGGCGACATTCCCGACGCTGAAGTTGAAAGGCGGGTGCGGGAAGCCTTGAGCTTTGTGGAACTCGAACACACGCTGGACAAGTTTCCCTCGGAACTCTCGGGAGGCATGCGACGTCGCGTCGCGATTGCGCGCGCCATTATCACTGAGCCCGAGGTCCTGCTGTATGATTCGCCCACCGGCGGCCTTGATCCGGTCACTTCCACAACCATCATTCAACTGATTGTGAAACAGCGCGACGTTTATAAAACCAGCTCGCTGCTGGTCACTCATCGACTGCAGGACGCTTTTATCATGGCCACGCACTATTTCGATCGCACGGCGAACGAAATGCGTCCGCTGCCGCCGGGGTCTCGTGCCGAAATCCCCATGGGGTTCCTGATCCTGCGCGATGGAAAAGTGATCTTCGATGGCAGCGCGCATGAATTAGCGCAGTCGAAGGACGAGTACATCCGCGAATATATTTCGTAGAGGTACGATTTTGCTAGCCCAGGTTTTCGAACGGCAACCCGATTAGGAAGCCCTTATGAACCGGATCTCGCGAAGGAATTTTCTCAGAATTTCCGCTATGGGATTTGCCGCTGCGGCGGTTCCTAAGGTCTTGCCGCCAGCGTCCGCTGAAGAAGCACAGCTCGGGTCAGTCAGCGAGATGTTACATAGCCGAGAGATTTCCGTCTGGGTTACATCGGGCGATGAACGTTTTGTCAGCGCGCCGCGAGTGACGTGGCGTTCTGCGTCGGGCGAGCCTGTAAACGATCGAGTCCAGCTGAACCCCAGCATTAAATTTCAGGGGATCCTGGGATTTGGCGGCGCCTTCACCGATGCCACTTGCTATATGTTCAATCAACTCGCATCTTCAGCGCGAGAGCAAATCTTTCATGAGTTGTTCCATCCGTCGGAAATGGGGTTAAGCATGGGTCGCGTCTGCGTAGGAGCGAGCGATTACTCGACCAAAGTTTACAGCTATGACGACGGCGATCCGGATCCGGATCTCACACGATTCTCCATCGATCACGATCGCGAATACATTCTTCCGATGCTGCGCCAGGCGCGGCGGGTGAATCCGGATTTGTTTCTCTTTTCAACTCCCTGGAGTCCGCCCGGATGGATGAAGTTCAACAACTCCATGCTAGGCGGATCTATGCGCGACCACTATTTTCCAGCTTACGCGAAATACTACCTGAAGTTTCTGCAAGCGTACGCCGCCGAAGGCGTGCCCATACAGGCGCTGACCTCGCAGAACGAAGTCGATACCGATCAGGATGGCAGAATGCCCGCCTGCCTCTGGGGCCAGGAATACGAAATTAAATTCCTGCGCGACCATTTAGGTCCGCTCCTGGAAAGCAGCGGGCAACAAACCAAGATCTGGATTTTGGATCACAACTACAATCTGTGGGGACGCGTGCTGGACTCACTCGAAGACGAGAAGCTTCGCAAGTACGTGAACGCGGTTGCCTGGCACGGCTACTACGGCACTCCCGACATGATGAGCAGGGTCCACGACGCTTATCCGCAAGTAGAAATGCATTGGACGGAGGGCGGCCCGGATTACACGAATCCGGATTATCTTACGGATTGGTGCAAATGGGCAGGAACCTACAGCGCGGTTCTGCGCAACTGGTGTCGCTCCATCACGGCATGGAATCTGGCTCTCGACGAGCAGGGACGGCCAAACCTCGGACCATTTCCCTGCGGTGGCGTGGTAACCATCAATTCACAAACCAAGGAAATCACGCGCAGCGGGCAGTACTGGGCGTTTGCTCACTACTCGCGCGTAATCCGTCGCGGAGCTCGCCGCTTTGACTCTCAAAGTTCGGCCGCTAACTTGCAGCATGTTGCGCTTGAGAAT
>JBEKGG010000286.1:0-5447 GCA_050012915.1 Terriglobales bacterium | reverse complement strand
GACCACTTTCTTACGGTATGATCGAAGCGATGCTTAGCACGCGTCCCAAGCATGCTTTTGAAACCGATGATGTTCGCCTAAGGCCGATTCACGCCAAGGTTCTCGCTGGCCAGCGGCTTGACGAGAGCGATGCCCTCGCACTCTACCGCTCCCCAGACATCCTCGCCGTCGGCTGGCTGGCTAATTTTGTGCGCGAGCGGATGCACGGCGACAAAACGTATTTCAACGTCAATCGCCACATCAATCCGACCAATGTTTGCGTGGCCGCTTGCCGCCTCTGCGCTTTCGGCCGGAAGAAAGACGCTCCAGGCTCCTATACGATGGCGCTCGAAGAAGCCTTCGAGACGGCCGCGTCGGGCTATAGCGAAGCGGTCACGGAGTTTCATATCGTCGGCGGGCTGCATCCCGATCTGCCATTTCAATATTTTTTGGATTTGATTTCCGGCCTGAAGCAGCGCTTTCCGCAAGTCCACCTGAAAGCTTTCACTATGGTCGAGGTCGCATATTTGGCGAAGCGCGCCAAGTTATCGATTGCCGAAACGCTGCAGCAACTCAAAGCCGCGGGCGTGGACTCGCTCCCTGGCGGCGGTGCCGAGATTTTCTCCGACCGCGTGCGCCACGTCATCTGCGATCACAAAATCGATGGCGATCAGTGGCTCGAGACCGCCAAGCTAGCCCACCAGATCGGGCTCAAGTCGAACGCAACCATGCTCTATGGTCACGTAGAAAACGACGAAGATCGCGTCGATCACTTATTGAAATTACGAGCCTTGCAGGACGAAACCGGTGGCTTCCAGACCTACATTCCGCTGGCCTTCCACCCCGATCATACCGCGCTGCAGCATCTCCCCAAGACCACGGGCATGCTGGACATCAAGCAGATTGCGATTGGCCGCCTGGTGCTCGACAATTTTCCTCATATTAAATCGTACTGGCAAATGGTTACGGCGAAGATGGCACAGATTTCGCTGCGCTTTGGCGCGGATGACATCGATGGAACAGTGATCGAAGAAAAGATCTATCACGATGCGGGCGCAACTACCCCGCAAGGCATGCGCCGCGAAGATCTGGTCCGCCTGATCCGCGAAGCCGGACGCGAGCCCATCGAACGCGACACACTGTATCGTCCGGTGACCCGGACGGAAACTTCAGTCACGGTCGCGGTCTAGGTCCTAGCAACCAAATCGAAGAAACTTGTTCATAACTCTACGCTCCCGCAAACGCAGCCTTCACAATCTACTGTGACTAAGTTAGAGCTCTTTAATTTCTGATTCACCTCCCTTGCAGCGGGTGTAGAATCGGCTTGTAAGGAACCGGAAATTTTCGCGGAATCTCTTCCGTGATCCGAGGCCTGAGATGAATGTTCATATCAGCTATAAAGTTCGCAAGACTCCCGACATCGAAAAAGACGTTAACCAGTTGATCGAAAAGCTGCGCAAGCGGCTCC
This sequence comes from Terriglobales bacterium, assembly GCA_050012915.1. GTDB lineage: Bacteria > Acidobacteriota > Terriglobia > Terriglobales > Acidobacteriaceae > JABDBE01. The sequence continues at coordinate 4,000 of JBEKGG010000286.1, read as the reverse complement.
AGGTGTTTCGCCCCGAACTGGTGCACCTCAAAGGCCTGTTTGAGCAGAATTCCCCTCGCGAAGGAACCACAGTATCGCTGAACTTGCGTCTACCCTCGGGTCAGATGGCGGTGAAGAAGTCCGCCTCCAGCGCCGCATCTGCCGTGAAGGCGGCTTTCGACGACCTGCTCCAACAGATCAGCAAGCACAAAGACCTGTTGCGCAACTCGCACAAATGGCAGCGCCGGCGGGTCGCCGATTTCAGTCCCAAATCGCGCGTCGCCTTCGAAGACACGGTTGCGGCCGTGCGCGTCCCGACCGCATCCTCCGACGACATTCGGTCTTACGTGAATGCAAGTCTCGGCCGCCTTGAACGTTTCGTCGAGCGCGAACTCTATTTCCGCGAAACTGCGGAGGAGATCACACCCGACTCCGTCACCAAAGATGAAGTCATCGACGAAGCCATTGCGCGCGCGTTGAGTAATGGGGCCAACGGAGGCGACAAGCCGGAAGCTCTGGCGCTCGAGCCATGGCTGTATCGCCTCGCCCTGCGCTCGATCGAGGACCTTTCCGCTCGCAGCCCGGAGAGCCTGCTCTCGTTTCATCTTGAGGATTCCGCCCGGCGCCCCAACGTTCGCGCCAGCGATGAACCTGAACTCCAGTTCCATCAGCCTGACGAAACCCTCACCGGAGAAAATGTGATTGCCGACCGGCGCGTTTCTACGCCCGAAGATATTGCCTCTTCCGACGAGATGGTCGCGCTGGTGCAATTCGCTCTCGAAGGCGCCAGTCGCGCCGATCGCGAAGCTTTTATTCTGCATGCTATCGAAGGATTCTCACTGGACGAAATCGGCGTCATCACCGACCGCAATCCCGACGAGGTACGTTCTTCCATCGAGTTGGCGCGCAAACATTTGCGCCACCTGGCCCCGCTTGCCAGCCGGTTCAAGCCGAAACCGGATAGCTCGATCCGAAGATCCGCAAGAGCCTGAATCGTCGACAGCACTCAGGAGCAATCGTAATGATTACCCGCGAAGACATCCGTGAGCTGGCTCAATTCCACACCAATGGGAACGAAGGTGCGGCCCTCAGCTTTTATTTCGAACCGCGTACCCCGCAGAACAAATCGCATCGCGAAGAAACCATTCTCGCCAAAGATCTGGTTCGCAAAGCCCTGCGTGAGGCCGAAAAGAAAGGAAAAAACGGAAGCACTCGCGCAGACTTGAACCGTATTTTCGAACTGGCGGAAAATCTGCACGGCAATCAAGCCCGCGCCCGCGCGGTGTTTGCCTGCGGCAGCCGCAATTTCTGGCGCGAGTTCGATCTGCCTTTGCAGCTCCCAGGAACGCATCTGTTCGTCAGTAGCCAATTCCACTTGAAGCCGCTGGCTCTGCTTCTGGGCGCGCAGCCACGCCTGTGCATCGCACTAGTCGATCGGCAGAAGGCGCGCTTCTTCGATCTTCGCCTGGAGGAACTCAAAGAGCGCGAAAGCATATCTCGCGCGCCCACGGCTCATCACGGTCGCAGCGATGCATACGCCGGAGGTCACCTCGAACGCCGGATCCACGACGAAGCCATGCATCACTTCAAGAGTGTGGCTGAGCACTTGAGCGCAGCTCTCGAAAAAGATCTCTATGAGAAGTTAGTTATTGGATGCCACGACATCAGTTGGCACGAGCTCGAAAGCCAATTGCACCCTTACGTGAAACAGCGGCTGCTCGGTCATTTTCCGGCGGACCTCGGTCGCATCACCAACGATCAGATTCGAGAACAGGCTGGCGGCATTCTGCGCGAGTCGCTCGATCAACGATGCAAAGAGCTCGCCCGGGAAGCGATCAGTCAGGCCAAGAGCAATGCCCGCGGCGTGACCGGTCTCCGTCGAGTGTTAAAGTCGCTTGAACTGGGCGAGGTGCAAACCCTGCTCATTGGCGATAAGTTTTCGCATTTGGCGGTAGAGTGTACGGACTGCAACCATCTCGACGCGCACATGGTTCGCCAGTGTCCGATGTGTGGCCACGATACAAAGGAGATCGAGGACGTAACCGAGGCCATCATTTCAGCAGCCATCCTGCGCGACGTTGAGTTGTTCTACGTGAAAGACGATCCCGATTTCGACCGCGCCGGAAACATCGCCGCGCTGCTGCGCTTCCGAGCCGATCAAAGCAAAGGCGGAGGCTTGCGCGCGGCCTCCTGAACCAGCCCGTCCGCGAGGGGTGGTCCACCCTTGTCACGGCTCGCCATACAACTGCCGGTAAACATTCGCATTCCGCAAAATCGCCTGCACGTACTCGCGCGTTTCGGTAAACGGAATCGACTCCACAAATTCTTGGGGATCGCGGTAGCGGCCTTGGCCCAACCAGTCCTGAACTCGCTCAGCACCCGCGTTGTAAGCTGCCAGCGCATATTCGAACGATCCGAACTTGTCGACCATGGTGCGGAAGTATCGCGTGCCCAATTGCAGATTCACTCCCGGCACGAACAGTTGAGTGCTGGAAAAGTGTCTGAGCTTCTCTTGTTTGGCAACCGACTTGCCTACTTTGGGCAGGAGTTGCATGAGCCCGACCGCATTCGCCCGAGACACCGCGCCAGGATTAAACTCCGATTCCTGCCGGATCAGCGCAGCCACCATATAAGGATCAAGCGCGTTGTCGGAAGAAAATCTTTTCAGATCAATCCAGTATGGTTTCGGAAACAACGCCTCCCAATAGGATCGCGGCAAGCTGGGTATGTCGACGGCAAAATAACTGGGGACGGCGCGCTTCAAGACTTCGATGGCCAAGTTATAGTGGCCCGCGTCAGCATAGAGACGCGCGGTCTCGGGCGCCAGCCAATTGCCTTTGCCTTCATCCGCCGCCGCCTTTAATTCCTTCACCGCCAAATCGAGCAGCGCGCCATTGGCCAGAAGTTGCGCCTTCTGCACACGCAAATTGTCGGTCGGAAGCGGATCGGCCGTAACTTTCGTGCTCGCATCCACGGGCGGCACTCGATCGAGCAAGGCGTAATGCATCGGCTCGCCGTCGTTCTTGATTTTCTTAAGCTGCTGGCGGGCCAACTCGCCGTAATAATAATTGCGAAACCGGTCCGAAACTTTCTGGTAATAGGCCCGGGCCTTGGGCGAATCCCCATCTTCCTCGGCCAACCGGCCCCGCCAATAGAGCACCGCGGGGATTTCCCCCGACGACGGATACAGTTCGATCTGCTGCTCGAATCCTTTCTCCGCGTCCTCACGCCGGCCTTGCCGCAAACTCAGCCACGTTGCCTTCCACAACGCGTACGACGCGCGTCCTCCATTTGGAAATCGCTGCTGCAGTTCACGGTACGAATCGATGGCCCGATCATAATCATGCCTTAATAAGTAAATGTTCCCCGCGGAGAGTAAAGCCTGCTCCAGCCACGGACTCGTGGGATCCGTCTGCCGCAACTGCTCAAGGATTCGCAGAAATCCATCATCATCGTTGTTACCGCGCGCGATTTCTCCCAGGTTGAACAAGCGCTGCGCGTTCATGTCGGGAGTCGATTCGGGGATTGACTCCAGTTCCTTCTTGGCTTCTTTCGCACGTCCCGCATGACGCAACGACTCTGCCATCGCCATCTGCAGAGGAAGGCGATTCTCGGGACCAACTTCGTTTAACAGATCGTGATACTCATTCGCGGCCTCGTTATATTGTTTGCCTTTGGCCAGTAAGTCCGCGCGCGTTCTTTGCTCGGCGAAAGTCGGCGGCTGGCTTCCGGGAGTTCCCGCCAGCTTTTTCAAATCGCCGTCGACCTGGGTCGCCTCCCAACTAAGGGGCATGGTGAAATATAAATTTCGCAAGATGGTCAACGCTTTCGCCGGTTGTCCCGCCGCTTCATAGGCTCGTCCCAAAGCCAGTTCCAAGTCAGCACGAATGGGTTGCCGATCGTTTTCCAGCAGGTTGACCGCCTCGGGTGCGCGTCCGTCGGCCACCAGAGCGTTCGCGTACACGACATGGGTGTCGCGAATCAGCAACGACTCCGGATACGCTTTATCGAATCCGCCCAG
>JBEKGG010000285.1:0-8118 GCA_050012915.1 Terriglobales bacterium | reverse complement strand
GACAATGTCAGCCTGGTCATTGAGTTGATCACGCCGGTGGCGATGGAAAAAGGTTTGCGCTTCGCCATCCGCGAAGGCGGCCACACCGTAGGCGCAGGCACGATCAGCGAGATCGTGACGTAAGAAAAAGCCGCGGCCTGCAACTTGCCGCCAGTTCTTTCTTCCCGGACAGCCGGGAGGGGTTAGCGAGAATCAACAGTGATAGGAAACGAAAAAATTCGCATTCGCCTGAAGGCTTACGACTACCGCATCCTGGATCAGTCCACGGGTGAAATCGTCGAAACCGCCAAGCGCACTGGAGCGCAAATCGCGGGCCCGATTCCATTGCCCACGATCAAGAACAAGTACTGCGTGTTGCGTTCCCCGCACGTGGATAAGAAGTCGCGCGAGCAGTTCGAAATCCGCACCCATAAGCGGCTGCTGGATATTCTGGATCCAACGCCGCAAACCGTGGACGCGCTGATGAAACTCGATTTACCCGCGGGCGTCGACGTCGAGATCAAAGCCTTTGGCAAGGAACATAAATAGTTTTCAGCCGTCAGCTCTCAGTTGTCAGTTTGAAGCGAGAAGCGCCAGCCAATAGCTAAACGGCCACGCTGGGTTAACGGAGAACAAGAGATATGGCAAAAGTAACTGGAATCTTAGGCAAGAAAGTCGGCATGACCCAGCTCTTCGACGACAAGGGCGACGTTCATCCCGCGACCGTGCTACAGGCGGGGCCCTGCGTGATCACGCAGCATAAGACGCAGACCAAGGACGGATATGTTGCCGCGCAAATCGGCCTGGTCGAGTTCGTGAAAGAGTCGCGGCTGACCAAGCCGGCTCGCGGACACTTGGGCAAAAACAATCTGCCGCCGGTCAAGTTCATGCGCGAGGTTCCAATCGAAGTCGAAGAAAAGGCCGAAGCCAACGGCGACGGCCTGGTGAAAGCTGGAGATCGCGTGCTGGTTGACATCTTCGACGGCGAAAAATTTGTGGATGTCGTCGGTATCAGCAAGGGGCGTGGTTTTTCCGGAGTAGTCCGGCGGCATCATTTTGCCGGTGGTCCAAAGTCACATGGTTCGATGTTTCAGATTACCGGCTCGATCGGCTCCTCGGCGTTTCCGTCGCGTGTGTTTAAAGGCATGCGGATGTCCGGACATATGGGCGTCGATCGCGTTACCGTGCGCAACTTGCGCGTGCTGGGCCTGGATAAAGAAGATAATTTGCTCGTGGTCGAAGGCAGCGTGCCCGGCCCCAACGGTGGGTATTTGGTAATCACGAAGGCCAAGAAACCACCCAGAGAGCGGCGCGGATTTGCCGGATCGGCTACGGTCGACCCGTTGAAGGCAGCCAAGCGCGCGGCCAAGAAAGCTTAAGAAATCAGGATCAGAACGTTTTCAGGATAGATCATGGCAAGCATTGACATTCACAATCTGAGCGGTGCCAAAGTCGGCAGTCTCGAACTGGCTGACGAAGTCTTCGGCGCGGTGAACGAAGATCTGCTGTGGGAGGCGGTAAAACATTATCGCGCTGCTCACCGGGCCGGAACTCACGCGACTAAGAATAAGAAACTGGTCTCCGGCGCCGGCAAGAAACTTTGGAAACAAAAAGGCACCGGGCGGGCTCGCGTAGGTTCGATCCGCTCGCCGCTTTGGCGGCATGGCGGCACAGTGCATGGTCCGCAGCCGCATTCTTACGACTACGCTTTCCCCCGCAAGAAATTGCTGGGAGCGTTGCGCTCCGCGCTGGCTTCGAAATTCGCCGACGGCAAGCTGATCATCGTCAATGCGTTCGACATAAAGGAGCCCAAGTCAAAACAATTTCGCGAAGCTCTGGATGCGCTCAAAGTCGATAGCACCGTGCTTCTGGTCGAAGTTCCCAAGCATGAGAATCGCAATCTGGCATTGAGTTCGCGAAATCTTCATGGCGTCGAACTGGTCAGCGGCAACGAGGTTCATCCCTATCACCTGCTGCGTTATGATCGGGCGATTTTCTCCCAGCCCGCGATTGAGAAGTTGCAGATTTCGCTGAAGAGTTCAAGTTCGAAACGGCAACATAAGCCGGCGGAAGGCGAGGGAGCGGCGCCCAAAAAGGCTTCGCGTTCTCCGCGCCGCCGCACCCGGCATGAAAAAGCGGCGGAGGTAGCCTAGGGCTTAATCATTATGAAATCCGCATATCAGATTCTTCGGCGTCCGGTCATTACCGAGAAAGGTCTCGCCATCAAGGAGAACCAGAACACGCTGGTTTTTCAGGTGGCGACGGCGGCTACCAAGACAGAAATTAAGGAAGCTGTGCAGGGCATTTTCAAAGTGAAGGTGCACTCCGTCCGTACGGCTGTTTATCCGGGAAAAGAACGGCGAAGAGGAAAGTTTGCCGGCTATCGTCCGGACTGGAAAAAAGCTTACGTCCGCCTGAAGACCGGCGAAAAAATGCCGGAGTACGCGCAGAACCTGTAGAACGAGCTATCAGCAATCAGCCGTCAGCTTTCAGTAAAAGCGGCGGTGGCTGAAAGTTGACAGCTAAGAGCTGAGAGCTATCATGCCAATCAAGACTTACAGACCGACAACCCAGACGCTGCGTTATCGCACCACGCTGGTCAACGACGACATCACCAGCACGCAGCCGCATAAGCCGCTGCTCGAACCCAAGCCGCGTTTATCGGTGGCGGCCACAAACGCAAGCTGCGCATTATCGATTTCAAGCGCGACAAGATTGGGATTCCGGCGACCGTGACGACCATCGAATACGATCCTAATCGCTCGGCGCGCATTGCTTTGTTGAGCTACGCCGATGGCGAAAAGCGTTACATCTTGCAGCCCGACGGATTGAAGGTCGGACAAAAAGTTTTGAGTGGTCCGGACGCCGATATTCTGGTGGGCAATGCGCTTCCGTTGCACAACATTCCCCCCGGCACTACGATCCACAATGTCGAGTTGAAGCCAGGCAAGGGCGCGCAGATGGTGCGCTCGGCCGGCGGCGCGGCCCAGTTGGTTGCCAAAGAAGGCGAGTACGCGCTGGTCAAACTGCCTTCCGGCGAGATTCGCAAAGTTGCCCAGGGATGCATGGCAACGATTGGCCAAGTCGGCAACCTCGATCACGAAAACGTGACCATCGGCAAAGCCGGGCGTTCGCGATGGTTGGGCAAGCGGCCGCACAATCGCGGCGTTTCGATGAACCCTGTCGATCACCCGCACGGCGGCGGAGAAGGCAAGACTTCGGGCGGACGTCATCCGGTAACCCCGTGGGGGCAGCCGACTCGCGGATACAAGACGCGAAACAACAAACGTACGGACGCATTTATCGTCAACCGGCGCGGCAAGAAATGAGGCCGTTCGCTGGGCGTCTGAGCCCAGAGGCGTCATCCCGAGCGGAGCGAAGGATCTCCGCGACGGAGAGATTTGTAGCTGTTGGCTGAGAGCTGACGGCTGAAAGCTGAGAGCAGAATTTTATGGCACGTTCAACAAAAAAAGGACCGTTCGTCGATGGTTTTCTGCAGTCGCGAGTCGAAGGCATGAATTCGCGCAACGAGAAGAAAGTGCTGCGCACCTGGTCGCGGCGCTCCACCATTATCCCGGAAATGGTGGGCCACACCATCGCGGTGCACAACGGAAAGAAATTTATTCCGGTCTACATTACCGAGAACCTGGTGGGCCACAAGCTCGGCGAGTTCAGTTTCACACGCCAGTTCAAAGGACACTCGATGCGCGCGGCGACCGAGACCGCGGCCCGCCCAGCCGGTATCCCCGGTGGTCCGGGTGCTTCGAGTCCAGCGGCGGGCGCGGCTCCGGCAGCCCCGGCGCCAAAGGCGTAAAGGAGAGACGATGGAATTTCGAGCTCAAGCACGTTTCATGCGCGTCTCGCCGCAAAAGGCCCGCCTGGTGCTGGATCTGATCAAGGGCCGCCGGGTAGAGGATGCGCTCAATACGCTGATCTTCACCAAAAAGCGGGTTGCGGCTACGGTTGAGAAGTTGCTCCGTTCCGCGCTCGAGAATGCCAATTATCTGAGTTCGGAAAAAGGTATCGACGTTGACGTCGACAAGTTATACGTGAAGCGCGCAGTCGCCAACGATGGCCCGCGCATGAAACGCATCCGTCCGGCGCCGATGGGCCGCGCTTATCATTACGTGCGGCGCATCTCGCATATCGAGATTGAACTCGCGGAGCGTGGCAAGAACGGCGAAGCGCTAGCCAATGTAGTTGGCGCGCAGCGAGTCAGCGGCACTTCGTCGGGAGCCTCGAAGCCCCGGGCCAAAGGCAAAGCGAAAGCGTCGGCAGGGAAAAGCAAGGCTAAGCCGGCCAAGAAATTTGCGGGAGCACGATAGCATTCGTCAGAATCGTTGCTAGGTTGATCTAGGAGAGACGATGGGACAAAAAGTTCATCCGTATGGTTTTCGCCTCGGCTACACCAAGCCCTGGAAGTCGCGCTGGTTTGCCGAGCGCGATTACGACAAGCAGTTGCTCGAAGACGTCAAGCTGAAGAACGAACTGAAGGACAAGCTTAAGTCAGCGGGCGTGAGCTCAATCGAGATCGAGCGTCCGGGCAACAAGCTGCGCGTCATCATCAAGACCGCGCGTCCGGGAATCATCATCGGACGCAAAGGCGCCGAGATCGACAAGCTCAAAGCGGATGTGCAGAAGCGCATGAATGGCCGGGAAATTTATATCGACATTCAGGAAGTGCACAAGCCCGAGCTGGATGCGCAGTTGGTATCGGAATCGATCGCGCTGCAACTCGAAAAGCGCGTGGGTTTCCGGCGCGCCATGCGCAAGGCGGTCGACTCCGCGCTGCGCTTCGGATGCAAGGGAATTAAGGTCCGCGTCAGCGGCCGCTTGAATGGAAATGAAATCGCCCGCTCCGAATGGTATCTGCAGGGCCGTTTGCCGCTGCACACGCTGCGCGCTGATATCGATTATGGTTTCACCGAAGCCCGCACAACGTACGGCGTGATCGGCGTAAAAGTCTGGGTCTATAAAGGCGAGATTCTGCCTGCTGCCAAGAAGCGCGAACCGCAGCAAGTCGGCGGCGCATTCTAGGAATGAACTGTAGAAACGTAGCTTGCTGTTTGGGTTAAGAGTCAGAAGCTAAGAGCAAATTTATGTTGATGCCAAAGAAAGTAAAGTACCGCAAGCAGCAGCGCGGACGCATGACCGGCAAAGCCTGGCGCGGCAGCGAACTGGCTTTCGGCGACTTCGGATTGAAAGTGCTCGAGCCGGGTTGGATTACCGATCGGCAGATCGAGGCCAGTCGTGTCGCCATGACGCGTTTCGTCAAGCGTGGCGGCAAAATCTGGATCCGTCTTTTCCCGGACAAACCCGTCACCAAAAAGCCGGCTGAAACTCGTATGGGAAAAGGCAAAGGCGCGCCTGATCATTGGGTCGCGGTGGTTCGTCCGGGCAAAATTCTTTTCGAAATGGAAGGCGTTTCGCCGCAGGATGCTTCCGAAGCCATGCGCTTGGCTTCCCACAAGCTGCCTTTGCGCACCCGGTTCGTAAAGCGCGAATCGGCGGCGCACTAAAAGAAACGGAAACTGATTATGAAATCGGAAAAAATCCGCAACTTGACCGACGAAGAGCTTCTCCATCAGGAGCGCGATCTCAACGATCAGCTCTTTAAGCTGAAGTTCCAGCTCAACATGGGCCAGACCGAGAGTCTGAAGAAGCTTCGCGGCATGCGCCGCGACATCGCGCGGGTGAAGACCATCGGCCGCGAGCGTGAATTAGCCGCCGGCAAAACGGAGAGTAAGTGATGCCACAAACCAGCACGCAACAGACTCAGCCAGCCGACGCCGGCCGGCGCAAGGAAGTGGTCGGCGAAGTCGTATCCAATCGCATGAAGAAAACCATCGTGGTGTCGGTGGTGCGCAAGAAGTCGCATGCGTTTTATGGCCGCGTGGTTTCGAAGGCGAAAAAGTTCTACGCCCACGATGAAAAGAACGAAGCGCGTATCGGCGATGTCGTGCGCCTCGAAGAGACTCGTCCGCTATCCAAGCTGAAGCGCTGGCGGCTCAAGCAGATTGTTCGCAAGACCGCGCTGGTACCCGAAATCGCGGCCGAAGTCAACGTAAGCGCGGTTAAGTAAGCTGAGCCTTGAGGGGGGACTGAATTATGGCCGTGATGATGAGAACTTGGCTCGAGGTCGCCGATAATTCCGGCGCCCGCAAACTGCAGGTCATTCTGCCGCTCGGCGGCTCAACCGGACTGCGGGCTGGCCTGGGCGACGTGGTCACTGCCAGCGTGAAAGAAGCTTCACCCGACGGGCAGGTAAAGAAGGGAACGGTTGTGAAAGCGGTGATTGTGCGCACTCACAAAGAATACGGACGCCGCGACGGCACCTATATCCGTTTCGACGAGAATGCTGCGGTATTGATCAACGAAGCTGGCGAGCCGGTCGGAACCCGCGTTTTCGGCCCAGTGGCCCGCGAACTGCGCGATAAAAAATTCTTGAAGATTGTGTCCCTGGCGCCAGAAGTGATCTAGCCCAAGCTGTAGAAACACAGCTAGCTATCTACCGGAGTGAGTGGAAGGGTTTGAAATGAGAACAGTAAGCACCGAACATAAACGAGTCGATATCCGGCGGAACGACAATGTCAAGGTCATCACCGGACGCGACAAAGGCAAGGAAGGCCGCGTCTTGCGCGTGTTTCCGAACGACAACAAGATTCTGGTCGAGCACGTCATGATCGTGAAAAAGCACGTGCGCCCCAATCCGCAGCGCAACGTGAAGGGTGGCATCGCGGAGCAAGAGAGCCGCATCGCTCTGTCGAACGTGCAGCTCGTCTGCGGGACCTGTGGGCCGGTACGCATCGGTCATGAAGTGCGCGGCGACCGCAAAGTGCGAGTGTGCAAGAAGTGCGGAACGACGCTGGACAAATAGATTGAGTAATTCAGTAATTTCGTAATTGGATAATTGGAATCAGAGTGGTCTTAAATTACTCAATTCCCCGATTATAAAATTACCCGATGCTTCTGAAGGTACTAACGCAATGGCAAAAGATAAAAAAGAAAAAAAGAGCGGACAGCAAGAAGAGCAGAAAGCTCCCGCGGTCGCGCGTCATAGTTCCAAAGAGACGCCGCGGCTCAAGGCGCGCTTTCAAAAAGAAGTTGCTCCCACGCTGATGAAGGAATTCGATCTCAAGAATCCCATGGCCGTGCCCCATCTGCATAAGATCGTGGTCAACATGGGTGTGGGCGAAGCCACGCAGAATGCCAAGATTCTCGATCCGGCGGTGAACGAACTCGGCCAGATTACCGGCCAGAAGCCGGTGGTCACGCGGGCCAAGAAATCCATCGCGGCTTTCAAGGTGCGCGAGGGCCAGGCGATTGGCGCCATGGTCACCCTGCGCGGCGATCGCATGTACGAATTCTTCGACCGGCTGGTCAACGTTGTACTGCCTCGCGTACGCGACTTCAGGGGAGTTTCGACCAAGTCGTTCGATGGCCGCGGGAATTACACGCTCGGCCTCCACGACCAGTTGATTTTTCCCGAGATTGATTACTCCAAGGTGGATAAGCAGAAGGGTATGAACGTCACCATTGTGACCACGGCCCGAAACGACGACCAATCGCGCTCTCTGCTTCGTCATCTCGGCATGCCGTTCCGGGCATAGGAATTGAGTCGTTGTTTTGGGTATGAAAAGAAAGGTTTCATGACTACTGCGAAGAGAGTTAAAGACAAGAAAATCCAAAAGACGTTTCAGACGGCGCGTGATAACAAAGAAAAGCGGCCGAAGTTTTCTACGCGACGGCACAACCGCTGCCAGATCTGCGGACGTCCGCGCGCTTTTTTGCGCAAGTTCGGCATTTGCCGCCTGTGTTTCCGGGGCTTGGCTTTGCGCGGCGAGATTCCCGGTGTTTCGAAGTCGTCCTGGTAGAAGTGTTGGGAAGCGCACGGCTTTAGCCGTGCCGTAGAGTGCCTCCCGATGCGGGCTTTAGCCCCTGAGGTCAGGCGGAATACGTCGTCGCAGGTTCTTCGGCGCAAAGTAAGAATGGCCGAAGCAAACGGGCGAATGAGGAGAAGGAACGCATGAGGTTGACCGATCCGGTCGCAGATATGCTGACGCGAATTCGCAATGCGATTAGCGCCCGGCACCAGAAGGTGGATATTCCCGCCTCCAAGCTGAAGCTGGAGATTGCCCG
>JBEKGG010000284.1:0-5504 GCA_050012915.1 Terriglobales bacterium | reverse complement strand
GGCGTGCCGCTACGTCTCGCTTTTTATCTGTTGCTGGCGTTGATCGTGTTGTCTGCTTCAGCCAGCTCCGCCTGAAACTTCGCGGCTTTGTCGGGTTCATGCAGCGCGCCATATTCTTCAACCAGATCTTTCCGCGCGTTCTCCAACCAGTTCGACGGCGCATTACTCTGCTTCGTCAAGACCTCGTACCCTGCCAGGCTCTGCGCTTCCGCATCCGCATAACGCCGCTGCGGGATGAGCGCGCGCCCCAGTTTGACGCGCACGATTGCCACGTTCAAATGATTGGCCGGAAGCGTCTGCGCATAAATCTGGAGCGCATCACGAAAAGATCGTTCCGCACGCGCATATTGTTTGCGCTCCATATAAACGCCTCCTAGATTCGCCAGCGCCGAACCAATGTAGTAATGCTTTCCTTTGTACACTTCGCGATAAATATCGGCCTGTCGGCGAAAGTCCGCTTCCGCCTCATCCAGCTTACCTTGCTGCATCGCCACTTTTCCCAACTCGCCCAGCGCCGAAGCGACTCGCGGATGCACCTCACCGTAAACCCGCTCCTGAATGCCGAGCGATTGCCGCAGCATGTCCGCCGCTTCGTTGAATCGTCCTTGGGAATTTAGCGATCGGCCAAGCAGCGTCATCGCCGACGCTGTCTCCGGATGATCCTTGCCATAAAAATTCTGAATAATGTCGAGCGCCTGACGATAATAGCGTTCGGTTTCCGTGTAATGTCCCCACTCGCTCTGGATCGCACCCAGGTTGATCAAATCCTCGGCGACGTTGGGATGCCGTTCCCCATACAGTTGTCGATCCATCGCCAGCACCCGCAGGTTCACCGAATTCGAAACGTCCAAGTGTCCGGCGTAGAACTCGGCGTTGGCCAACTCCGTCAGGCTTTCCGCGAGGTCCGCGGGAACTCCGCCGGGCGCGGACTGAATCTGCACCGCTTGATCGAGCACCTGAATGCCTTGGTCGTACTTGCCCTCATTCACCAGAACTTCTCCGAGCGCATACAGCGCTCTGCCCAAGCGTGGGTGCGTGGGTGGCAGATGCCGCCTTGTCATCTCGACGCCCTGTCGAGTGAATTTTTCAGCGTCGTCATATTGCGCCTGATCAGAGCGCAACTGACCCAGCGCGACCAGGCTTTCCGCCACTTCAGTGCTGTCGGGACCAAAGAGCGTCTTGCGTCGCTCCAGAGCAGAGTGCAACAGCGAATCCGCTTGATCGAACTTACCCAACTGATCGTAGATGGTTCCAAGCGTCTGATATAGCTCGGCCTGCACCTTTGGATCGCCGTTGAGACTCTGCGCCTCTTGTACGCCGCGATCAAGCAAAGTCACAACCCGCATGCTGTCGCCGGGACCGACCGACTCATCGCCGCCCTGAAACAAATTCATCATGAAGCGTTGAATTCGTTGCGTTCGAGCCGCCTCTTCCAACGCGGCGTTGCGGGCCTTTGCCAACCGCACAGTAAAGAAGATCACCAAACCGACGACCACCGTGAAAACCAACGCGGCTGCCGAAACCGCTCGTCGATTCCGCCGGACAAACTTGCCCAACCGGTAATGAAAACTATCAGGCCGCGCCTCCAACGGCTCGCCCTTCAAATAATGATCAATGTCCCGAATCAGCGCCTCGACCGACTGATATCTGCGCTGCCTATCTTTGTGCATCGCGCTGAGGCACAGCACGTCGAGATCAGCCCACGCGCTTTTGCCGACAGAAAGAACGCCCGGGTTCGTCTCAACGCTCCGCGGGGCAATCGTCGATGGCTTCTCTGGATCCTGCCCCACAATCACAGCCTCGGCTTCTCCCGGAGTCAGTTTCGACAGGTCAAAGGGTGGCCCACCCGTCAGCAATTCATAAAGAATGACGCCAAGAGAATACACATCGGTTTGGATTCCCACGCGCTCGCCGCGAACCTGCTCCGGAGCCGCGTAGGCAGGCGTCATCAGCCGCAACCCGGTCAGCGTTTGATCCCTGCCTGCCGGCGCTTCCAGACTTTCAAGTTGCTTGGCAATGCCGAAATCAAGCAACCGAATGGTTCCATCCGGTTTCACCAGAATGTTCGAAGGTTTCAAATCGCGATGAATCACCGCGTGCTGATGCGCGTACTGCACCGCTTCGCACACCGCGCGAAACAGTTGCAGGCGCTCCTCGATCGAGCACGCGTGCTCGCTGCAATACTCAGTCAGCGGCACGCCTTCGACATACTCCATGACAAACCACGGCGTCCCATCGTCGAGCGTGTCGGCATCATAAAGCCGGGCTATGGATGGATGATTGAGTTGCGCCAGCGTTCGCTGTTCGCTGGCGAACCGTTCGCGCCGAGCCGGCGACAGCCACGCGTCCCGCAGCAGCTTGATCGCGACCAGGCTGCCAAGGTCGACGCGTTCGGCGAGATACACGACGCCCATTCCGCCTTCGCCAAGCGCTTTCTTGATACGGTAAGGGCCGAATTCCTTGAAGGGAAGCGCAGACGATGTCGCCTCCTCAAGCACTTGCTGCGCGACTTCCGCCAGATCACGATCCAGAAACGATCCGCCTCGTGCATCTTCCTCGACCAAAGCGAGAACGTCGGCCACCAGCACGTCGTCATCGCCGCATGCCGCTTTCAGAAAGACGCGCTGCTCGGGCTCAGGCAGGTCCGCAACTTCGTGAAACAGATTCTGGATCCGCTCCCATCGCGTGCTGTCCATCGCAGCTCCCTGCCAACCAGCGTGCCTTTGTGATTCGTAGAAACGTAGCTTGCTACGTCTTCCTCGGCGACTACTAGGTAGCCCGCCGCAGCTCATGGGCCAGCCACGCCTTTGCCGCCCGCCAGTCGCGCAGTATCGTCGCTTCCGACACTTCAAGCAACGCTGCAGTTTCAGTAATGTCGAGTCCTCCGAAAAATCGGCTCTCCACCATCATGGCCTGACGCGGCTGAATCCGCGCCAATTCTTCCAACGCCGTATCGAGCGCCAGTAAATCCTGTCCGCACGAAGCCGCCTGCGCCTGCGACTCGTCGAACGTGATCACCGTGACATCTTCGCCTCCGCCGCGCTTGGACGCATTCCTCCGTCGCGCCGCCTCGACCAGTACCTGCCGCATGGCACGAGCCGCAATCCGCTTGAAGTGCAGCCGCGATGTCGAGGCGAACTGCGGAGATTTCGCCAGCTTCACCCATGCCTCGTTCACCATGGTCGTCGGACTAATCGTCGCCCCGGGATGACTTCGTCTCACGCTCGACGCCAGTCGCCGCAACTCCTCGTAAGTCACGCTGAAAAGTTGGTCCAGGGCTCGTCGTTCCTCCGGACTTTTGCCCGGCTCGTCCGGTTGGATTTCTTTCGCCAATGGATTATTTCGAAACCGCATGACAGTTTTCCCGCTCTTTCGCGCAACGCGTAGTGAAGGCTGATACGTGGAAACCAGCCACGGGAAAAGCAGGGGAGAAAAAGCTTTTCTGGGACTAAAATCCTATCAGCCGACCATCCCCGATGCAACGCTTTTATCACTCTGATCCGAGCCGGTCTCGCCCCATTGAATGGCGCCGGCGTTTTCTATATTCCGCCGCGCTGCGGGTTACCCCTTTTCCGCATCTTTATTCTTGACATTCCTCGTGCCCCAGTCCAGCATTGGAGCCACAATTTATCAGGTCCTCGTATTTCCAGTTTTGGGGTCTTTTGGAATCATTAATTCTTCCTCAAGTTATCGCTTGCGGGCGGAACCCTAGATGGTAAGCATGAAACGGGTAATGATCCCTACCTGTTTGGCGCTAGTGATTGTCGCGGGCACGAGCTTGATCTCTAGCCGCGCACAAGCAACCCGTGCGCCGGGCCAGCAACCATCCGCCAGTGGACCGCCGCCGTCAGCGAACCCACTAAACGTAGCGTTGCCGAAGCGATATCCAGCGAATCAGTCCACTCCCATCGACGGTGTACCCTTCGACGTGGGCAAACAGCCCTATGGCGTTGCCTTTGATGGTCAGTGCATTTGGACGGCTAACAGCGGCGACGGTACCGTCACTAAATTGCGGCCAGGCAACGGAAAGATCGTTGGAAGCTTCAAAGTGGGCGGCGCACCCGTTGGCCTTGCCTTCGATGGCGCGAACATCTGGGTCACGAATAGTGACGACGCTACCGTTACCAAGCTGCGAGCCAGCGACGGAAAAGTTTTGGGAACCTTCGCAGTTGGCAAGCAGCCCTGGTGGCTCGCTTTCGACGGTGCCAATATCTGGGTCGCAAATTTCGGCGACCACGGCGTAACCAAGCTTCGAGCCAGCGATGGCAAGAACTTGGGAACCTTCAATACCGGCGGCGCTATTGCTGTGGCCTTCGATGGAACTTACATCTGGGTGAGCACCTGGTACCAAGGCAAGGTAGTCCGACTGAAGCAAGATGGATCCAACGCGGGCACTTTCAAGCTCAACCAAGCCAGACCTCTGGGTCTTGCTTTCGACGGTGCCAATATCTGGGTCGGTGACAACCAGGGTACGACCGTTGCCAAGCTGCGGGCCAGCGATGGCAAGGTGCTTGGCTATTTCAACATCGGGGGAGGCGCTTACGGAATCGCGTTTGACGGTGCGAACATCTGGGTCGCGAATGGTGTCGAGTTGTGGAAGCTGCGCGCCAGCGACGGGACCAACCTTGCTGTTTTTACCGCCCTCGGCGGAGGCAGCGGCGTCGCGTTTGATGGAGCGAATATCTGGGTAGCCCTGGCAGACAAAAACACCGTATTGAAATTCTAGGTCGTCCTACCCTCCATGTTGATGGTTTAGGTAGGAAATCTTTAAGGAGGAGGGAATATGCAAAAACCACTCATGATGGGATTTCGAAAGCTTCCGGCGGTGCTCTTCGTGACCGTGATATTCTCCTCCGCCGCTTCCGTTGCCCAGGTGAGCGTCACCACTTGGCACAATGACAATTGGCGCACCGGGCAGAATACCAACGAAACCGTTCTCACTACAGCCAACGTTGTCGCAGGTAGCTTCGGCCTCCTTTGCCAGGAGCAGGTAACCGGACAGATTTATGCCCAGCCTCTAGTCGTCCACAATTTAGATGGCACCATGTCCGTCTACGTCGTCACTATGCAAGACATGTTGTATGTCTTTAACATACCTTCGGGTTGGGACAGCAGCGCCGAAAACCGTAACTGCTCGTCAATAACGCAGCCAACTGGATCTCCCGTCACTTTGCTTCCTTCCGGTCAGTATCCAGCCGACTGTCATTATATCGGTGCAGGAGGATGCGCCGTCTTCAACCCCTACGCTGGAGCGCTAGGCACTCCGGTTATACAGAACTCGACTCTCTACGTGGTTACGGAGTCGCAGAATGTCGCGGACGGCGACACACCAACCGCCTGGTCTCACTACTTACATGCCATAAATGTGAATCCCCAGGCCAAGTCAACCTTCTTGCAGGAAATTAACGGCGGCCCCGTTCAGATATCGGCGACCGGATTTGTCGACCGCTATGAGATTCAGCGACCCGGATTGCTGTATGTCCTCGGTACGAGTCCCGGCTCAG
>JBEKGG010000283.1:0-5510 GCA_050012915.1 Terriglobales bacterium | reverse complement strand
CTGTATGGAGCCACGCTGTATGGCGGCGGGTACGGAAGCTGCAATGCACCCTATTTCCAGCACTGCGGGACAGTGTTCAAGTTGAGCGCGCCCAAGCAGAAAGGGGGCAAGTGGACGGAGAAAGTTCTGTACAGGTTCAAGAGCGGCACGGACGGAGCGAATCCAAACGGCGGACTGGTGCGGGACAGCAAGGGCGTAATCTATGGAGCCACTTTTTCGGGAGGAAATCAAGGTTGCAAGGGAGATGGATATCTCGGCTGTGGCACGGTCTTTAAGCTGAACCCGCCCGCTAAGAAAGGCGGCGATTGGACAGAGAAACTTTTGTACACCTTTCAAGGGAATAGGGATGGATTCAGCCCCGACGCTGGCGTGATCCTCGACGCCAAGGGCGCTGTTTACGGTGCGGCGCAAGGCGGAGTGAGCGGAGGCGGGATTGTTTTTCAATTGAAGGCAGCGAGCGGCGGGCGGTGGGGAAGGACGGTGGTGTATGGATTCAGCAGCTCCAGCTACTCTTACGATCCCGCAGTTGGCGCTTTTGGCAAGAGCGGCGACTTGTACGGCACAACCAATGTCGGTCCGAGCGAATCGCTACTGGGGAGCGTATTCCGGCTGAAGCCGCCCGCACGGGACGGGGGCACTTGGGACTTTAGCCTGCTCTACGGCTTCACTGGTGCCCCGAATGGGGCATTTGTGAACGCTAGCTTCATCTTAGACAGTACCGACAGACTTTACAGCATGACAACGCAGGGCGGCACCGGGCCTTGTCCGGGAGGCTGCGGTACGGTGTTTGAGATAAACCCGTAGAGTGACTGAGCAACTGTGGAATTCATCTGAGCGATAGAGACCATCGCCAGTCTGCAAGGAGAAGACATCATGAAGAAACTGAAGAGGTTAATTTCAGGCCGAGTTTCTTGGGGAGTTGTAGTCGTTCTAGCCGGCTGCGTTCTGATTTGCTCAACACATTTGGAAGCCCAGACCGGGCCCAATGCTGTTTTCAATTCAAGCGGGGCCTGCTCCTCTTCCTCTCATTGCACGCCGTCCACGGCCTTCATTGACGCGAGTGTATTCGTCAGCCAAGCCACCACCTTTTGGGCATATTGAACTATATGCTCACTCCGTCTAATGGGATTATCCCTTCGTCCGGGGCGGTCATTGATGCTCGCGGTCTCAATTCCACGAACACCAGCATGACGTGCACGTCGAGCCCATGGGCCGGAATCAGCAATCCAATGCCACCCTCGACCATTCTCCTGCCGGCCACCGGAGGAGGCACGAATGTCGCTCCGATCGTTATCCCGTCGGGCTGGGTTCTGCCAGCCAACACCCACCTCATCGGGGTGGCTGACGGCGACGTTGCCACTTCAGCGGGCTATAGCTATTCAGGCACCACGATTCAGGCGTGCAAGACGGCTCAACCTGGCTGTGCATCCGCTTTCTCTGGTACCAGCACCATGCTTTCCATGTGCAGCTCGGCCTGCTCAGGCGTGTCAATCGAGAATTTGAGCTTAGACGGCCAGGGAGACTGTGTTTGGGATTAGGCGTAGGAAACCAATCCGAGCAACTCTCGATCGTTCCTCAGATTTATAAATTCGTATGGCTTTCGTCCTCTAAACGACCCTCCGGCGTCCTGCCCTGAACGCTCGTCAAAGATCCAAACCGCTGACAATAAGCCAACTCAAATGAATCCAAATCCGGCCAAACAGCCCGAGGGTACTGCGTTTCGCGGTACTTTCGTAATCCTCAGGGTTGGCAATATCACGCTACACTTTTAAGGAGCATTTTCTTGATCTTCGCTCTGTAACAACGCGCCGCAGAGGTCGCTTGTCGCTGAACTTACCGACGCCATCTCGACTACCCATCCTGTACGTCATCCTAAGTGTGCTCGTTTTGATCAGCGTCGTTCCCATGTATTTTTACTCGGCGCAAGTGGAGTCGATCAACCGGGACCGCCTGATCACCAACGAAAGGCTGCTGCAGAATACGGTTACCCGCTCGCTCGCGGATGACATTTCGCAGCACCAGGAATCCCTGCGTATGATGCAGGCGAATCTGGCCTCCGCGCTCCAGGTGGCCAGTGGCGGGGACATCACTTCCGCGCATGTGGAAGCGCCCGAATTGCGAGCACTGCTGGAGAATTTTGTTTCCTCGTCCGAAGATCTGGCATACGCCACGCTTCTGAATTCCGAAGCCAAGGGAATCTCCGCCGGACGCATCGCTCCCGACGCTTTCCTGCAGCGCGAGTTGGAGCGGGCCTATGCAGCCGCCCGCGAAGGTCGAATCTATAATGGCCAAGCGTTGGTCGTTGGCACAGGGAAGTCCGCTCGCACCGTCGTGCTGGTCAGCACTCCAGTGACCTACGCTGGCAGCTTTCTGGGCATGATCGCTTCAGTCGTGGACTTGCAGTTCCTGATACGCCGCTTGCAAGAAGTCAATCGCGGCGGCCTCACACCTTACGTAGTCGATAGCCAGGGCCGATTGGTTGCGGGGGCTACTTCCGATTACGCGACCGGTCAGGACATGTCCAATCTGGAGATCGTGCGCAATTTTGTCGAGGCGGGCACAAAAGTTCAAATGGTCGCCGCGACCCGAGAATTCAACCTTCGCAGTGGCAATACCAACATCAGAATGCTCGGCACCTACAGTCCCGTCACGAATCTCGATTGGGCCGTGGTCGTGCAGAAGCCGCGCGCCGAGGCCTATCGCGGCGTATACGAGATGCAGCGCAACGCCCGCACTCTGGCGATGATGGCCATCGCTCTTAGCGTGGGCATCAGTGTTTTCGCAGCGCGCCGGATCACGAATCCGTTGCAGGTTCTCACTCGTTTCAGCCGAGCCATTGCGGGCGGGGATTTTTCACAGCGTGTCCACGTGAAGAGCCGCACCGAAATCGGCGAACTGGCGGATACTTTCAACGTCATGTCAGAAGAGCTGGAGCACTTCGTGCTCGACCTCAAGCGCGCCGCCACCGAAAATCGCGACTTGTTCATGGGCTCGATTCAAATGCTCGCCGGCGCGGTCGACGAAAAGGATCCTTACACTCGCGGCCACTCCGATCGGGTCACCCGCTACTCCCTGATGATTGCCAAAGAAATGGGCGTATCGGAGGAGTTTATCGAGACCGTCCGCATCTCCGCCCAACTGCACGACGTCGGAAAAATCGGAATTGAGGATCGCATCCTGAAGAAGCCGGGCGCGCTCACTCCGGAAGAATTCGAAGTCATGAAAACGCATACCACCAAGGGCGCGAACATTTTGCGTCCGGTGGCACAATTGAAAGACATGATTCCGGGAATCGAGCTACACCATGAATCGCTCGACGGACGCGGTTATCCGCACGGCTTGAAGGGAGACGAAATCCCTCTTCTGCCCCGCATCATCGCCGTCGCCGACACCTTCGATGCGCTCACCACCAACCGGCCTTATCAGCACGCTCACGATCCGGTGGATGCGTTGAAGATCATCCACAATCTCTCCGGTAAGCGGCTTGATCCAACCGCGGCTGCGGCCATAACCGCGATTTACTACCGCGGCGAGATCCGCATCCCGCGGCCGACTGTGCTTACGGCGCCAGTTGCGCCCACCGTGCCTGTTTCTACAAACCCCGCGGCCCCGGTTCCGGCCGTTCCGGAAGTTCGCGTATAAGCTCTCGCATTCAACCTGCTTCTAAGCCGTTCTGCAAAAAGTCGCAGTCCCGTCCTAATCATCCCTTGCCGCTATAATTGATTGTTAGCGCATTTCCAACATTATGATTCAGACCCTGTTTGGCAGCCTGGATGAGAAAGAGAAGCCTGGCCTCTTCGACCGCATGAAAGAGGCGGTCACGCGGACCCGCGAAAATCTCAGCCAGCGCATCGAAGAAGTTGTTTCCTTCGGCAAAGAAATTGATCGTGCGACTCTGGACGACTTGGAAGCCACCCTCATTGGCGCCGACCTGGGCAATACGACCACCCGTGAAGTGCTGGACAAACTTCGCGAAAAGGCCGATCGAAAGCAAATTAAGAACTTCGACGAGCTCAAACGTCTACTGAAAGAAGAACTGCTCGCGATCCTCGACGCCGCCAACAGGAGCCCTGTTAAGAAAGTCGACGGCATACCGGAAGTAATACTCGTGGTCGGTGTCAATGGCACGGGAAAGACAACGACGATTGGCAAGCTGTCGCAAGTCTTTCGGGCACAGGGCAAGACTGTGCTGCTGTGCGCGGCCGATACTTTCCGCGCCGCCGCCATCGAACAACTGGAAATCTGGGGAGAGCGCACTGGAACCGAAGTGATCCGAACGAAAGCTGGAGGCGATCCGGCCGCGGTCCTCTACGACGCTCTGCAGGCCGCTTCCGCGCGCCACAGCGATTACGTCATCGTCGACACGGCCGGACGGCTCCATACCAAAACTAACCTCATGGCGGAGTTGGACAAAATGCGGCGCACCGCGCAACGGATTATTCCGGGCGCCCCCCACGAAACTTTGCTGGTGATGGACGCCACGACTGGCCAGAACGGCCTACAACAGGCCCGGCAGTTCACCGATGCAGCCGGAGTAACCGGAATCGTCCTCACCAAGCTCGACGGTACAGCAAAGGGTGGCGTAGTGGTCGCCATTTCCCGAGAGCTGGGCCTGCCAGTTCGCTATGTCGGAGTCGGTGAGAAAGCCGGGGATCTGCTGCCTTTCAATGCCAAGGATTTCGTGGATTCGTTGTTCGCGTGAGTTTTCCCACCAAAGAGCAACAGAGAAGGCAGCAATCCGCCACAGAAGGCGCAATCTCAACCCAGTCGCCCAATAGCCCTGATAATCTAGTCCGTGCTTTCTCTGTGCCTCTGTGACTCTGTGGTGAAACACGTAAAATGCCCGATCGAAAAACAGATGAGCGTTTCCTGAGTCGGGCGCTAGATCTCGCCCGGCAAGGCATCGGTTTCACGTCACCCAATCCATGTGTCGGCGCCGTCATTGTGGACTCGAACGGCACAGTCGTCGGCACCGGCAGCCACACCTACGATGGTGTGAAACATGCTGAAATCCTTGCGCTCGAGCAGGCTGGAGAAAAAGCGCGTGGCGCGACTCTCTATATCAACCTGGAACCGTGTTCCCATCAGGGCCGCACCGGACCATGTGCTGACGCGCTGATCGCCGCCGGAATCTCGCGCGTGATCGCTTCCCAACAGGACCCAAACCCACTGGTCAGCGGCCAAGGATTCGACAAGCTTCGCGCCGCCGGAATCGAAGTCTCGGTCGGCGTATTGGAAGAAGAAGCAAAAGCGCTGAATGAGTCTTTCGCGAAATACATTCGCCATCATGTTCCCTTAGTGACGTTAAAGGCTGCGATGACGCTCGATGGTAGAATTGCGCCGCCTCCACGCCACCCTCATCCCGCAGTAGGCTCGGCTCGGACTGACTGGATTACGGGGGAATCAGCGCGCGCACACGTGCAGGAACTTCGTCATCAGCACGATGCGATTTTGGTAGGTGTGGGCACGGTCCTTGCCGATGATCCTCTTCTCACCGATCGCAGCGGCCG
>JBEKGG010000282.1:0-6355 GCA_050012915.1 Terriglobales bacterium | reverse complement strand
AGCCTGGGGATTCAGGTACACATTTTGGATCTACGCCCTTATTTTCGTAGGCGGAAATTCCTGCCCGCTACCGCTGAGCTTGAGAAATTGATAGAAACCCTGCGACCGGACTTAGTCGAAGCCCACCTCACCTGGAGCCGTTTCATTGCTTTGTTTGCTGCTTGGCGCGCAGGCGTGCCCTTACGAATCGGATTCGAGCAGGGCGATCTTTACATGGACTCGTGGAAATTTCGTGTAACCAATTTTGCTGCACAGTTTCTCGCGCACCGCATCGTCGTTTGCAGCGCAGCGCTCGCTGATTGGGCCCACAGCACCCATGGTATTTCTCGCTCAAGGCTGCTGGTGATGCACAACTGCGTCGACCTTGCGCGCTTCAGCAAGAAAGGACCCGTCGCGCAAGGCCTTGAGTTTCCCCGGGGCACAACCGTGTTCTGCGCCGTGGGAACGCTTGGCCGCGGCGTTAACAAACGCATGGATGTTTGTATTCGCGCCTTGGCAGCAGCGCGCTCGGCCGGCGCACAGGCAGCGCTAGTGATTTGTGGCGACGGAGAACAGCGGAGCGAACTCGAAGAACTCGCGCGGTCACTGGGCATTGCTTCCGAAGTGAAGTTTCTGGGAACCCGCTCCGACGTCGCTCAAGTACTGCGCGCCTGCCATGTGTTCTGCCACGCCGCGCCCTTTGAGCCCTTCGGAATTGTGGCGCTCGAGGCAATGGCTGCCGGACTTCCGGTTGTCGTGCCAGACTCAGGCGGCATCTGTGAAACAGTGGTGCACGGCGTCAACGGCCTGCTTTACCCAGCTCTCGATCATCAAGTGATGATCACGTTTACCAACCGGCCAGACTTGCGTGAATCCATGGGCCTGGCCGGCCGCAAGATCGTGGAAGAACAATTTTCAGTTCAGCAGTATGTTGCAAAGCTTTATCACTCCTACGGCATTGATCTTGCCCAAAGAGCACTCGCGGCAGGGGTTGGCGCATGAACCGCTCAGTGCTTATCGTAACGCCGTTTTTTGCGCCTCAGAACCATGCGGCGGTGTTCCGTGCGTACAAATTGGCGAAATACCTTCCGCAGTTCGGTTGGAAGCCAATTGTCCTCACGGTGGACACGCAGTACGAATTCAATGAAGACGACGCCCTGCTCACTGATTTACCGGCTGAAGTGGAAGTTATCTCCGCGCGATATATTGAACCGACTTTGAGAGGCGTGCGGATGGCACTGGGCGGACAAGACAGAACCTTCAAAGCTACAAAGCTGGGAAATACCGGCCGCATTGCCCATGCAACTGCAAATCATATTTCTTCCGCGAGGAGAGCGTATCGATCTTTGGTCATGAATTGGTTGCAGGTTCCCGACGCCTATTGGACTTGGGCGAATACGGCGATTGTCTCCGCGAAAAAACTTATGCAGGATCGCGGGATCAGTATTGTCTTTACTACCGCCCCGCCTTTTTCTTCGCTCGTAGTGGGGAAAGCGTTGAAGAATGCCGGAGCGAAATGGATTGCCGATTTCCGGGATCCCCTTGCGTACACGCACAGATTATCAAGCGACGCAGCTCGCGTTTATCATCAGCAACGGAAAATTGTTGCAGGTACTCTTGAAAGCGCTGACGCTGTCACCGTGGCCGCTTCCAGTTTCCAGAGCATTTATTTCGATATGTTTGGGAAGCGGGGTGCCGACCCTGTATTCATCCCCACCGGCATGGATGCCGATCTCATTCCAGCGGCTGACGACCATGGACCCCGAGGCCCATACCTCATATTTGCGGGAGAGTATCTCTCGGACTACGACCCCGTGTTCCTTGAAGCATTTGAATCCGCGGTCAAACGACCAGAAGTTGAACAGACCGGGATTAAATTGTTGATCGTAGGAACGCTGCAACTAAACCGCACTCGGTTGATGCCTTTGATCGATAAGTTAAATCTTGAGAGCCATGTCGAGTTCGTAGACCAACTGCCACAGCGTGAGGTCTACAAGTTGCTAAAAGGGGCCCTAGCCGGCGTGGTAATTCCAGGTACTCACGCTTATTGGTGGACGACGTTCGCCAAAATGACCGACTGTATCGGGATGCGTAAGCCAGTTGTGGCGGTGGTTCCTGACCCGTCCGAGGCGCGCACTGCTTTGACCCGCAGCCAGCTTGGTGTTTTTCTGGATGGCTCCGCAGCAAACCGGGCCAAGATTCTGACTGACTTCTTGCTCGGCAAACACAAATTACCAGTCCCTGATGAAGATGAATGCGAACGCTACACTGCCCGCCGTCAGGCACAATCTTTTGTGGAGTTGTTCGAATCTGTATCGGCGCGCAGTTCGGTTTACAAGCAATGACTTATTACGAACTTGCTTGTGTCGCGCTTTTATCTTTTGTTAGCTCCGGTGTAAGTGTTGCAGAACCGGTTCCCGCCACGATTCATTCGTATTACGTTTCCTCAACTTCTGGAAACGACGCCAACGATGGCCTGAGCCCCGGGAAAGCCTGGCAACATTTGTCGAAAATCTATTTGAAATCCTTTTCTAAAGACACGTTTCAACCTGGCGACAACATTCTGCTGAAGCGCGGAGATCAATGGGATGGCCAGATTCGACTGCAAGGCAACGGCACCGCAGGAAAACCAATCACGCTTGGCGCTTATGGTGAGGGTCCGAAGCCGTTAATTTACGGCGACAACGAGGATGCACGATGGGAATCTGTCGCCGGCCATAATGGGCTTTACACCGCCGATATGGGGCAAGGAAGTATTCTCGGATCTATTTTCCTGGATGGAAAAGCATTGAAGATTATCTATCCCGCCGGATCGTTGAATGGGAACGAAGATGTGGAAGCATTCCTGGCAAGATTGCAACCGGGAACATTAGCGGGTCAATTTGGCAGCAGGCTTTGGGTTCGCTTGATTGATGAGAAGCCGCCGAACGAAAGCATTCGTATTTTTCGTTCCGCCGGTGTTTCTGTTGGCAATTCTCACTATGTTCAGATTGAAAACTTGGATATCGAACGATTTTATGTCGGCATCGACGTATCGAATTCCCAGCAGGTGCTGCTTCGTCACAACGATATCCAGGATGTCCTTGGAATCGGCATCTATCTTCGATCGGCGGATACGAACTGCCGGGTGGAAAGCAATACAGTTTTTCGGAGCGGCAATACTGCCTTATATGTTTTAAAAGGCGCCAGCAACACATTCCGCGACAACTGGGTATCGCGCGTAGGTGCCGAAATTCTAGGCATATATGTGAGTGGAGACGGAATGGGCGTGGGCCTTCAGGAGTCGCATAATACGCTTATCGAACACAACTATTTCACTCACAGCGGAGGCATCGATTTCTATTACGAACAAGACAGCACCGTTCGCTACAATTATTTATATCGCGTCACGTCCGCAGGTGCACCTCACGGTGTAAATCTTCAGGTCTATGGAAATATTTACAATCTCCGTGGGGAAACGGAGAAGCCAAGTTCAACGGGGATCAATGCTGTCGCGACTGGCCCAGGGACTATCGTCGTATTCAACAACACAATTTACGATGCGTCTGCATTTTTCCTGATGGGATCTTCTGCGAAAGGTGGAACGATCTTATTCTCTAACAATATTGCGTTTGCGGCATCGCCCGGCGCCGCGATGACAATCTTCGGAGCAAACGTAGAATCCGATCACAATTGCTATTTCAGCGTCGGCCAGCCGGATTTTCGGTACAACAACACT
Source organism: Terriglobales bacterium (assembly GCA_050012915.1). Lineage (GTDB taxonomy): Bacteria > Acidobacteriota > Terriglobia > Terriglobales > Acidobacteriaceae > JABDBE01. Next base: position 2,658 of record JBEKGG010000282.1, on the reverse strand, counting down.
TCATTCTCTTCTCTCAGAACCTATCAACAAGCAAGCGGCCTCGACCGAACTTCTTTTTTCTCTGACCCACAGTTTGCCAGTTCTGCGCCGATCGCTCCGATCGACTTTCGCATTTCCGCGGCATCGGCATGCAACTCACCAGCATCGAGTGTGCCGTTGGCGGACTCGGCCAATGGCCGGACCTACGATCATGACCAAAATGTGAACGGCGACCCGGTCATCGGAGCTCTACGTCCGGAACAAGTTGCGGAATTATCTGCGATTTCATGCAGATCTCACTGCTTTTCCCGTACCTTTACGGTTCCCAACGGCGTCTATCTCGTGTGTCTGCAATTTGCGCCTGAAGCGCTATCGCGGCAACATCCGGAATTCAGTTTTGTATTGAATGACAGAAAACTAGGCGTGGAGTTCGAGCCTTTCGCAGACCCTCTGGATCAAGCGTTCTTGGTACGGCCAGACAGCAACTCGATCAAATTGCAAGCCGATGCGAACGCCGACTCTTCGATCGTCACAAACGTAGACATCATCCCATTTGATTCCAGCCATGGCGACGGAGCACAAGTAATTCCCTGGTAGGCTTCGACCCTTCTCAATGAAAACGCATAGTGAGTGTGAGCTGCTTCTGTTCGCCTTTGAATATCCGCCTGTCGCGGGTGGCATATCCAGACTCTGCTCGGAAATCGGGAAGAGTATCGTGCGCGATCATGTGAATGCAACTGTGCTTACCCAAGATTGTGAGACGGCGGCCGCCAATTCTTCTTTGCCAGAGATACGCGTGGACTCGCGACGACCTGTTCGGGAGTGGCGCGCGTTTCAGTGGCTGCGGAAGCAGCGGCGCAACACGCCGACCATTTGCGGAGTCTGGTATCCAGAAGGACTGATCGCTTCTCTTGCCGGAATACGCCCGCTGGTCATCCTCGCCCATGGCGCCGAGTTGCTGCCAACTCTTGATCGGTGGCGGCGTCCGCTGTGGAAAATTCTCCAACGCCGTGTGATGGAGAGCGCAGACCTCGTGATCGCCAATAGTGACTACACGCGCGAACTCGTATCCAGAATAGCTCCCAACGCATGCGTCGAAACCATCCCGCTCGCGGTCGATCCACAGCATTTTGCCCCGAGAGACCGCGGAGCAGCAAAACATGAATTCAATGTGTCGGGAAAATATGTCCTTTGCACTGTGTCTCGCATACATGCCTATAAAGGGCACGATGTCGTACTCCGCGCGATCGCCAGCCTTTCGCCGACTGAGCGTGAGCGGCTTGTTTACATGGTTGTTGGCGAAGGCCCTCACGAACCGGAATTGAGAAAACTGGCAGCACAATTGGGTATCGAGTCGAATCTGCGCTGGCTCGGGTTTGTGGCAGAAGATAGCCTGCCTGATGTGTATTCGGCTTCTGATCTTTTCGTTTTATGCACTCGTGATGCCCCGGAAGATCGGTCCGTCGAAGGATTTGGTCTGGTTTTTCTGGAGGCGCAGTCTTGCGCTACTCCCGTCGTAGGAACTCGAACCGGCGGTATCCCAGCGGCCATTCAGCATGGCGTGGGTGGATGGCTAATTGAGCAGGATGACACGAAAGCGCTGGCTGACATCATTCGCAGCTTAGTGCATACGCCAGAATCCTTTCGGGCAGCAGGAGAGCGAGCAAGGCAGCGCGTTGTTCAAGAGCATACTTGGCCCCACTACATGCGGCGCTTTTCATCTGCTCTACAAAGTGCGGGCATCTCGACGGGCAAGAAAATAGAAGGCGTCACGGTGGTTGTTCCCACGCTAAACCGCGGACCATATCTCCTTGACACTCTGCGGGACCTGCTCGCTCAGCAGCATCGGCCCATCGAGATTCTGGTCGTCGACCAATCGAATGAGGAGAATCCCGAGTTGCGCACCCTTGCTCACAAGCACTCGGATGTTATTTCGTATCACAAGGTGGAATTTCGCGGGTTGCCGCTCGCACGAAATTATGGATGGCAGCACGCGAAATATGAAGCCATTGTGTTTGTCGATGATGACATCCGCTGCGGGCCCGAACTCGTAAGCGAGCATCTGCGAGGACTAACCCAACCGAAAATAGGCATGGTCGCGGGAGGAATCGACGAGGCGACATCTTCCTCGAAGCGCGGTCAACCGGGGCAGTTTAATTCATGGACGGCTACGCCGTCGCGTGATTTCGAGTCGGTTGGGGAATTCCGTGTAAGCCATGTGCCAGGGGGAAATTTTTCCGCGTGGCGTTCGGTGCTTCGGCGGGCCGGAGGGTTCGACGAGGCACTCGCGGTAGGGGCAGCCCTCTACGAAGAGACCGAGCTTTGCCTCCGCGTCAGCAAAGCTGGTTTCGACATTTTGTTCAGAGGGAGCGCTCGCCTTCAGCACCTGGCAGCAGCGGATGGCGGCTGCCGAGTACTCGATCTTCCAAAATATATGCATTGCCTGGCACACAACCGCGCCATCCTGATCCGGCGTAACCTGCGATGGTTTCAAGTCCCGGTCGCGTGCCTGCGGCTACTTCTTCTCTTCGCCTCCTACGCCGCGCATTATCGCACTCTCGAAATTTTTCGACCCGGCGTCGCGGCATTTGCGAATGGATTGCGCGCCGCGAAACACCCTCCCATTTGCACTCTGTACAAATCTGCGGCGGTGCACGCGTGACCAAGCTCTGGCTTTTC
>JBEKGG010000281.1:0-5580 GCA_050012915.1 Terriglobales bacterium | reverse complement strand
CCAGCTTGCTGGTCATCGAAATCTTATTCGCCAAATCTCCCGTCCACGAACCGTCAGCGTAGATGCCCCTTGATGTCGGCTCATGTCATGTGATGACCCTTGCCTTGGGAAGGGCCTGCGCCTATAGTTCTAGCGCAGGTACGAGCCCAGGGTTGTCTTCGGCGTCCGAGTTCCTATACCGGCTTGCTATTCAAAGCGTCTGGTCGATTCTCGATCGAGGAGTCCGAGCCATGAGAGACCAAGAAAGATATCCCAGCAGCAGGCTGGTCACAGCAGCACTGGTCGTGGCAATCATGTTTACTGGCGCAGCGCCAGCCGCCACGAGCAGCGATTCGGCGAAACGCTCGACACCTCTCACGGTCACATTTGAGACCTTGGTGACCGGGATCGACCCTAACCTCTCCCCCATTCAAGGAACGGATGGGAATCTTTATGGCGGGACTGCGGGCGGTGGATTACATGGCCAAGGCACTCTGTTCAAGATGACTCCGGCCGGAACTCTTACGACACTTTACAGCTTTTGCTCACAGTCCGGATGCCCCGACGGCGACGACGGGGCGCCGGAAGTGCTCGACTCAGACGGGAATTTTTACGGTTCAACCCAAGGTGGCGGGGCCTCTGGCTATGGCACCGTCTTCAAGTTCACGGAAAAAGGCACCCTGACTACATTACACAGTTTCGACAGAAAGGACGGCTTCGTAATAAAGCATTTGGTTCAGGGAAATAGCGGCATCCTTTACGGGACCACGTCGAACGGTGGCAAACTCAGCGAGTGTAATGACAGCGGCTGCGGAACCGTCTTCAAAATCACCACCGCTGGAGCCCTAACCACGCTGTACGACTTCTGCAGCAAGTCGGACTGCGACGACGGGGCCGTGCTTTACGATGCCCTGAAGCAAGGTCCCGACGGAAACTATTACGGGACAACCTGGGGAGGGGGGTCTGCGGACGGCGGCACCGTCTTTAAAATCACGCCAACCGGAACGCTGACGACCATTTACAGCTTTTGCCTCATTAACTATCCCTTCTGCAGCGATGGCAGCAACCCCATCGCGCTGGTGCTGGGTTCGGACGGAAACTTTTACGGGACGACGGCCAGTGGCGGGGGAAATGGCGAAGGATCGGTGTACCAAATCACCCCAAGCGGGACACTGACCACGATCTATAGCTTTTGCGCCCAGACCGCTTGTACGGACGGTGCGACTCCTCGCGACGGCCTAACCCTCGGCAGCGACGGAAACTTTTACTCGACAACGTACTACGGCGGAACCTATAACCAAGGCACTCTTTTCCAGATCACATCCGCCGGTGTGCTAACTACGTTGCACAGCTTCGACGGCACCGACGGCCGCTATCCCATTCAGCATTTGTTTCAAGCCACTAACGGCATTTTCTACGGGGTAACCGATAACAGCGGATCAGGCGGCGGCACCATCTTCAGCTTGTCTGTTGGCCTGGGCCCTTGTGTGGAAGCGGAGCCCATGTCGGGCAAGGTGGGGACGAAGATCATTATCCTGGGAAATAAATTGAAAGGCACTACCAGCGTCATGTTCAACGGCACGGCGGCTGTCTTCAAAGTGGTCTCTCCCACAGAAATTACAACCACCGTTCCCACGGGCGCCGCTACAGGCCCAATCGAAGTGAAAACGCCGGCCGGCACGCTGACCAGCAATGTGAACTTCCTGGTGCCGTAAGGTCGATTCTGCGAAGGCGTGCGGCTCGGGCGTCCCCGCCCGCGAGAAGCGCAGTTGCGCTGCGCTCGAGTGGACGAGTCGAAGACCCGTCCTCACACGATCGAAGCCTACGTGCTATTCTGGCGGACGCTTTCCTGCATTCATTTTCCACGGAGGAATTCATGACCGTTTCGCGGCGCGATTTTCTTGCCACCGCTGTCGCAGGTTCGTTGTCCGTGGGCTTGCCTGATATCGCAATCGCAGCGCAGGACTCACCAAAACCAAGCTCGACTCCCGGCAAACGTCCGATCATTGTTTGCGCGAATAACGGTTTCAACTATCTCGATGCCGCTTACGCGTTTCTCGCTGGCGGCGGAGATACTTTGGACGCTGCGCTGCGCGTGGTGAAAGGGCCGGAAGATGATCCGAATGATACCAGCGTCGGGCTTGGCGGCCTGCCCAACGAAGAAGGCGTGGTCGAACTCGATGCTTGCTGCATGCATGGGCCGACGCGGCGTGCGGGGTCCGTCGGCGGCGTGCGCAATATCAAGAATGTTTCGCTGGTCTCGAAAGCGGTGATGGATCACACCGGCCACGTAATGCTGGTGGGAGAGGGCGCGGAACGGTTCGCCGCGGCCGTGGGTTTTCCTCGGGAAAATTTGCTGACCGACCATTCGCGCAAAATCTGGCTGTTGTGGAAGGAGTATCACTCAAACCAAGATTGGTGGGGACCGGGCCTGGACGATCCCCATTGGCAACCGCCGGAGGTCGCTCCGGATGACAAGCCGCAATCCGAGAGAATGCAGCAACGTGTTCGCCAGCTCGAAGAGCGCGCGGCGGATCTCGGCATCGCGCCCGAGTTACGCAGCGAGGCCATATACAAAGTTATCTTCCCGCCAACCGGCACGATTCACTGTTCGGCTCTGAACGACAAGGGAGAAATTTCTGGCTGCACCACGACCAGCGGCCTGGCCTACAAACTGCCCGGACGGCTCGGCGATTCTCCGATCATCGGGGCCGGCTGCTACACCGATCAGGATGTGGGCTCGGCGGGCGCGACCGGCAGCGGCGAAGAAAACATCAGGGTCGCGGGCGCGCACACCATTGTCGAGAATATGCGCCGAGGAATGTCGCCGCTCGACGCTGGCATGGAAACGCTGAAGCGCATCGTGCGCAATTACAACGGCGACATGGCCAAGCTGCGCTTTGTCGACATGACCTATTACATTCTGCGTAAAGACGGCGTCTACGCGGGCGTTTCACTGTGGGAAGGTTACTCGCCAACTAAGATCCATAAGATCGCGGTGCACGATGGGACCAAGCGAGCCGAGAACGCAGTTGCGATGTTCAAAGGCTTCTCGCAGGATTTTCCAGCGCCTCCGAAAGTTCCCTCAGACGTGAAGAAGCAGTTTGAGTAAGATGTGACGGGTTGATACCTCTGTGAAAGATCCGCGCCTCGCCGAGTTGATCAGGATCGCGCTTGCGCTCCCCGAGGCCAAGCGAAAGTCTTGCGGAACCTACACGCAGTTTCTGGTCAAGAAAAAGACTTTTGCCTATTTCCTCAACAACCATCGCGACGATGGGATCGTTGCTGTCATTTGCAAGGTCTTACCCGGCGACAACAAGGCCCTGGCTGAGGCTCAGCCGCGCAGGTTTTATCTTCCCGCGTACACCGCGTCGAAGGGCTGGGTCGCGCTGCGGCTGGACGTCGGCAAGATCGATTGGGATGAAGTGAGGGAACTGCTTTTCAGTAGCTACATCTTGATTGCCCCGAAACGCCTGGCGGAACTAGTGGGGACTGAGATCTAAGCCTCCCTCGCGCCAGCCCCGGTCAATGGGATAATGACTTTGTGAGAACTTCGTCTTCGTTGCTCGTGCTGGTTCTGTTGTGCGCCCTACCCAGCGCCGCCACTACGCGGCACTATTACATTGCGGCGGAAGATGTGACTTGGGACTACGCTCCGAGCGGGCAGGATTTAATCCACGGCATTCCCCTTCCCTTGCCCTGGCGCACCAAGACCAGTTGGTCCAAGACCCGCTTCATCGAATACACCGATGCCACCTTTACCGTGCGCAAGCCGCAGCCCGAGTGGCTGGGCATTCTGGGTCCGATTATTCGCGCCGAAGTCGGCGACACCATTCTGGTTGAGTTTCTCAATCGCAGCCATGCGGAACATAACATTCATCCCCATGGCCTGCGTTACGACAAAAATGATGAGGGTGGTTACTATTTGCCGATCGGAGGAGCCGGTTCGCACGTTGCGCCCGGTGGACGATTCACTTATCACTGGTACGCGGATGAGGGCAGCGGTCCGCGGCCAGGCCAGTTGTCCTCGGCAGTCTGGTGGTACCATCCGCACATCTCTGCCGAGATCGAGATCAACGCGGGTCTGCTCGGTCCCATTATCGTCACGGCCAAAGGTCGCGCCAAACCCGACGGCTCTCCCAAGGATGTCGATCGCGAATTCGTTGCGTCGTTCATGATTTTCAAACAATTGAGCCGGCTCGATCCTAACGGAATGTTTTACGCCATGAATGGCTACATCTTCGGCAATTTGCCCGGCCTGGTAATGAAAAAAGGCGAGAAGGTGCGCTGGTATCTTCTGGGGATGGGGGATGAACAGGACGTTCACACGCCGCACTGGCATGGAAAAACCGTGACCGACGGCAGAGGGAACACCGACGTCGTTGAGCTGCTCCCGGGAAGTATGGTCACGGTCGACATGCTGGCCGACAATCCCGGAACTTGGCTATTTCATTGTCACGTGTCGGACCACATGGAAGCCGGAATGATGGCGGTATACACAATTTATTCGCCGCCCTCGCGGCAGTGCCCGATTCAATTCGGCGCCGGCGACTTCTGGAATCTGGACAAGAATTTTCTTACCGTCAAGAACGCCAGCGGGAAACCAATCAAGAATGTTGGCCTGACTTTTGAACATTTGCTGACGCCGCAAGATTTGCGGCGTCCTTTCGACAGCAACTGGTCCTCGCCGAAACCGCTCGCCGCCGGGCAGGAAGAAGTATTAGAAAGGCCGGCGTATCCCGCTGCGAGCGCACAAGGTCTCATGGGATGGGTATTTTTCCCGTATCTCATTCAATACGAAGATGGAACCAAGTGGACGCCTACGCAAGACGACGAATGCTTCCACGTTTACTGGCGAGATAAAGACCATCCCGAGATGCCAGCCTTGCCTCCTCTGCAGAAAGAAATAAAAGACGATTAATGGAGCTCCGCCAAACATCCACGCTGAGATTTCTCGTCGTCTATTCATCTTCGACGGCCGCGGACGGGAGGTCCGGCCTAGGCGTGCTTTCCACGCTTTTCCAATCTTCGGATGACGATGGCGGCCGCGCCCACGTAATTACCATGGAGTTTTGACGATTGGGAAAAAAAGAAGATAATTGAAACCATCCGTCGTTAGTGGGTTTGTCTTTTGAAAAAACTGGTTTTGATTTTGGCAGTTTTGGGTGGTAGTGTTTCTGCGCTGGCTCCAGCGCCGGCTCAATCCTCGGGTCAGGCTTCTTCCCCTCCGTCTTCTTCTCCCACTCCTGCACAATCGTCGACGCCATCCTCGACCCAACCCTCCACCCCGCCCTCGACTCATAAGAGCGCTCCCGCCAGAAAGAAGAGCAGCACAAGCACAGTTGCACGCAAGCGCAAGCCTTCTCCGCGTCTGCAGCGCATGCATGAGGCGTTCGTCGCGTCGGCGAGCTTGAAGCCGATGGCGCGGCAACTGCTGCAGGATCGCTCTCCAGCGGCGTATTCCGGCGTGGAAGCCTACGCGCGACGTCATGCGAACGAAGATGCCGGGGCGCTGGCGTGGCTGGTGATCGGCTATGCCCACATTCTCGACAAAGGCTATGCGCAGGCGATCGATCCCTTGAATCGGGCAAAGCCGCGGGC
>JBEKGG010000280.1:0-5583 GCA_050012915.1 Terriglobales bacterium | reverse complement strand
TGTTCTAGCGGGAGCGCCCATGTTTCCGCTGGTATGCGGTTTACCGAAGGTCTTTATCAAGAGCCATCGTCCTCTTGCCGGTGTGTCCAGGCGATGGTTCGAAAACAATTTCAGGAATTCGGTGTTGTGTTGGCTGGCGGGAACAATTGCCGTAATCGGATGGCATCTTCCCGCGGCGTTTCAGTTGGGCATGCGTTCCCACTGGGTGCATCACCTCGAGGACGTATGTTTTCTGCTGGCTGGCCTTTTGTTCTGGTGTCCCATCGTGCAGTCTTCGCCGAGCGCAACCAAGTCCCCTCGGTGGTCCATGGCTCTGTATTTTTTTCTCGCCACGCTGCCGTGTGACATTCTTTCGGCGTTCCTTGTGTTCTGCGGACGCCCTGTCTACACGAACTATCTGTCCACAACGCAGATGTTCGGTTTGTCTCCTCTACTGGATCAGGAATGTGCCGGCGCTCTGATGTGGGTTTGGGTTACGTTCGCGTATCTGATTCCCGCCGTGGTTATCACAGTGCAGATACTTTCGCCCTCGAATATGTATAGCCAAAGATCACTGCAAACCACGCGGCAGATGCCTACCCGCCGGTCAATGAATGGGGCTGAGGTGCTCTAAATGTGGCCACCGAACGTATCCTTATTATTGCGGCTGCGCCTACTGCCGTTGCAGACCATCGCCGGCCATTCGTCGTCAGCCGTCCGGCCGCACTATCCGATTATTGGGCCCTCACCAAGCCGGAAGTTAACTTCCTGATTGCCATTGCGACCTTCACTGGATTCTATCTAGGCTTCCCAGGTCCACTGGTTCGCTTTCCGTGGCTGCTCCTCGTTCACACTCTTCTGGGCACGCTGTTGGTCGCCAGCGGCACGGGCACGCTGAATCAATACATCGAGCGCCGCTTCGACGCGCAGATGCGTCGCACGGCCCGCCGTCCACTCGCATCCGGTCGGCTGAAACCGTCCGTGGTTCTTTGGTTCGGGATCGCGTTGTCGGCGACGGGTAGCATTTATCTCGCAGTAGCAGTCAATGCACTCGCCAGTGTGCTTTCGATTCTCACGCTTGTGTCATACCTTTTTCTCTACACACCGCTGAAACGAAAAACTCCTCTGAGTGTTCTGGTCGGAGCCTTCCCTGGGGCTGCGCCACCCCTGATCGGATGGGCATCAGCAACAGGCAAATTAAGCCTGGAAGCGTGGCTCCTCTACGTGATCCTCTTTCTTTGGCAGTTCCCGCACTTCATGGCAATCGCGTGGATGTATCGCGAAGACTACGATCGCGCCGGCTACTTCGTATTGCCCCAAGGCCAGGCGAAGGCTCGTTTTGTAACCCTGCAAACCATATTGCCGCTCCTGGCTCTGCTCCCGTTGAGCATTTTGCCTGTCTCGTCACAGCCGCCAGGCCTGCTCTACTCCGTAGCAGCATTGCTCCTCGGTTTAGGATTTTTCTATTACGGCTCGCAATTTGTCCTTCAGAGATCCAACCGGGCTGCGCGTCGACTTCTGGTCGCGTCGATCGTTTACCTTCCATCACTATTCTTGCTGATGATCCTTCTTAACTGCGGTAAACGTATGGCGACTTTGTTTAGGTTTTAGACGAAAAGACACTTTTATGATTGAAAAATCAGCGGCACAATTGCGCCTCTTCGGCGTCAGTATAGTGGCTCGATGTCAAAGATTTGACACGTGAGCAAACGGACCGATGCTCACCCGATTTCCACAAACCCTTTGCATTCACGAAAGTTCTCAAACTGCAGCTGTGGCAGGCGAAGTGCTTTCGTAGTTTGCGATTCAGCAGACTGCCTTGAGGGAGACATTCTATGTCAGGAAACGTAGCCGATCTTTTGTGGGAGATGCTTGCGAACGCCGGAGTCAAGCGCTGCTATGGCATCGTTGGCGATGCTTTGAATCCCGTGATCGACGGGCTGCGTCGCAATGGCAGGGTTGAGTTCATCCACGTGCGGCATGAAGAATATGGAGTATTCGCCGCGGTTGCCGACGCCTATTTCACGGGCGATCCAGTCGCTGTGTGCGGCACCGCCGGCCCCGGGGTTACGCACTTAATCAATGGACTGCTGGACGCGCGCAAGGAGGGCGCTGCAGTCATCGCCATCGCGGGCGACGTGGAGACGAGCCTGATCGACACGTCAGCACTCGAAGAGCTCAATCCATACAAATTTTTTGAGACCGCATCGCTCTATACCGCGCGACTGGTGAACCCAGAGCAAGCGCGGGCGATCATCAATACCGCGATCCTGACCGCTGTGGTGGAAAAAGGTCCTACGGTCATTTCGATCCCCGGCGACATTGCCGCGTCTGATGTCCCGGACCGCTCTGCTGAGATCACGATCCCGAACCCAGCTCTTCTTCGCCCATCCGATGCCGACCTGAATCGGCTTGTAGAAATGATCGAAGATGCGAAAACCGTAGCAATCTTCGGAGGCGACGGCTGCAGAGACGCCCAGGATGAGGTACGCCAACTGGCGGCCAAGCTCAAGGCGCCCGTCGGCTATTCGTTTCGCGGCAAGCAATGGTTGGAGCATGACAATCCAAACGCGGTCGGCATGACTGGCCTGATCGGTTACGGCGGAGCGTACGGTGCCATAAATGGAGCCGATCTTTTGCTGCTGCTCGGTACCGATTTTCCGTTTTCAGAGTTTTTGCCCGGCCATAAAGTGAAGAAGGTTCAGATCGACAAAAACCCGAAACATATTGGCCGCCGAACCGCCGTTGATCTTGGACTCGTCGGCGACATCAAGCCGACCGTCGCCGCCTTGCTGAAGAGCGTGAGTCAGAAAACCGACGACAAGTTTCTCAAGAAACACATCGCGGACACCAACTCTTTCCACAATCTTCTGCAGCACTACGTCGACAAAGGTCCCGGGATCAAGCCTATTCGGCCGGAATTTCTGGCCGCGACACTCAGCGAGCTTGCATCCGACGACGCCATGTTTTTCGCCGACACCGGCACGGCATGTATCTGGCTGGCAAGGCATGTCACCGGCGGCAAGAACCGCAGACTCTTCGGCTCGTTTTCATGGGCGTCCATGGCGAATGCCACGGCCAACGCGTTCGGCGCGCAGTTGGCGTATCCAGGCCGGCAAACCATCGCCCTGGCTGGTGACGGCGGCTTCACCATGCTCGGGCTGGGCGACCTGTTGACCCAGGTGGAACGAAAAACTCCCGTAGTTCAGATTATCCTTAATAACGAATCCCTCGACTTCGTGAAAATCGAGCAGCAAGAGGCCGGAGTAGTTCCCTTCGGCGTCGAGTTCAAGAATCCCAATTTCGCCCGGGTCGCGGAAGCGATGGGGGCGAAAGGAATCCGAATCGAAGAACCCGGGGACGTTCGGGATGGGATCGCTGAAGCCCTCGCTTACAAAGACGGACCGGTTGTCGTCGACGCAGTAGTCGATCCGTTCGCCCTTTCAATACCGTCGCATGTTCCCGTCCACACGGCCGTAGGTTTCACTCTTAGCATGGCCAAACAAGTATGGAACGGAAAGATGGACGACGTGATCAAGTCGATCGAACACAATGTCAGGCTGGTCTGAGCAACTTTGGGCGGGCTTCGCATATTGAACGGGACCAGCGATTCCCGATTGAGGGATTCATTAAGTGAATTAAGAATGGCGGAGATCTGTGGCCAAACCAGTGCTCGTAGTTACAAGTCGTTATATGGATAGCATCGAGGCGCGCATCGATCAAGACTACGAGGCGCGCCGCAATCCTCACGACAGGCCATTCACGTGTTACGAATTACTCGAGGCCTCATCAGGAGCCGAGGCGCTGTTTGTTACACCCGTCGATCAGCTGGATTCCGAATTCTTCAAGCGCCTGCCCGCCTCGGTGAAGGTGATCGCTACCTACTCGGTCGGTCTGGACCACATCGACCTCCAGGCTGCGGCGAATAGGAACGTCGCCATCGCGTACACGCCAGACAACGCCGATGCCACAGCGGAGATCGCGATGTTGCTGATGCTGGGTGCGGCCCGGCGGGCCTACGAAGGTCAGGAAATAATTCGTACGGGAGCATGGAAACCTTCGAGTCCAACGTTATTGGGGTGGCAGCTGGCCGGAAAGATTCTTGGAATTTTCGGTATGGGCCGAGTGGGCCGAGCCGTTGCCCAGCGCGCAAGAGGTTTCGGGATGACCATCCACTATTCCAATCAAACTCGCTTGCCCGCGGCATTGGAGAAAGACGCGGTATTTCACGCCAGTCCCTCGGACTTGCTTCGAGTGAGCCAGTTTCTTACCCTGCACGCGCCCGAGACTCCGGAGACGCATCATTTCATCAATTCGAAGACAATCGATCTCTTGCCACGCGGAGCGATCCTGATCAACTCGGCTCGTGGCGGCCTGGTAGCCGACGAAGATCTTATTGCCGCCCTCAAAAGTGGCCGCGTCGCAGCCGCCGGGCTGGACGTCTTCGAAGGCGAACCGAAGCTTCATCCCGGATATGTAGCGCTCAAGAACACGTTTCTGCTGCCCCACATGGGCAGCGCGACAGTCGAGACCCGTTTAGCCATGGGCATGCTTGCCTTGGACAACATAGATGCAGTCCTGCACGGCCAACCAGCGCCATCGCTCGTGCCGAAGGCGCAGATCGTGGCGTAGAACGCTCTCCCCGCCCCGCAACTGATCCCGATCAAAAAAATTGAGGAAATAACCTTGTGGCGCGGCTTTCAGAAGAACCGTGCGGAGAGCGTGAGAAAGGAACTCTCAGTTCACAGAACTCAGAACCGCTGTCAGCTGGCGACTCCCAGGAATGCTGTTTTTGGAGAGAAAGACCGGCGTTGGAGAGAAACTCGGAATGGTAGACGGCGCATGTGAAGCCGGGTCGTCGCATTCAACCGTTCAGAAACGCTCAGATGTCGAATCTCAGGAGTCTTGCGGCCATCTTATACTCTGCGATACGCTTTTCCCGCGCAGCTTTTCTTCGTTCTCCGTTTAGATCAAAGGCACTGATAAACGAACAGAAAATGGCCACAAATATGGCCACGAACATGGCTAAGAATATGCCTACAAATCGAGCGGATTCCATGTCAGTCCCCTACGAACAGTTTACACCCAAGACTCGGAGGTGAAAACTCCAGAAGGACCGGTTCAAAGCGGCAGGAGCGCGTGAGTAACTAGACTCCGTAACGCGTAAGCCGGCAGCAGACACACAAGTTCCGTGGCTGTGGTTACCAGGTGATTTGAAAGTCTGGCGGAGAGAGTGGGATTCGAAACCATCGTTCAACGTAGTTTTATGTAGTTAGCTTGCGGCAGATGGCTTCTAACGCGGCTAATTCCATGCAATGCAGCGCTAACGGCACGGAAACGGCACGGGCAGTGGAAGTTTCTCTTGATGATCATGCCCAAATCCATGCTGAGGGCAGGAAATTCGCAGCACCAGTCTTAACGTTACATACCGCTACATGAAGAAGGCTCGCCAATCAAACGTAAGTGGTTGATGAGTTGACAGTCCCTGCGTGACGATGACGAGAGTCGAGTCGGCAACGACGCCGGGAGGGAAATTAAGGACAGTGAAGAACTGTCCTGTGGTGTTAAGCCCTGGTCCCCCAAACCATCCGAACAGTTTTTGCG
>JBEKGG010000279.1:0-5586 GCA_050012915.1 Terriglobales bacterium | reverse complement strand
AACAGTTCACCATTTGGAACCATCGATAAGAACGGAAATTTCACCGCGCCTCCTTTCATTCCGATCCCGCCGACGGTCACGGTAACGGCGGTCGCGATCGCTAACAATAGTGCAAGCGGAAATGCCACAGTTTCCATCAATGGAACTCCATCACCGGTTTCCATTGCACCCCTTTCGGCAAATGTGACAGTGGGAGGCAATGTTCTGTTCACGGGAACCGCGCCTGCGGGTCAAGCTGTCGATTGGCTGGTGAGCGGCGTATTAAATGGCAATGCCGCGGTAGGAACAATCGCACCAGTGCCCGGCAGCGCGGACCAAGTGCTTTACACCGCTCCTCTGGTCGTGCCCGGTGGCGCCCAGAGTGCCCAGGTACAGGTGACCATTCAGTCCATTGCCAATCCTCTGGAAGCCGGTTCGGCTGTGGTAACGATATCAGCGGAAGCAGCGGGTGGCGCGTTAGTCGAAATCATCAGTCCGCCGGTACCGCCGACCGTGCAGGCCGGACTAACGCAGGCATTCCAAGCGAGCGTGACCGGGGTCAGCAATAAGACAGTCTCATGGCAAGTGGACGCGATCCCTGGAGGCAATGCAAGTGTAGGTACGATCGCAGGCGGCGCGAACAACACGGCCGTGTACACTGCCCCCACGAAAGTTCCCATCAATCCCACGGTCACCGTGACCGCAGTCTCGAACGCCGAGCCCGCCGCCAACGCGTCGATGCTTGTACACCTGATTCCGTTTCAACCAGTGACGGTCTCGATTTCAGTCGATGAGGGTACCAACCCGGCCGCGTTACCGGTCAACCTTACCGCGACGTTCACACCACACGTTACGGGAACCAATCAAAATGTTACTTGGCAGGTCAATCAAATCACGGGAGGCAGCAGTACTGTCGGAACAATAACGCAGGCGGGGGTTTACACTGCGCCTGCCAACGTGCCAGATCCGCCGACGGTGGTTGTGGATGCGGTTTCTGTCGCGAACCCTGATGCGATTGGCAAGGAATCAATTACCATCACGGCAGCCCCGAATCCGATCGTGACTGTAACGTGCACCGAGGACGAGACCTGTGGGAGCAACTCGACATCCGTCCAAGTAGACGGGAGCGTGAATTTCGTCGCGACGGTTGCAGGTCTAGGCAATTCAGACGTCGGCGTAACCTGGGACGTGAACAATGAGCCCGGGGGAGATCCGACAATTGGGACCATCGACCAGGAGGCTCCTACAGGGTGCGTAACCGGCGGGCAATACCTTGCTCCCCTAAGCATTCCTACTCCTAATCCAGTTACGGTCACTGCGGCCGCTCTAGACGGTAGCAAGTCCACCGGATTCCTGGTCACAGTAGTCCCACCCCCCCCAATCACGGAAACATTGACACCAGGTTCGAGCGATCCGTCTACGGTCCAGGTACAGTCGAGCGATGACCAGGTGCAATATCAAGATGCTCAATACAAGTTGGAAAACGGCGTGCCCGTTATCGACACGACCGACCCGGTTACCTGGACCCTCAGCAGCACTACTTTAGATTGCAGCGTGGCGAATGGATCTATATGCGGTACGCTTCAACCTGGGGCGATCAATTCCAGCCAACAATTCACCGCAACCTACACCGCGCCGCAAACCGTCCCGTCGAACCCAGTAGTGACTGTTACGGTCACCTCAGCGATTGATCGCAGCGCTTCAGATTACAACCAAATCACAATCACGAACGCGCCGCCTACGATTGCGATTTCCGGTCCTTCGACACTCCAAGCGGGGACAGGTCAGGTCGCCTACACGGCCATCATCCAGAACGCAGATCCGAGCAGTCTCAGTTGGGATCTGGGATGCATTTCCAACTGGGACGGGGTATCGTCCGATGGCAATTGTTATCCGACAAGTAAGGATGACTTCAAAGACGGTCCGGGCTGCGTTACTTACCAAGGGGACAGACGCCCGCCGCCCTGTGGAACTGCGGCGATCACTTTTTCGGCGACGCTTCCGCTGCTTTATACACCGCCTTTGACGTCGTCGACAACCGAATACGAGCAAAACGCATGTACATTGAACGGAAACCCTAACGCTTCAATCGTGCCAATTACGGTTTCGATGGAGGCCACGGGTTGTCCCCTGCAAAATAACATCCCGACTTGTACGTATACAGCGTGTGTTACGATCACGCCCTAGGGCAGCACTCGTTGCTGGCCGGGAAAGCGAACGAGCGGACGAGAGACGAGCTCAATGTGGGATGAAATTCTTCAGTCCGGCGCAGCTTTTCCCGAGCGCAGCTTCCACACAATTTGGCGGAGAATGCCGAACCAGACCACAGCGTCGCGGGCGGGCAGCTTGAGGCGATGAACTAATCGGCGGATTCTTTCTTCTACATCTGCAATCGGGCGCCGGTCGAGATAGCCGCTGGCGCGCATCGCCTCAAGTAACATTGCAGTAATGCGCTCGAGTTCTTCAGCCGTCGGGCGCTTTTCTTTTTCCAGTTGCCGCGTAGCCTTTGCGTCACGGATGAGTTCATAGAGGCAAACCGCGACTGCCTGCCCGAGGTTCATCGAAATGTTTGCTTCGCAAGTTGGGATGCGTATGAGCCAGTGACAATGGCTGAGGGCGGCGTTTGAAAGGCCAAACTTTTCTGAGCCGAACAGAAGAGCTACGCGGTCGGATGAAAGTCGCTTGCGGATGAGGCGTGTTCCATATTCCAGCCGTCGGAGTGGATGCTGCAATTCCCGGTGACGCACAGCCGTGGTTCCAACGACAAGCGTGCAGTCCGCAACGGCTTCGGCTACCGTCTTGAATTCTTCCGCGTTTGCCAGCAGCTCTGATGCTCCCACCGCGGAGCGTGCTTCACGAAACGCCGCCTCGTAGGGATTCACCACGCGCAGGTGCCGGAAGCCGAAGTTGCTCATGGCACGCGCGGCCGCACCAATATTAAGAGGGTTGCGCGCAGCCACCAAAACTACGCGGAGAGCGTCGAGTTCATTCGGGGCAGGAGGCAATGCTTGTGGACCAGATCGTTCATTCCGAGCGAAGCGAGGAATCTGCTTCGCTGTTTACCGGCTGTACTGATTCTTCTTCTTCTCTTCGTGGCGTTCCAGTCCCAACTGAATCAACCGTCCAATCAGATCGGAATACGATACACCTGAAGCGGCCCACAGCTTGGGATACATACTGATGGCTGTGAATCCCGGCATGGTATTGATCTCGTTCAAATAAATCTTCCGGGACTTCGGCTCCATCAGGAAATCTACCCGCGCCAGCCCAGAACAGTCCACCGCTTTGAACGCGCCGATCGCCAGTCGCTGAACTTCTTTGGTTTCGCTTTTGCTGAGCTTGGCGGGAATGATCAACTGCGAACCTTCGTCCAGGTATTTCGCATTGTAATCGTAGAACTCGGTGCTGGGGACGATTTCTCCCGGCAACGAGGCCTCGGGCTTGTCGTTGCCAAGAACGGAACACTCGATCTCGCGGGCTTTTTCTTTGCGCCCTCCTACCCCTTGCTCGATTACGATTTTTCGATCGAACTTCGCTGCTTCTTCGATCGCGGGGCCGAGTTCCTTGCGATCATGCGCCTTGGAAATTCCAACCGACGATCCAAGATTGGCCGGCTTCACAAAAACCGGATACTTCAACTTGCTCTCGATCAGCTTCTGAATGATTTTCGGGTTTGCTTCCCACTCGCTGCGTAAAAGCGTGACGTGTTTTACAATTGGCAGGCCGGCAGCGCGAAAGAGGGCTTTCATGATGTCCTTGTCCATGCCCGCAGCCGAGCCCAACACGCCCGCGCCCACGTAAGCTATGTCCGCCAACTCCAGCAGACCCTGAATGGTTCCATCTTCGCCGAATGTGCCGTGCAGGACAGGGAAAATTACATCGACGTCGATAGCGCGGTCGGCCGCACGGCGAGTAAGCGCGTGAGAAGATGCGTCGGTCTCGAACGGGGTCAGGGCGCCATGTCTGTGGGGCTCGGGCGGCACCACGACCGCTTCGCCCTTCGCGAGAACCGCCGCCCCGGGGGTCGCTTCGGGATCGCCGGCGCGAAGATGTTTGCCTTCCTCAGATTTTCCATACAGCAACCGTTCCGCGTCGGCGGCGGTGACCCATCGACCTTCCTTGGTGATGCCAATGGGTACTACCTCGTATTTATTTTTGTCGATGGCTTTGAAAACGGACGCGGCCGAGAGCAGCGAGATTTCATGCTCTCCGCTGCGACCGCCAAACAGAATGCCGACTCGAATCTTTTTCATGACTTGAGACGTGCTCTTACAAAATCTTCTTGCCGAATGCCGACAGCGCTAACTCTACTGCCAAGTCCGCCGTCCGGTTGTGTTCATCGATCACGGGATTTACTTCGACGATTTCAAAGCTGAGCATGCGGCCGTGGTCGGCGATGATCTCCATCGCCAAGTGAGCTTCGCGATAAGTTGCGCCTCCGCGAACTGGCGTACCCACGCCGGGCGCGTCTTCGGGATCGACCCAGTCCATGTCGAGCGAAACGTGATAACCCGCCGTGCCTCGTCCCGCGGCGCGCAGAGCTTCTTCCATGACGGTTCGCATGCCGCGCTCGTCGATATCGCGCATGGTGAAAACATGAATTCCTGTTCGGCGCACGTTTTCTTTCTCGATAGCGTCGATGTCCCGCACACCAACCAGCACACAATTCTCCGGCTTTACTTTAGGAGAAAAATCAAAAATATTCGACAGTTCAGGAGGACCCAACCCCATGATCGCCGCTAACGGCATGCCAGGCACGTTTCCGCTGGGCGAGCTGTCGGGCGTGTTTACGTCGGTGTGAGCGTCAATCCAGATCAGACCGATTTTGTGATTCTGACGACGATAGAATTCCGCGACACCCGCAACCGTCCCTGCAGCAATGGAATGATCGCCGCCCAGAGTGATCGGGACTTTGCCGGCCTCGAGCGTCTTGACCACGAGTTCTGCGTGTTTGGTGCAAGTCGCAGTGATTTCCTTCAGATATTTCGCGTGCGGATCGCCTTCCTTCTTCTGCTCTGCGATGGCGACCGATACGTTGCCTGCATCTTCGACGACGTGCCCGAGCGCTTCTAAACGCGCTTCCAGACCAGCGACGCGCACGGCCGAAGGACCCATATCCACGCCGCGGCGCGACTGGCCTAGATCTAAGGGGACTCCAATAACGCGAATCTTGCGCGGCGTAATGCTGGAGAAGGATGGGGTAATGTTCGTCATAGCGTTCGGGCTAACTTACGTTTACGGATACAACCGGTGCAGCATTCTTGGAAACGGAATGGTCTCGCGCACATGTTCCAGCCCGCAGATCCAAGCCACGGCGCGCTCGATCCCCATGCCGAAGCCCGCGTGAGGCACGCTTCCATATTTCCGCAAATCGAGATACCACTTGAACGCCTCTTCGGGCAAGCCATGATCGTGGATGCGCTTGAGCAGCAATTCGTAAGATGCCATACGCTGCGAGCCGCCGATTATTTCACCATAGCCCTCGGGCGCGAGCACATCTACGCACAGGGCGAGATCAGGACGCTGGGGATCGGGCTCCATGTAGAAGGCTTTTATTTTCGCCGGGTACCGATGCACCATCACCGGCCGGTCAAACTGCGATGAGAT
>JBEKGG010000278.1:0-5601 GCA_050012915.1 Terriglobales bacterium | reverse complement strand
GTTCGCTGGATTTCGCGCAGTTCAGGAGAACGGACCAGTCGCGGTTCGTAAACTCGGCAGGATCGAGACGGGAATCACTTTTACGTCGCGCCATTATTCGGATTCACTGCACATAAACTGCACACAAAAGACCAGCTAGATTGTGTCATCTAGCTGGCAACTCTTTCAACTCGCTCGGATTGCTGCAGCTTAACTGCGGCCGGCGCCTGCAGCCATGGCGTAACGTGGCTGCGGTTCCGCAGCGTCACGCAGGGTTTGGAAGTAGAGCTTGAAGGAGCGTTGCACCAGAAACATCAGCGGCAAGATGATTAGCGGGATATACCAATCGAAAGCATGCGCGGCCAATTTGGCCAGACCGGCAACGCCCGCCGCAAGGATGAAATAAGGAAAAGTGAGTTGCAGAATTTGTTTCCACATTCGGAATAGGTTGGAATCCTCAGTGAGCGCGACAATAGCCGCAACCGGGATTGTGTTGACCAGCAAGTAGGTCAGTGCTCCCAGCGCAAGACCAATTCCTGAATTTGGCGCCGTCGCTCGAATAACGAGCCATGCTGCTTGAGCTGCCATCAGAGTCACGCCTAAGTTAAATACAGTCTTGATCGGCCTCCGCTCGCGGCTCTCACACCAATAGCTCTGCACGAACGTGGACGCGGCGGTGATCACAAGCGCCTCGGCCAGGCTGAGTTCGCTCAGAGCTAGAAGAATGAACGGCAGATTCACCGACATCGATCCTGTGATTCGCGGGAGCGAGACCTTCAGCCGCGCTGCGAAGAGTGCGGCCAGGAAAGTCCCGATGAACTCTACGTATGCCGGGTGCCCCCACGTCAGCGGCACTAGGGAGAGAATCCCGGCACCGAAGACAACCACGAACCCGACAAGTATTTTGCTCTTTGTCGAGAGGACTGTCATGGTTAGTTCTCTCCGTCCTGGCCGTCACTGTAGGCCGCAGTTGCAGTCGAACTACCCCAGACTATGCTGCTACCCCAGACCACGCTAAAACCGTTGTCCACGGAGTTGCCCCAAACCACTGAACTGCCCCAGACAATCGAGTTTGCGCTTAGCACCGAGCTACCCCAGATGATGGAGTTGCCCCAGACCACTGAGCTGCCCCATACAACGGAAGTACCCCAAGTCACGGAACTGGTGTTGACGATAGATACAGTGTTGTTCGCGGGGTTGTAAACCGCGGTTGGAGAAAGCGCGACGCCGTTGACGACGTCGGTGTCCCCTAACGCCGCGTTGATGTCGAGATATCCCGCACCGTAGGTGAAGAGATCGTATTGGTTATCGTACTCATTGTTGTAGACGTCAAAAGATTTGCAATATTGTCCAAATCCCTTCCAGGCCGTCTTCATGATGCGAGCCTTCACTGTGTCCGGCGTCAGCGCGGGATTCTGTTGCAGCATGAGGGCTACAGCACCGCTCACTACGGGTGTCGCCATGCTGGTTCCGCTCAAACGAAAATATTCGGTTGGGCAGTTGGCCGTGGGACAAGTTCCAGTCGGGGCAAGCTCGAGAGCCGGGAATTCGGTGTCAAGGGTGCTGTTCTTAACGATTAAGGAACCAATGCGGTTGCCCGGAGCAACGATATCCGGCTTCACGATGTGGTCGAGTAAGGTCGGTCCCTTCGAACTGTAGCTGGCGATTGCATCATCGTTACGCGTAGGAGTATCAAATGTTCTCGTCGCGCCAACCGTGATGACCGCTGGATCGTTGCCCGGCGAGCCAATAGTGGCGAAACCGTGGGTTCCCATTGAATTGTCTCTTCCGTCGTTTCCGGCGGCTACCACCACCACGATGCCTGCCGCCCAAGCTTGTTCGACTGCCTGGTCCAGAGGATCGACTGTGTAAGTTTCAAAAACCGGCCGGCCCAACGAAAGATTGATGACGCGGATATTGTATTGACTCTTGAGCGTGATGGCTCGCTGAATGGCAGCGATTACCTGGCTGTCGGTGCCGGCGCCATTTTCGTCCAGTACACGAAGGTTGATGATGTTGACGTTTGGAGCCATGCCTACGATATGTTCTGCATAACCTGTTCCTGAAGCAGATGCCGCACCGTTTCCGCCGAGAATGCCGCTCACGTGAGTGCCGTGCCCATAGGCATCGACCGCGGAGGTTTCTCCGGCAACGAAGTTTTCGCTGTGGACTACGCGGGTGCCGGTCGCAGTGTGAAAGTCGACATGATCTGCGACGCCGCTATCAATTACCGCAATTCCGACGCCGGTACCATCGAGTCCATATTGTTGGAACGCTACATCCGCTTCCACTGCCGGAATGAAGCTCTCGTACTCATTGTCGTTCTTCAGACTAACGGTGCGATCCGGCGAGACGTAGACGATGTCCGCATCTTTTTCAAGCTCAGACAGAGCCGAGACTGGCATTCTGAAAGCCGCCGCCTTGATGGTGTGTAGTCGGGTTTTTACCGTGGCGCCACGAGCCGCCATCCGCTTGTAATGCGCAGCAGTGGGCGTGACTGTGAACTGCACGATCACGTCGACCATATCGTGCGGGTGGCTGCGGTCGATATCCCTCGCAATCTTTCCATGTGCCGTGGTGAGCCCCTGGTTGAAAAGTTGCGAGGGCGACACAGCAAAGCTCGTGGTGGCCAAGAGAGCCGGAATCGCAAGAGCTAAAAGCGCCTTCCGGATTCCCTTCCATTTCTCGGTTGATGGTCTTAATGGCTGCATTAGTGGGTCGCTCCAATTACGCCCGTGACTCGTCATTTCGTTAGCTGCCCCAAACCGCCGACGCCAGGGATGAGACAGCATGGTTGAAAACGCTTGAGGGAATAATTTGCACCGCTTCGAAAGTCAGAAAGAGAAACAGTGCTAACCACTCGATATTCTTCTTTGGCACTCGAAAGCTCCTCAAAACTTCAGTGTTCCTCAGAATGGTAGGTGCAGGCGCGATGCCAAATCGACGCGGCTTAAGTATGTTACTAATCAATTACTTAGAGAAGGGTTGAGGTCGGGAAGGCAAGGACAGATTGTCCTGATGAGGAGCGCGGACATCACATACGTGCATGAAAAATAAAGGCATTGTGGCGTCTGCCCGCGCGTAGGGACAAGTTGTCCCACGGCCTTGCGGCGGTAGCTTGTGTCCTGGCCCTGTTGTGTAATTCAAGAGCCTTGCAAACGAAGACCTGTGGGCTTTCCATCCGTCCACAATTGTGTGATCTCTTCGAGCGATCGACCTTTGGTTTCGGGAACCAGCCAGCCAACCAGGACGATGGTCAACAACGCGCCCGCACTGAAAACCCAGAACGTACCGTCCGATCCCAAATGCTTTTGCATGGTTGGAAACAGCTGGTTCCCGAGATACCCGACTATCCAGAGCGCAGTTGTGGCGATCGACATGCCGCGACCACGAACTTTGGTGGGATAAATCTCCGAGATGATGACCCAGCATGCCACTCCGTTACCAAAAGCATGGCCGGCCACGAAGCTCATCACCAAGATCAAGATTGCCAATCCGCTGCCGTGAATGTGATAGAACCAACCGACCAATACTAACGAAATAAATTGCAATGTCGTCCCGGCGAGGATTAGCGTCTTTCGCCCGGCGCGGTCCACGAGCCAGAGAGCGAATAGGGTAAACAGAAGATTGATAAGACTGACTAAGACCGACTGGAAAAATGCGTCACTGGTCGCAGTCCCCGCCGAGCGAAAAATCTCGGGCAAGAATGAAAACAGCGGCGTGATTCCGCTGATCTGTTGCAACCCCGCGAGCATAATCCCGAGCAGCAACGGGCGACGAAAAGTGGTGAAGAGTTCGGAAATATGTCCTTCTTCGATGGCCAGCGAATTCTCGATTTCGGCAGCTTCGCTTCGCGCAATATCAGGACCGTTGATCTGGGCAAGCACAGCGATTGCCCGATCCCGCCGGCCCATTTTCATCAGCCAACGCGGACTCTCGACCGCGGGCAAAATCATCAGCCCGAACAGAATTGCCGGTACGACACCGGCGAGAAACATCCAGCGCCAGCCGGTTGAAATGTTCCAGGCTTCATCGCCCATCCGTTGAATAAGCATGTTGACGAAGACCGCGGCGAGAATTCCAACCACAATTCCGAGTTGGTAAAGAGTCACGCAGCGGCCGCGAACCCGCGTGGGAGCAATCTCAGCAATGTAGTTCGGGGAAATCACCGACGCTGCTCCAATGCCGACTCCGCCAATCAACCGCCAGAGAACAAACTGGTGGAGATTCCCAGCGAAGAGCATGCCAACAGAGGACAGAGCGAAACAAAGGGCGCACAGGCCGAGGCCCTTTTTCTTCCCCAGATAGTCCGCAACAGTTCCCGCCGCGACGCAGCCGGCGATGCATCCAATCAATGCGCAGCCTGCGGCCCAGCCAACGCCCGCAGGATTTAGATGAAACAGTTGGCTCAAAAATCCGATTGCGCCGCTGATAACAATGTTGTCGTACCCAAACAGAAAACCGCCGAGCGTGGCGACACTGGCCGCAACGATAAGCGGAGCGCGCGAATGCGATTCACTTGAAAGGGAGTTCAGATTTCCCGCCTCTGGGGCGCCAGGTCTGAGCCGATTCCTTGGGAAGACTCAACGACTGCCTTTGCCGCCAGCATAAAGCCAAGAGTGTGGGCCATCCCAGCATGCCAGGGAGCGGAACACGTCATTTGCGGCGTGTGATCGGGAATGAGCACGCCATCGAAGCGGTTGCGGTGCAGGATCGCGAGAATGCGAATCATGTCCACGTCGCCTTCGTCAATGAAAGTTTCGCGATAGTGCGGCACCTTGCCCACGACATTGCGCAGATGAATGTATGCGATCTTGCCTTGCTTGCTATATCGATCAACCGCGTCGTAAATATTGCCTTCGGTCATTTCGGCCAGAGTACCCACGCAAAGTTCAAGCGCGTTGCTGCGGCTTGGAGCCAGGTCGATCAACCTTTGATACATGTGGGGCTGGTAAACGAGGCGCGGCTGCTGCCGCATAGTCGGCATGGGAGGATCATCCGGGTGGGCCGCGAGCTGTACGCCCGACTGCTCCGCCACGGGAATGACCTCCTCCAGAAATCTTTGCAAGCGCCGCCAAAGTTCGTCATGCGAAATGGGTGGCAGAGTGCCCGCCGATGTGCTGCGGTTGTAAATCATATTCCAGACCATGCCATTCGGTATGGGCACGTCTTCAGCGGGACCGTCCATCCCCAACGTGATTGCATGGCCGCGACCAAGCGGCGCAGTCACGCGGCCGCATACGCCAGCCAGACTAAAGTTGTAGCCGAGAACCGGAATGCCTGCTTCGCCCAGGCGCCGAATAATGGTCTTGACCTTCTCAATCTGTTGCGGACGTTGCGGACCATCGAGGAGAATATCGTGCCAGTGCGCTGGATCCAGATTCTCGATCGCGGCTAAGACCAGGCCGGCGTCTTCAATCTCTGCGCGAAGCGTCTTGAGTTCTGCCGTTGTCCAAAGCCGATTCGGATCGCCTGCAATTCCCCACGGTTCATATTTCGATCCGGTGGGCTGATTGTCGCGCGGATTGGAAGGGCCCTGGTTGAAGTAATCGACCAGATGCGCCACCACGTGCGTACAGCCCGCCTGGCGCGCGAAGTCGTAATAATCACGGGTCAGCATGT
>JBEKGG010000277.1:0-5645 GCA_050012915.1 Terriglobales bacterium | reverse complement strand
TCTGGATTCACTTCGAAGTTGCAAAAGAACTCCTCCGATGCCGTATCCTGCCCATAGAAAGACTGCAGATAAGAACCTGGACGCAAGCGTATTTCAGGAATCATGCCGAAAAGTTTGGGCGAGTCTTTCTTACCGTGTGGAACCGCGCAAGCTACCGGATTGATGATGATATTTTTCGAACCAGAATTGTTCTCAGCCGTGTCCGCGTCCTTGATGCCAACTACATTCCGCGCGCACTCGATCAGCGCGTATTGAAAACCTCCGCAGGTGCCAAGAAACGGCCAGTCGCGGCGGCGCGCGAACTCGATTCCTTTCAGCATCCCATCAAAACTTTTATAGGGGCTGCCGGGCGCGGCCCAGATTCCATCCAGGCTCTCCAACATTTTCTTGGCTTCGGAAGTGAGAAGGGAGGGCGTTGCAATCCATTGCGGATCGAGCTTAACTTGCAGTTTCGCGGCGCAGTGCTGCAGCGAATCGTTGATCGCGGTATAGCCCCGCGAACCAATGTCGAAATCGCCAAGAATGCCGATGCGAACCGCGTCGCTCACAGAGCAATTCTAATTGAGATAGTTTGGTTGCGGGAGTTACCTGGGTGTGCAGGCTGATGACCAGCAGGTTTCAAGCTTCGGCGCGCTAAGTATTAGTTGCAAGAGCGCGGTGGACCGGGCTTGAGACCCGTTCTCCACAGTTCTCGCGCAATTATTTCGCCGCGCTAAAGCTCATGGGAACATCCGCCTTATCGGCTTCTTCCACCTTGAACATTGGCTGCGGCTTCAGGTTCATGAAGCTGGCCACGAAGGTGTCGGGCATTTGCTGAATGCGGATGTTGAAGGTGTTCACCGAGTCGTTGTAGAACTCACGGCGGTCGGCAATCTGACTCTCCAAGTCCGTGATTCGCCCTTGCAGACGCGTGAAATTATCGTTGGCTCTCAGTTGAGGATAATTCTCGGCAACGGCAAAAAATCCCCGCAGAGCCGACGTCATGCTCTGATCGGCTTCAGCTTTTTGATTGACGCTCACGGCTTGCTGGTAAAGGCTGCGCGCCTGCGTGATCTTTTGCAGAGTGTCACGCTCGTAATCCATGTAGCCCTTGCACACATCAAGCAACTTGGAGAGTTCGTCGTGGCGTTGCTTGAGCAGGATGTCGATATTCGCCCACGCCTTGGCGATGTCGTTTTTCAGAGCGATCAGCCCGTTGAAGATCGTCACTGAATAGGCAATCAGGCCGAAGATCGCAAACAAGAATGCAAGTGACACGATAGTGGTCATGATTTGTTTTCTCCGAATTCTTTATAACCAATCGAAATGCAAAGCCACAACGTAAACGCACAACAGAGTGAGCGCCGGGCCACCCCAAATCATTAGCGCGGATTTCCAGCTTAGTGAACTGACTACATCGCGCTGGCTGTGCCACGAAATCAGGAACGCCGGATCATGCGCGCCCTTCATCAGTACGACCGGGGGATGCAGGTCGAATTGCTCGATCGCCGCCACCGCTGCGGTGCCTCCACCCGTCGATACCGAAGCCGGGGCCACGGCAGCGGCAGGATTCACCAGACCGGCCGCAGCCCACGCCGCTGGATTTGTAATGCCCGCTCTCATTAACGCTGATGTGATCTTTTGCCGCTGCGCCGGATCAGAAATCTTGGCCGGAGGATTAGTGCTCAATAGATGGATGCCGGCGGGTTCACTCTTGAAAGCCGAGAACAGCGCTTTGCCGGCGACAGTGACGTCTGTCTGCCGTGACAAATTCGACAGGTCCGGCACGTGAAACGCGAGCGCGCTCTGCTCGGCAGTCAGGCTAAGAACTGGCGTCGCGCTGACACTCAGGCCGGGATTCTGTGCCAATGTTCCTAGAATGAAGAGAGAGTTTTTCGGCTTGATGCAATATTCCTCGACCTTGATTTTCTTGTCGGTGGAAACTCCGTGACGCACGAGAAAATTAGAAATATTTGAAGGAATCTCCATCGTGCTGGAGAACAGGGACGTGCCAAATTCATCATGGAAGTCGCGGTGAATATCCATCTCGGCGCCTTGCGGATCGACTAAAAGACGCCCCGTGTTGTCATCGAGAAAAAACGGAACATGCAAACGCTCCTCGGCGACTTTAACCCATTGACTGTTCTTGCCTCGCTGCTGCCATTGCCACGCGGTGGAGTGAAAGTAGTAACAAGAAACGCCCGTAATGGGCGCCGTCAGAGTGTAAGGACCGAGCGCAAGCCCGTTAATCTCCACTAGGCCCATGGCCGCGCTCCGAATCTTGGAAGACGGCGTATTTTGGATCAGACGCTTGCGTTGCAACAGACGAAATCCGCGGTAGAAGAGATACACACCACCGAATGCGCCGATGACAGCGAGAGCGATGCCATCGTTTCCTGAAGAGCGAAAGAATGCCAGCAGTTGCATCATGTAACGTTTTTGCAAGTCACAGCCGTGTCGTTTCGAGCATAGCGGGCAAGAAAATCATGTCGCAGCAAAAAACCACAATGACGGCTTACGTTGGTAACGCAGCCGCGTGCCGCGTTCGGACAACCAGGGCGAACTTTTTTGGACGAAAACTCGACAGTAAAGGTGGGACCGCAGGGGGACAAGGAGCGTCCGAAAAGATTTTTGATTTAGGTTGTAATAATCAACTAATATAGTTGACTAAAGCAATCAATTATTTATGAATCAATTCGATCAACGCGTCGCAGCCGTAAGGGAATTCAATCGCTTCTACACTCGCCAGATCGGCGTCTTGCGCGAAAAACCTTATAAGAGTCCGCTTTCGCTGACCGAAGTCCGTGTCCTCTACGAACTTGCCCATCGCGAAAGTTCAACCGCGACCGAGCTTTGCGATGACTTGGGTTTGGACCCCGGCTATTTGAGCCGCGTCCTGACTGGTTTTGATAAGCGCGGCTGGCTAAAGAAGAAGCCTTGCGTCGCGGACGGCCGGCAAAGCTTGTTGTCGTTGACGCCGCAAGGAACAAAAGCGCTCGCGCCGCTCGACACTCGCTCTCGAGAAGAAGTCGGCGCGATCTTGACTCGCCTGTCAGTTGTCGAGCGAGAACGGTTGATCGATGCGATGAATAGCATCGAAAGCCTGCTTGGCACCGAATCCAGAAAAGAGCCCGCGTACATTCTTCGGCCTCATCAACCCGGCGATATGGGTTGGGTGGTTCATCGGCACGGAGTGCTCTACGCCCAGGATTGTCACTACGACGAGCGTTTCGAGGCTCTGGTGGCCGAGATCGTCGCGAAGTTCATACAGAATTTCGATCCCAAACGGGAGCGGTGCTGGATCGCCGAGAAGGATGGTGAGATTGTCGGGTCCGTATTTTTGGTGAAGCACTCGAAGACCATCGCGAAATTGCGTTTGCTTCTAGTCGAACGGTCTGCCCGTGGTCTGGGAATTGGAAAGCGCCTGGTCAGCGAGTGCCTTCGCTTCGCGCGGCAGGCCGGTTATAAAAGAATTACTTTGTGGACCCAAAGTTCACTGCATGCGGCCCGGGGTATCTATGAGAACGCCGGATTCCGTCTGGTTGAGAAGAAGAAGCACCACAGCTGGGGGCAGGATCAGGTGGCAGAAATTTGGGAGCTTAAGTTGTGAGCTCGAAAGTTGGTCAAGAGTTCTTATCGCACCGTTACTGCTCGTTCTTTCAAGATTTCTTCTACCGCGGCGATCGCGAATTCCAGCTCTTGATCCGTGTTATAGAAGTGCGGGGACATGCGCACTCCGGCTTTGGGACGCCAGTCAACCATGATCTCGCGCTTCAGTAGTTCGCGGCAAACTTCTTGCGAATCCGGCATTTCGATCGAGACCGTTCCACCACGTTTTTCCGGATCACGAGGACTGTTGACTCTCCAGCCCTGCTTTTCTACGAGTTCGATCAACCGAGCCGTCTGTCGTTTCGATTTTTCGCGAATCCGATCTACGCCAACTTCAGTAATAATCTTCAGCCCAGGCCGGCAGGCTTCGAGCGACGGCACATGCGACGTGCCGTTCATAAAGCGGAACGGAGGATCGGTGTAGCGGGTCGGTCCGGTTTCAAAGGCCATCGAGTCCTGATGTGCAAACCAGCCAGTAAACTTCGGCTCTAGCTTTTTCCCCAAGTCTGGACGCACGTACAGGTAACCCACGCCAGGACCGCCGCACAGCCATTTCAAAACTCCGCCGCAGGCAAAATCAGTATTCAGAGCTTGCACATCCACCGGAACGGTGCCCAGTGACTGGAAAGTATCGAGCACGACATAAGCGCCGACCCTGTGAGCTTTTTCAATGATCGCTTTGGCATCCTGAATGAACGCACTGCGGAAGATCACATGGGAGATTGGAACCAGCAAAGTCTGTTCGTCGATGGCATCGAGCAGTCGCTCGGTCGGCACCGTAATTCCGTCATCCGTCTTCACCATATGCACTCGCGCGCCGTAGGCTCGCTGCGCTTCCCAGAAATACATCACCGATGGAAAGTTCATGTCGGAATAAACGACTTTGTTGCGCTTGCCGGAGAAATCGAAACACGACGCAACCACCGCCTGGCACGTCGTGACATTCTGATGAGTGGAGACAGAACCTTTGGGCGCATTCATGAGCGCGCCAATCTCATCGCCGACTTCCGCCGCCAGCATCCACCAGCGTTCTTCCCATGCCCGCACACCGCGCGTGGCCCAGGTATCGGCGTAGCCTCGCATGGCGTCGTACACGCCGCGCGGCATGGCCCCGAGGGAATTGCTGATCAAGTAAGTAGTGCGCTCAAGAATAGGAAACTCCGAGCGGTAACGGAGCAGTTCGTTAGCCATGTGAATATTGTACTGGGCAAATGGGCCTCGATGCCAAGGCCCTCCAGTCGGAAGATATTCGGGCAAGACAAAAGCAGGTGGGCAAGTCAAATCGCCGCTACTTGCCACCGGAAGGCGCGAAATTCGGCCAGTCTGCGGAAATCTCGTTCGTTCGCGCTGATGACTGTTATACCTTGTCGGCCAGCACTCATCGCGATTAATGCGTCGTTGGTCAATCGGCCCTGTCCGATTCGTTCGTAATCGTACTTGCCTGCCAACCGAGCAAGCACTTTACCGGCTTGAGTCCAATCGTTCAGGTTCGGAACAAGGATTCGTTTGGCGCGGTCAAAATCTCGCTCAAGACGTTCCACAACCTGACGATTACGATCGGCGGCGCCGGCGTAGAGTTCTTCGAGCACCACTGCACTGAGCCAAAGAGGGGCATTAGCAGCAAACCGGCGAAGCGACAGAACGGCTTCTTCACCACGGCGCAACGCTGAAATATAAATGGAAGAGTCGAGCAGAGCGGGCTGCATTTTAGCTATCCAGCGTGCCGTACACGTCTTCGATCTCGATGCCGCTCTTGAGAAAACGCTCGTTGGCTTCGAGAACTAATCGGTTTCTCTTGTGTTCGGCGATTGCCAGATCCAACGCTCGCTCGACAGTTTCAGTCTCTGTTTTCGCTCGCAGCGCTTTTTGGGCGCGCTTGATCTTTACGGAATCCAATTGAAAGTGCTTGTGCGACCGAGTTCTCGCTGTCCCCATATCTAGGCGCCTTTTCTCGCCAAGTATAGCATCGAATGTACATAAAATCGATATTTATGTTCATATAACTCCGGACTGAATCTGAGATTCCAGCATGCGTCGTCTTCAGGTTATTCGGCCGG
>JBEKGG010000276.1:0-5654 GCA_050012915.1 Terriglobales bacterium | reverse complement strand
ATGCCAGCGACGAATTGAGCGCTGGCACGCTCGCGCAAGGTATGCTGCCACCTTGGTCCGTAGTGTGGTTCTTAAAATGAAGCAATGCTCGCCAATTCCGCGCGCGACCTATCGCCTGCAACTGAATCGTGATTTCACTTTCGCGCAGGCAACCGCGATTGTTCCCTACCTTGCGGAGCTCGGCATCAGTCATTGCTATGTTTCTCCATGCTTAAAGGCGCGTCCCGGCAGTATGCATGGGTACGACATTGTCGACCACAACTCGCTGAATCCGGAAATCGGCAGCCCGGAAGACTTTGACCGTTTTGTCGGCACTCTTCACGAACACAACATGGGACTGATTCTCGACATCGTCCCCAACCACATGGGAGTCATGGGCAGCGATAATGCATGGTGGCTTGATGTTCTCGAAAACGGTCAATCGTCCGTCTACGCCAGTTTTTTCGATATTGACTGGCATCCCACAAAAGATGAGCTCTACGGAAAAGTGCTCATTCCAGTTCTTCATGATCACTACGGGGTCGTGCTTGAAAGCGGGGAGTTGAAACTCGTCTTTCGTTTGGAGCGAGGTGAGTTCGATATCTCGTACCACGATCATCGTTTTCCGGTGGATCCTCGGGAGTATCCCCGCACCCTGCAGCACTGCCCGGAGAATCTCGCGGCGAAACTCGGCGACCAGAATCCGGACTTGCTGGAATTTCAGAGCCTGATCACGGCTTTCAGTCATTTGCCTGCGAGGTACGAGATCAGTCCCGAGCGTATTGCTGAACGCAACCGCGACAAGGAAATTAACAAGCGACGGCTGGCGGAATTGTGTGCGCGTTCTACTGAGATCGTGGACTGCATCCAATCCGCCGTAAATCTGTTAAACGGCACTCCTGCTGATCCGGCAAGCTTCGAGGAACTCCACGAACTGATCAAGGCGCAAGCGTTCCGGCTGGCGAACTGGAGGGTCGCTTCTGACGATATCAATTACCGGCGTTTTTTTGACACCAACGATCTGGCCGGTATTTGTATGGAGAACGAGGCGGTTTTTGAAGCGACCCATCGCCTGGTTTTTCGTCTGATGGGCGAGGGCAAAGTGGATGGTTTGCGCATCGACCATCCAGACGGCCTGTATGATCCGCGGCAATACTTCGAACGACTCAATCGCGGCATTGCGGAGGCGACGAAAACTTCCGAAAACGAAACGCACTACGTAGTCATCGAAAAAATCCTTTCCGGCGCAGAACGATTGCCGGACGAATGGCCGGTCTGCGGCACCACGGGATACGATTTCGCGAATCTGGTGAACGGAGTTTTTGTTGATCCCGCAGCCGCCATTCCAATGGAGCGGACTTATCGAAGCTTTGCCGATGATGAAATCGATCTCGATGAGCTCGCTTACAGCTGCCGACTGTTGATCATGCAGGTCGCGCTCGCCAGCGAACTCAACGTGCTGGCGAACCAACTGACTCGTATTGCTCTGTCCAAACGGCGGACCTGTGACTTTACGCTGAACAGTCTGCGCGACGCGCTCGCGGAAGTCGTCGCCTGCTTTCCGGTATACCGAACCTATGTTACTAGCGCCGGCGCTTCCGACAAGGACGCGCGTTATATCCGCAGCGCGATCGCTTCGGCGAAATGGAGAAGTCCAGCTGCCGATACCAGCATTTTCGATTTTGTGAGTGAAGTGCTTCTAACTACGATTGCCGAGGGCCACGATCCAGCATACCGAAACGCAGTGACAAGTTTCGCGATGAAATTTCAACAGTTCACCGGGCCGGTAATGGCCAAAGGCCTCGAAGACACCG
This sequence comes from Terriglobales bacterium, assembly GCA_050012915.1. Classification (GTDB taxonomy): domain Bacteria; phylum Acidobacteriota; class Terriglobia; order Terriglobales; family Acidobacteriaceae; genus JABDBE01. The sequence continues at coordinate 3,861 of JBEKGG010000276.1, read as the reverse complement.
CATTTTACCGTTATAACCGCCTCGTGTCCTTAAACGAAGTCGGAAGCGATCTTCATCGCTTCGGAACTACGACGGCTGACTTTGAACTCGCCAATCAGGATCGCCTCCGCTGTTGGCCGCACACCATGCTGACTACCAGCACGCACGACTCGAAGCGCGCCGAGGACGTTCGCGCGCGAATCAATGTGCTTTCGGAGTTGCCGGGATTGTGGAGAATGCGCGTGCGCGAGTGGAAGCGATTCAATCGCAACCATAAAAACATCGTCAACGGCCGGGCGGCTCCCTCGCCTGATGATGAATACCTGCTCTATCAAACATTGCTGGGCGCCTGGCCATCACAGTCCATGAACGACACAGAAGATTGGGACAAGTTCCGCGAACGCATCGAAAACTACATGTTAAAGGCCATGCGCGAGGCCAAGCAGAATACCAGTTGGATTAATCGAAACAAGGAATACGAAACTGCAGTCTCATCGTTCGTCAACGCATTGCTAACACCAGGAGCGCAAAACCGTTTCCTCGCTGATTTTTTACCCTTCCAACAACGCATCGGCCGGATTGGCTTGTGGAACAGTCTTTCGCAAACTCTTCTCAAACTCACTTGCCCCGGCGTGCCGGACACTTACCAGGGCAGCGAACTGTGGGATTTCAGCCTGGTCGACCCGGACAACCGGCGTCCCGTCGACTACGCGATCCGGCAAGAGATGCTCCGGAGGATCCGTGAATCGTCGAATGACAAATCGATCGCAGAGCCATTGCTGGAAACTCCCGAAGACGGGCGAATTAAGTTGTACGTAATTTGGAAAACCCTGGGCTTGCGCCGGCAGCGACCGGATCTTTTTGACGAAGGCGAATATCTGCCATTAAAAGTTGAAGGTGCGAAAGCCGATCACGTCGTCGCGTTCCTCAGAAAAACCGCAACCGGAAGTCTCTTGGTCGTCGTCCCGCGTCTGGTTGCCGGCTTGTTGAATGACTTCGATCTTCCTCCGATGGGGCCTCAAATCTGGGCGGACACTCAGCTTCTACTGCCATCCTGCGGTTGTTCCAACAAATACAAGAACTCATTTACCGGAGATTTCCTGGATTATCAGGCGTCCGAGGGCCACGCCAAGGTTCCGCTCTCGGAGATACTTGCGAAGTTTCCAGTAGCGCTCTGTCTACTGGAAACTTCTCGCTAAGCTCTGGCACGCGTCTTAAGCAGCTTTACGGGCAACTGGATTGTGTCCGCTTCTCCTTTTCGTACGCACCGCCTTCATCGCGGATTGGTGGCGCGCGGTCGAACCGCGACGCTTCGCACTGGCATGAGCTTGCTTGGATAACGATTGCCGCGAAGCCGCGCTATGACCTTCCCTCTTCAGAGCCGCAGTCGTCGCGCGTGAACGCTTTGGGGATGGCTTAGCGCTCGAGCGACTCTGGCCTTTTCTATAATCGCGGCTCGCCTGTGTCCTGGTTTTCGCCGAGGTCTTCCCCCTGCTTGGCGCTCGCAGCTTTACGCCGGCGCGCCGCGCTTTCGACAAGCCAATCGCGATGGCTTGCTTCGTCGAACGAGCACCATGTTTGCCTTCGCGAATGTGGTCCATTTCCTCGCGCACGAATTCTCCCGCTTGCGTGCTGGGTGATTTTCCTTCACGAGCGTCTTCGTGCGCGCGTTCGAGGGTTTCTCTTTCAGGCATTAAGCACCTCCAGCCTCAAACTTAAACAGGGAGTGAATGAAAAGGAATCGAATATATTCTGTAGGTGCGGAATCGGTTTGCCGTAGCTGACTGGAGCAACCTGTGCTGAATTTTACATTGTCAGTTCGACCGCGGGGAGAAGCCTGCTTTCCTCTGCCGGCCAAACAGTAGGTTCCTCGGCTGCGTTCCAATCTCCGCTGGGGCGGAGATTGGAACTTCGCTCGGAATGACGAAGGGTATTGGAATGACACGGTCCGTTGGTTTACGAAAATCGACGTCTGGCCCTGCCGCTCTACCTACGCCGCTTCGGATTGGCTGCATAGCTGCTGATAGTAGTCGCGACCGCGTTCGTATCCACGGGTGAAGGGCTCGGCGACATTCACTCCGGGGTGTTGGCGTTCGAGTTCTTCGATTTCAGCCGTCATCTCTCCCATTACCTCATCGTATTCTTTGCAACGAGTCCGCGCGTGCAGCGCCGACTCGAATCCCAGCCGATAGAACTTTTCGTCCTCGCCAAAGTTTTTGCCGCCGGCTGAATAATGCTCATCCTCTGCATGACGCAGGCCGATCCACCATTGTTCGCGGGCGGCGTCTACTTCTTCCGCCCCTTCAACCTTTAGCAGTTCGCGGAAGAGCGAAGCCTTGTTCTGATCGGCGAGTGCAATCACCACGCTGCGACCTTTGCGGAGAGCATCTTCGTAAACAAATATTTCATCCGCCGGCAATCCCTCGGTCGCGGATTTCGTCAGCTTTCCGCCAGCGACAGCGCCGATACTTGCTCCTGCGGCGCCCAGAATGAGCTGGCCTAACAGCCCCATCGCAGTAATCAGTCCGACACCCGGTACGACTGCGGCTATGAGTAAAGACGCTCCCGATATTCCCGCAGAACCGCCCACGACGGCACCAATTGCTTTCCCGATGCCCGGTTGCTCGGCTTTGTCAGTGGGAACCGATCGTACATCCGCCTTGGTGCTTCCCGGTGTCAACAGCGTGATCTGGTCGTCTCCCAAACCGACAGCCCGCATTTCTGCGACCGCGTGCTCCGCTTCCGATCTCGAACGAAATACTCCGCTCACAGCCTCCATGGTTTGCCATCCTTTCGTCCTCAATTTTCCTTCGTTTTCCTGTTTCTCATAACACGACAGTCAGTGAATATCAAAATGCGTGGCGATCTTGTTTTACCCATCAGCCCGGCCCACCGTCATATCGTTATGTACTTGGCTTTTGATGCATCTTCTCTAAAGACCGTTTGCGTCGCACGCGGCTAATTCTCAAGTGCTGTTTAAGTTTCGGCCCCGTGAGGCTGAGCTCCTTTTCGTATACAGGATTGACTGTATTGCGAGTGCCCGGCGCGTCTAGTAAATGATTGAAAATCTGGATCTGTTGACTCTGCAGTCGGAGGGGTGTGAATGGCCACTTCTGGAAATCTGCCTGTGCAAGCCTGGGGCTGGCGGGATTCGTATGTTGCGGCTTTGATGGAAGTCGATAACGACAGGATGACGACGCGAATCGCGGATGCAGAGCGTTTGATTGTCGAAAGGGCGAGAGAATTGTTCAAAGCTTCGGGAGATAATATTCAAGAGGAAGAAGCGCTCGACGATGCCCTTTACGCTCTCAAGGCCTTGAAAACCTGCCTTGAGATTCACGGCGGATTTGCCACGGCGGCCTAAGAGTGCGGCTCCGCGAGAGAATTATGTCGTCATCGCAGGCTTGGTGTGACAACGGTGACGTCGCCAACTTTTTCTCGCTGCAGCGCCCCCCGAAGATAGGTGCCATGATCGATCATCCACAGTTCGGGGAGGATTTCCCCTACTAGTTTGCCGTGGCAGAAAAGCCGGACTACTGAGCTTTCGGAAACTACGATGGTCACAGCATTGGTTACGGCACTCATGTTCGCTGCCGCGATGTGGCGGCTGCCCAAGCCCAACGGAACCTCTGCGCTCGCGACTACAGCGTCGAGGTAGCGGCAAGCGGAAAGAAAAATTCCGTCGCGACTCACGACGAAGCCTCCGTCTAATTGCGCCAATTCCTTGATCGTGCCGCGCAGATTGAGATCCGTGACGTGGCGTGACAACTGTGGATGTCCCATCAGCGGATCGAGAATCAGCGATCGTGATTTCGCGAGAACGGCCTGCTCATCTCCCAGGGTGAAAAGAGTACCGATGCGTCTTCCCTCTCGTCCTTCGCG
>JBEKGG010000275.1:0-5680 GCA_050012915.1 Terriglobales bacterium | reverse complement strand
TGCACCAACATGTTTTTCTTTTCAGGAGGGTCGCTGTTGGGGTTAGGCATAATTGTAGAGACGTTGCTTGCAACGTCTCCCACTCTAACCTATGCCCATCGACCACGTCACCACACGTATGAAACGCTCGGGGAAGATCCCGATCACCACTGTAGCAAACGCGGTTACGCCAAGCGCAACCCGCATCGCGACGCTGATCGGCAGCTGGGTTTTGTCCAACGCCTCGCTCATGAACATGGCGTTCGCAATCCGCATGTAGTAATAAAGTCCGAAAACTGCGTAGAGTACGGCCAGCGACGCCAGAATATAATGACCGCTCTCCATCAGGCTCAGGAAAATAAAATATTTCCCGTAGAAGCCCGCTAGCGGCGGAATCCCGGCCAGCGATAAAAGGAAAATCAGCATCAGTACGGCTTCGGTCGGAGCGCGCGAGAAAAGTCCGGCAATGTCGTCGATCTCGTCGCCAATCACGTTTCGCTGCCGCAGCGAAGTGACCACGGCGAAAGCGCCCAGATTCATGAAGGTATAGACCAGCAGATATAGCAGAATGCCTTTGAAGCCGTCAAAGAAAGCCGGCGCGGGATACGACACCGAGGCCAACGCAACCAAACCCAGAAGCATGTAGCCAACGTGCGCGATCGAAGAATAGGCCAGCAGCCGCTTGAGATTAGTCTGCGTGAGCGCAGCCAAATTGGCGCCAGTCATGGTGGCGATCGAAACAAAAATGAGCAGGGGCACATATACCGATCGCAGCGGATACAAACCCCACAACAAAATACGCAATAGCATCGCCCACGCAGCCGCCTTTACGGCCACCGACATAAATCCGGTAACGCTGGTCGGCGCGCCCTCGTAGGCATCCGGCAGCCACTGATGAAAAGGGATGGCGGCAATCTTGAACAGCAATCCGGTCGCCGTGGTCACCAAAGCAACCACAGCCACTGGGCCGACATGATTCGAGTTCTGAGCCACTTGAATCGAAAGCGCCTGCCTGATCGCTCCCAGGTCGGTTGAGCCGGAAAGCCCGTAGAGAAGCGACAAGCCATAGGCGAAAATTCCGGACGAGAATGCTCCCAACAACAAATACTTCAGGGCTGCCTCATTCGAGCGGCGATCAGTCCGCAGAAATCCCACCAACACGTACGTGGAAATTGCCATCAACTCCAGCCCAATAAACGTCAGCACGATGTCGAAGCTCGAGGCCATGCACATCATGCCAATCACCGAAAACAGAATCAGCGAATAAAACTCGCCGTGATTTTCGTGTTCGATCTCGAGGTACCGAACCGACATCAGGATGGAAAGGCCGGCCCCGGCAAGAAACAGGTAATAAAAATAAATTGAAAAGTGGTCGAGCACCATGGAGTGCATGAATGCGACTTCCACCGAACGGCCGAGCTTTGCGGCCTCGAATTGCACATACTGGATCTTGAGTACTCCAGCCGCGGAAAAAAGGACACCCATAAACGCGGTGACTGCGTTCGTCCACTTCCACTCCGGCGGGATCATCAAATCGATCAGCAGAATGCCCAGCGCAAACACTGCGAGCATGACAATAGGAAGCGACAGCAGATAATCCGTGCCGGTGAAATATTGTGGCGCGGGCACTTATTTCTTCCCTTTCGCGAGGTCTGACGCAATCGGAACCGCAAGAGCAGCCGTGGCCGGCGTTTGTGGCTGAGTAAACGCATTCACCGGCCCGCCGATCCCGGGATAGTCAGGCCGAACCGTCAGCACCAACTGATTCACGGGCTGCTGCAATATCTCGAAAAACGGCTTGGGATAAAGCCCGATCCAGAATGCCATGACCAGCAGTGGTGCGAACGTCAGTACTTCGCGCGGCGTCAGGTCGTGGAGTTTCTCATTCTTCGGATTGGTAACGGTTCCGAAGAAGACTCGCTGGTACAGCCAGAGCAAATACGCCGCTGCCAGAATTACGCCTGGAACTGCCCACGCCGCCCACTTCCAGTTCTCCATGAACGTGCCTTGCAGAATCGTAAACTCGCCGACAAAACCGTTCAGCAGAGGCAATCCCATCGAAGACAAAAACATGATCATGGTGATCGTCGCATACAGCGGCATGACATTCGAGATGCCTCCATATTCGGAAATTTCGCGGGTATGCCGTCGTTCGTAGAGAATGCCAACGATCAAGAACAGCGCACCCGTCGAAATGCCGTGGTTGATCTGCTGCAGCACTGACCCGCTCAGCCCCGCTGGATTCAAGGCAAAAATGCCTAGCGTGCAAAATCCCAAGTGGCTGACCGACGAGTAGGCCACGAGTTTCTTCATATCCTTCTGCATCAGAGAAACCAGCGCGCCATAGATGATTCCAATAATGGAAAGGAAAATCATCCAGAACCGCACCTTGGGGTGCATCACGACATCGGGAAAGAAGGGGAGGGCAAATCGGATGAAACCATACGTTCCCATTTTCAGCAGTACGCCCGCCAGAATGACCGAGCCTGCTGTGGGCGCCTCGACGTGGGCGTCGGGCAGCCACGTATGGAATGGGAACATTGGCACTTTGATAGCGAAGGCAACGAAGAATGCCAGGAACAACAGAATGGCAAATGTCGAGCCGTATGCAGGATCGTGAAAAATATGCGGTGCGGTCTGATAAAGCGCCTGAATGCTGAACGTGTACTGGCCCGTCTGGCGGAAGTTATAGAAATACAGAAACAGAACAGAAAGCAACATCAGCACCGAACCCAGCAGCGTGTACAGGAAGAATTTGATCGCGGCATAAAGTTTGCGCGGACCACCCCAGATGCCGATCAACAAGTACATCGGGACCAGCATAGCTTCCCAGAACATAAAGAACAGGAAAAAGTCGAGCGCCATGAAAACGCCGAGCATCCCGGTCTGCAGCACCAGAAACCAGATGTAATATTCCTTGACCCGGTTCTCGATCGCGCTCCACGACGAAAGAATCGAAATCCATCCCAGCAGGGTGGTGAGCATGATCAGCAGAAAAGAAATGCCGTCGATGCCGAGCACGTATCCCGCGCCGATGGAGGGAATCCAGTTATTCGGTGTGCCCTCAATGAACTTGAATCCGGGCTCGAAGCGCTGCGCCCAGAACCATGGCACCAGCGGAATCGAAACCAAGAGGCCGGCCAACGAGAAGAGATTCGCGATCCAGCGAATGGCGTCCTTCTGCTCTTTCGGAATGAATATGAGCAAGAGAGCGCCAACCAGCGGCGTGAATAAAATGATCGAGAGAATATGGCTCTGCATTTTTGTCCATTACGCGGCCGAGGGCGCCCGCGCCACATAGTCAATCATCGCCAAGCATAATAGGCGACGAATCCTACCAATCCCAAAACCATCACCAACGCATACCACTGGACCAGGCCCCATTCCAGCAACCGCATCGGATATGACATCATCCGTGACAGGAACGCCGGACCGTTGACCAGCACACCATCAATGATCCACTTGTCGAACCAACTGGAAAGAGTGCCCGCGACCCGAGTGATCCATCCGCCACCATTGACTATGCCATCGATAACGTGCGAGTCGAACCATGAGGATGCTTCGCCCAATCCCATCACGCCCAGGCGTACGTCTCCAACTTTGCGGCGACCCGTGATGGCGTAATCGTAGGCTTCGTCAACGTAATACTTGTTATAGAGGACGTCGTACAGCGGTGGCGCCGCAGCCGCAATCGGCTCGACGTAACCCTTATCGGCGTCACGATAGGCGCGCCACGCCATGCCCCACCCCACTACCGCCGCGCCCACCGAAAGGAACATCAATCCGTATTCTATTGGGCTGGTGTGTTCCTCTTCCTTCTCGCCAGCAGCGAGTTGAGCGGACTTGCCTTCGTCGGTGAAAACTCGGGCCTCGTGAGCGAATACCGGATTCAGAAACTTGGCAAAATGATCAGACCCTCCGAGGCTATGCGGCCAGCCAAGCCATCCCGCGCCAATCGCACATATCGCAAGAATCACTAACGGCACGGTCATCGACTTTGGCGATTCGTGAATATGGTGCTCGACCTCGTGGCTCATGCGCGGCCGACCATGGAACGTCAGAAACATAAGCCGGAACATGTAGAAAGCTGTCATCAGCGCCGTGATGAACCCAACAAACCAGAGCAGCCGATAGGCGCCGCCTTCCGAGGACCATGCCTGCCAGAGAATCTCGTCTTTCGAGAAAAACCCCGCAAATGGCGGGATGCCGGCAATCGCAAAGGTCGCAATGAACATCGTCCAATGCGTGATGGGAATGCGCTTGTGTAGATCGCCCATGTTGCGCATGTCCTGCTCACCGCTCATGGCGTGGATAACCGATCCCGATCCAAGGAAGAGGAGTGCCTTGAAAAATGCGTGAGTAAAAACATGGAAGACGCCAGCGGTAAACGCGCCCACGCCCAGCGCGAGAAACATATATCCCAATTGCGAGACGGTCGAATATGCCAGCACGCGCTTGATGTCGTTCTGGACCAGACCAATGGACGCAGCGAAAATCGCAGTGAGCGCGCCGACAATGGCGACCGTTTTCATCGACGTGGGCGCGAGCACAAACAGCGCATTCGACCGCGCCACCATATAAACGCCCGCAGTCACCATGGTCGCCGCGTGGATCAGCGCGGAAACCGGAGTTGGCCCCTCCATGGCGTCGGGCAGCCAAACATAAAGCGGAATCTGCGCCGATTTTCCGCAGGCGCCGATAAACAAAAGCAGGGTCGCAGCAGTAATCACAGGATCGCCAATCCCAAAATGCCCGCTGCGCGCCAGGTGCGTGACTTCAGTGAACCGCAGTGATCCGAAGTACCAGGCAATGGTGAACATGCCCAGAAGGAACCCCGCGTCGCCAATGCGATTCACGATGAATGCTTTATTAGCCGCAGTGCTGGCGGAATGGCGATGGAAATAGAATCCGATCAGCAGATACGAACACAGGCCGACACCCTCCCAACCCACAAACATCAACACATAGTTGTTCGCCAGAATCAGCGTCAGCATGGAAAACATGAACAGGTTGAGGTATCCGAAGAAGCGGTAATACCCATGCTCATGTGCCATGTAGCCAGTGGAATAGATGTGGATGAGAGCGCCAACACCAGTTACAAACAAAAGCCAAATGCCGGAGAGCGGATCCAAAAGGAGACCCACATCGGCTTGAAACGGGGCGGGCGTCCCGTCGCGCATGAGAAAGATCAGTGGAGGCCGGGCTTCCTCATTCGGCTGGACGGGCGAGGCATTCGTCACTCCACCGCCAGTGCCGAGCCATGTATAAAGGATAGTTTGGTAGGGCTTGCCCGGATGGTCGTGAGCGAAATCAGTGTATTGCCAGACTGCGGCGCAAGCGAACAGAAACGCCAGGACTACGACGCCAACACATACCGCGCTGACGGTCGCTTTCTGAAACTTACGGCCAAAAAAGAACATCATGGCCGCGCCGAAAGCCGGCAAAAGAGGAATCAGCCAGATGTGTTCTAGGAAAAACATATCGTTGATCGTCGGCCCTCGGTCACGGGCTCCTAGCTGCTAGCTACCACTTTAGTAAATCTATCTCGTCCACATTCACCGTTTCTTTGTTGCGGAAGAATGCGATCAAAATTCCCAAGCCCACCGCCGCTTCCGCCGCCGCATCGGTGATCACAAAAATCGCGAATACCTGCCCATGCAAACCCCACAATCGTGAGAACGCCACCAGGTTCAGATTCACC
>JBEKGG010000274.1:0-5698 GCA_050012915.1 Terriglobales bacterium | reverse complement strand
GTGCAGGATTTGTTGCTCGAAGGCGATGGTGAGCCGCTCGAAGTTCATACGCCCGGGATGAAGACGATTGAGGATGTAGCGCGATTTCTTGGCGTTTCTCCGAAAAACAAAATCAAGACGCTGGCTTACATGGCGGAAGAAAAAGATGCGAAGACGGGCAAGCTCAAGCTGCGTGCCGTCGTCGTGCTCATGCGCGGCGATCACCAGCTCAATGAGGCGAAGTTTGCAGCCGCCGTCGGGGGAAAGCAAACTCGCCCCATGCAGGAAGACGAAATCAAGCAGCTATTCCGTTCTCCCGCAGGTTTCCTCGGACCAATTGGCATTGACTGGGCAAAGGACTTGAAGGATGTCGATCGTCCTCTGCTGCTGGTCGACAAAGCTTTGGAGGGCCGCAAGAATCTGATCTCGGGCGCAAACAAAGAAGACTATCACCTGAAAAACGTGACTCCCGGGCACAACTTCCAGCCCACGGCGTATGCCGATCTGCGTGCGGTGATTGCCGGAGAAGCCTGTCCCAGCTGCGGGGAGCCGCTCCGCATCGACACCGCGGTTGAAATCGGCCACATCTTCAAACTGGGCTACAAATATTCGGAGTCGATGGGCGCTAGGGTTCTCGACCGCAATGGCAAGGAAGTTACTGTAATCATGGGGTGTTACGGGATTGGGATTGAGCGCATTCTCACCGCAGCGGTTGAGCAGAGTAACGATGAAAACGGCTTCTGGCTGCCGCCCTCGATTGCGCCATTCGACATTGTCGTCTGCCCCGTCAACGTGAAAGACGAGGCTCTGTTGAGAACCGCGACTGACATCGCCACGCGCCTGGAGGCCGACGGATTCGACGTGTTACTAGACGACAGGGACGAACGGCCAGGGGTCAAGTTCAAAGATGCTGACCTCGTGGGCATACCCTATCGTGTCACTGTGGGAAAGAAAGTTACCGAAGGTACTGTTGAAGTCGTTCGGCGCTCGACTCGGGAAGTCCAGGATGCTAGCATCGCGGCAATAACGGATTATTTCAAGGAATTACGACCCGCACGCTGATCAAATCTTCGCGCGTGGTCGGAACCGGGAGCGCGCGATGGGTACGATCAAACTCGTTTTTGGCATCTTCGTGATTGTCGCAGGAGCATATCTGGGGGCGGAATTAGTCCCTCTCTATTATTCCAATTATCAGTTCCAGGATGACGTTAAGACCGAAGCTACGCTCGAGACCTATACGAGCAAGCCGGAAGATGCGATTCGCGACGCTATCTACAAGAAAGCACAAGGTCTCGACATCCCGCTGACCAAGGAGCAGATCAAGGTTCAGCGCCACGGCACGCAGGGCACGGGATCGCTCACTATCAGCGCGCCCTATACCGTCCATGTGGACCTTCCCGGATATCCCGTGGACCTGCACTTCGACGCCTCCACCGAAAACAAGAGCCCCTTCTGATAATGGTTGTGCGTTCGGTGTGATTTAGAATAGAGACTGGAGCCGACCTCTGCGCGCTCTGGCTCGTTTCGAATTCGCCAGAGAAACTCGAAGAGACGAAAGCTGGCGAATCGGGCGCGGGATAACGCATTCGTGGGCGCCATCATCTGACTGTGTTGGGGCGCCTATGCAGGCCCGACTCGGGTGGCTCCGCCAAATTCACCGTGACCATTAAGCTAAAGATCCCGAAAAGGAAAAAAGCTGCGAAAGCCGGCAAGGGATTCCTCTCGCGCGATCCGGTAATCCGAACCGCTTTCGCGGTTTTTATCGTTCTGTCGGTATGCGTCTGCGGCTTCTTTTCCTATTTCTATATCAAGTACGGACGAATCGTCGATCAGCGCTTCAAAGGCCCGGTTTTCAGCAGCTCGGCAAGTATCTATGCCATACCGCGTGCCATTCGAGTGGGCGAAAAGGTTGATCTGCGCGAAATCGCGGTCCAACTCCGCCGCGCGGGCTATGCGGAAAACGATGGCCCATCCCTGATGGGAAGTTATCGCACCCTGAATAACGGCATTGAGATCAAACCCGGTCCGCAGTCCTACCATAGCCCCGAACCGGCCACGATTCGCGTACAAGAAGGTCGGGTTTTGAATATCACCGGGAAATCCGGCGAGTTGGAAGCCTACGAACTCGAACCTCGCATGATTACCGCGCTGTTCGATGCCGAGCAGCGCTCCAAACGGCAATTGGTGAAGTACAACGACATTCCCAAGGTCATGGTGGATGCCGTGCTTGCCATCGAAGACCGGCGCTTTTTTCAGCACAGTGGGGTGAATTTCGTTCGCCTGGGCGAAGCGGCTTGGGTTGATTTCACTCACCAGAAGCATGAGCAGGGCGGTTCTACGCTGACCATGCAGCTATCGCGCGCGTTCTTCCTGACTCCCCAGAAAACAGTGAAGCGCAAGATCATCGAAATGCTGATCTCGATGGAACTGGAACAGAAGTTCAGCAAGCAGCAGATTTTCGAGTTCTACGCCAATCGCGTCGATCTGGGACAGCGTGGTTCATTTACCATCAGCGGGTTCGCCGAGGCTTCGCAGGCATACTTCAATAAGGATTTGAAAGATTTGTCGCTGCCCGAGGCCGCGCTCATTGCCGGGCTCATTCAGGCGCCCAGCTATCTGTCTCCTTATCGCCATCCAGAACGAGCCACGGATCGTCGCAATCTGGTGCTGGATAGCATGGTCGAGACTCACGCCATCACGCGGGAGCAAGCCGACAAAGCGAAAGCCACGCCGCTGAAGCTTGCGCCTCCCAATGTTGAGGCCAGCGATGCGCCCTATTTTGTCGACCTGGTTCGAGACGCGGTAATCAGTCGTTTGAATGAACGCGAATTGAACGAACAGTCCTATCGAATCTATACGACTCTCGATCCCGACCTGCAACGCGCCGCAGCGCAAGCGGTGGATATGGGCATGAAGCTGGTCGACGAACAGGTAACCAAGCGGCGCACCAAGAAAGTAAAAGTTGGCAAGAACAAGTTCGAAACCACAGTTGCGCCGGGGCCCCAGGCGCAAGTCGCTCTGGTTGTGCTTGATCCTCACACCGGCGAGGTTCTAGCGTTGGTCGGCGGACGAGATTACGGATTCAGCCAGCTGGATCACGCTGTGGCGCGGCGTCCCACGGGATCCATTTTCAAGCCCTTCGTTTACGCAGCAGCCATTAATACCGCCGTGGATGGGGCCAACCCGGTTTTCACTCCGGCGACGATGGTGAAGGACGAACCCGGCAGCTTCGCCTACGGCGATCAGATCTATGAGCCGCGCAATTACAAAGAGGAATATCACGGCGATGTCACGGCGCGTTACGCGTTGGCCATGTCGTTGAATAATGCCACAGTCAAGCTGGCCGAAGAAGTGGGGTACGACAAAGTCTCGGATTTGGCGAAGTCTGCGGGAATCGTTTCGGTGAAACCCACGCCAGCCATGGCTCTGGGCTCCTACGACGCTACTCCTCTGGATATGGCTGCAGCGTACACCGTCTTTGCCAACGCGGGCGTGCGCATCTCTCCGGTAATGGTGAATTCGGTTCGTAACGCCGCTGGCGACATAGTGATGGACTTCAAGCCGGACAAGCGGGAAGTGCTGGATCCGCGCGTCGCCGCCGTCATGACCAACATGATGGAAGGCGTGCTCAACTTCGGGACTGCCTTCGAGGTTCGCACTCGAGGATTTGAGGCCCCAGCGGCAGGCAAGACCGGAACTTCCCACGACGGCTGGTTCGCCGGATACACCAGCAATCTTCTGTGCATCGTCTGGGTTGGCTTCGATGATTACAGCGACATTCGCTTGAGTGGTGCTCAGACGGCAGCGCCCATCTGGGCGGAGTTCATGAAAAAGGCAGTTGCCCTCCCACAGTACGCGGACGTAAAGCCATTCTCTCAACCTGCGGGAGTGGTCGACGTTCAACTGGACAAGACTACCAATCTGCTGGCGACCCCGGCCTGTCCGGAAACCTATACAGCCGCTTTCATCGCGGGAACCGAGCCAAACCAGACCTGCGACCAGACTGCCGGCGTCAAGGGATTTTTCTCGCGCATGCTGGGTATGGGAGGCGAAAAAGCGCTTCCGCCCCCGACATCACCCGGCCAGAATGGGGCTCAGTCTGGGGCAGGTACGCAGGACGCTAATGCCACCGACCAGGATGGCAAGAAAAAAAAGGGATTTTTTGGCAAAATTGCGGGTATCTTTAAAGATGACAAACCGTCTAACCCTCCGCCCGAGCCGCCGGCGCAAAATGGAAGTGCACCGCAGTGAGGGAACATTTTTGGGTTTGAAGGTGTCAAAGGAAGTGTAAGAGAGTTCGCCCGGATTTCCGGAGGTGAGCTATGCGCCGTCTGTCTCTCTTCTGCCTGCTGGCCCTGATTGTCTCGGCCGTATCCACGCTACAAGCTCAAAGTGCCAACCCTGAGCTGGTACAGGTCAGTCCGCCGACCATCCGGCGCGCCCCACCCCCTTCTGTTACTGCCACGCTCGCGGAACTGGAAGAGCGCGGCGATGAGCTGCGCGTTGAAAAGGACTACCTCGATGCCCTCGATTATTACCAGGCCATTCTGGCGAAGTCGCCGAATAATGCCGACGTCCACAACAAGGCGGGCATCGCCATGCTCCTGATGCAGCGCTACAAGGAGGCCGGCAAAGAATTCGAACGAGCCATTCATCTCGACCGTCAGTATGCCGACGCGGTGAACAATCTGGGCGTCATCGAGTATGAGCAGAAGAAATTCGGCAAGGCTATAAAACAATACGAAAAAGCGATTAAATTGCGCGCGGCCACTGCCTCCTTCTACAGCAATATGGGTGCGGCATATTTCGGCAAAAAGGAATTTGAAAAAGCCACTGAAGCCTACGCCACGGCGATTCAGCTCGACCCGTACATCCTGGACCGCACTTCGCACAACGGAATCTCGGCGCAATTACCCTCCCCTGAGGACCGGGCACGCTTTGACTACATCATTGCGAAGCTGTGCGCCAAGCGTGGCGACTCCGACCGATCGCTGCAATATCTTCGACGGGCGCTCGAAGAGGGATACAAGGGCATCGACAACGTGTATAAGGATCCGGAGTTCGCAGGTCTTCGCAACGACGCAAGGTTCACTGAGCTGATGGCTGCGCGTCCGCCGGCGATACCCGAGTAAGTGGCTCGGTTGCAAGAGTTTAAGAGTTCCTAATAATTTTCGCGCGAGTGCGAAACTTTTTTTGGGAATTGGGTTTTTACAGGTAATGACTCCTGAAAACAACAGGGTGAGTAAGGAGAAACGGTAACCCATCGGTTGTCGACCCGAGCACGCCCCAAGCAGACAACCGGTGGGCTTTTTGTTTTAGCCATCAGCTCCTAGTTTTTTAGCTCTTGGCCAAGCCATCAGCTGTAATCCAACGCGATTCTGCCTACGGTTAAGCGCCGCTTTTCTTCGGACTTCTCTCGGAGATGTAGTCGTTCAACACTTGTTTCCATCTTCCTTGCGCCTTCAGAATGTATTCGATCGCATCGCGTAATGCGCCTTCCCCGCCAGCATGCGGCGTGACGTAATGGGCCTCGGCTTTGACTTCAGCGCGAGCATTGGCGACGGCGATTGCCAGCCCGCAATTCCGCATTACCGGCAGATCCATGACGTCGTCCCCGACGAATGCGGCTTGGTTGGCATCCAGACCTTCTTGACGCAGGATTTCCTGGAAAACGCTCCCCTTATCCTGAATGCCTTGGAAAACATGCTTTATTTTTAGA
>JBEKGG010000273.1:0-5704 GCA_050012915.1 Terriglobales bacterium | reverse complement strand
GTTTAAGGTACGAAAGTAGCTGGGCCTGATGTACTGGCGATACTGCTTCGACTGACTTGATCTCAACGATGACAAGTTCCTCGACCAGCTGGTCTATCCGATATCCCAGTTCGAGCTTCACTCCGTGATACACGACTGGTAACCCGACTTGGGCAGCCGAGCCGACGCCAGCTTCATTGAGTTGGTGTTTTAGGCAAACGGTGTAAGTGCTTTCCAGCAACCCTGGACCGAGTTCGGTGTGAACTTTCATGGCAGCGTTGATGATGGCGTAGCTGACTTCATTGGCGGGGATTCTTCGATTTGGCGCAGTGGCCATGGGCGGCTCCTGCTTCGATCGTGTCGTTTTCTAAGCAGCCCCGCAAGGTTAGATGTCACACGGTCATGAACCACAGAGGACACAGAGGTCCACAAAGGAAATCAGGTTTCTCTTTGTGAACCTTCGTGTCCTCTGTGGTTAATGTCTTTGGTCTAGCTCAGGTTCTCGAAAATTCCAGCGGCGCCCATGCCGCCGCCTACGCACATGGTCACGAGGCCATACTTCGCGTTGCGGCGCTTCATCTCGCGAATGATCGTAGCGGTGAGCTTCGCGCCTGTGCATCCGAGAGGATGCCCCAAAGCAATCGCCCCGCCGTTGGGATTCACGCGCTCGGGATCAAGACCAGCCTCTTTGATCACCGCCAAGGACTGAGCGGCAAAAGCTTCGTTCAATTCGATCACGTCAATGTCGGTGAGTTTGAGCCCCGCCATCTTCAGCGCTTTCGGGATCGCGAAGACCGGGCCCAGGCCCATTTCTTCCGGCTTGTATCCGGCGGTAGCGAAGGAAACGTACCGGGCCAGCGGCTTGATACCCAACTGCTGTGCGCGATCCGCGGACATGACTACGGCGGCCGCTGCGCCGTCGGACATCTGCGAGGAATTGCCGGCGGTTACCGTGCCCTTGGCGTGGAATGCTGGCTTGAGCGAGAGCAGCGCTTCGAGCGACGTGTCGGCGCGGGGGCCTTCGTCGACTTTGAAGGTGATCTCCTGCCGCTTCGGCTTCGAGCCGTTGGGTGTCGTAAAGCTCACTGGCACGGACACCGTTTCGTCGGCGAACTTTCCGGCTTGAATTGCGGCCAATGCTTTCTGATGGCTGCGATAGGAGAATTCGTCCGCGGCTTCGCGCGTGATACCGAATCGTTGGGCGAGCCTCTCCGCTGTCAGACCCATAGAAAGATACGCGTCGGGATAGTGATCGACCAGCCATGGATTGGGCGAAATTTTGTGACCGCCCATCGGAATCATGGACATCGATTCCGTGCCACCGGCCACGATGATCTCAGCTCCACCGCTCATGATGCGCTCGGCCGCCATGGCAATCGCTTGGAGCCCAGACGAACAGAAACGGTTGATCGTCAACGCCGAGACTTCAACCGGCAAGCCGGCGCGCAGCGACGCGATGCGCGCCACGTTCATCCCTTGCTCAGCCTCGGGCATGGCACAGCCCAGGATGACGTCTTCGATTTCTTTCGCGTCAATCTGCGGCACGCGTTCGAGCGCGCCTTTGATGGCCACAGCGGCAAGCTCATCGGGACGAGTGGCGCGGAGCGTGCCTTTGAAGGCGCGTCCTACCGGCGTACGGGCAGAAGAAGCGATTACGACTTCACGCATAGGAAACTCCTGCACCTATTCTAAATTGTGGAGGGATGATTTTCGATCGAATGATTCCTAAGTAGGCGGAGACGGGATTGACTATGCGTAACACGTAGCGTTACACTATACACTTGATTAAGAGCTTCCGGCATCGGGGCGTGGAGAAGTTTTTCCTCAATGGATCGAAAGCTGGTATTCAACCGAAGCATGCGGGCAAGCTTCGTTTACAACTGTTCGCCCTCGATAATGCTAAGCATCCGAGCGGATATGAACGCGCTGGGATGGAAACTTCATCCGCTGGCCGGGACATTCAAAGATCATTGAGCGGTCAGCGGTCAGCGGAAACTGGCGCTTGACGTTCAAGTTCGAAGGCGAGGATGCCGTTCTCGTCGATTATCAGGACTATCACTGAAGGAGTCATTTATGCGCATGCACAATCCGCCTCATCCTGGTCTGGTTCTCCGCGAGTATCTGGGAGAAACACCCGTATCCGCCGCGGCGGCACATCTGCGGGTCACGCGCGTGACATTATCGCGTCTGCTGAACGGCAAGGCCGGAATCTCCGCCGCCATGGCCCTCCGCTTATCCGCCGCTCTCGGCACCTCCCCGGAACTGTGGATGAACATGCAATCCCAATATGATCTCTGGCGGGCCCGGCAAGGCCGACAACCGGTCGTGCGGAAATTCGCGCATGTTGCGGCGGGCTGAAGTGGCACTGCTCCATGCCAAGACTCTGCGCTGTGTTTAGTCGAGAAATTCGACTTCAAGCAGGTACTCCGCGATCGAGTTCACCCTGAAATGTGTCTCGGCTTTGCATACTTGGCAATCATCCAGGAAAACGATGGGAAGATAGGTGAAGTGAAAACCATGACTGCCATCCAAGGTATCGAGCACCCCGGCAAGGTAGTCATTAAGAGTCTTTCCTTTCTCGAAGGAAGGAGCAAACATACTGAACCGAAGCAAAATTGGGCCATCGCTCCATTTTCTCCCTCTCATCACTTTCGTGGCTGCTTTTCGAAGCCCGACGAACCGACTATAGTGCCGATGGCAGGGGTTCCGCAGAGACGCCCGCAACTCCTTGAACGGCGGGAATCCTAAGACTCTGATCACAATCTTCTCTCCACGCTTGGGGGCCGTCCTCGTGGGGACGTAGCCCGGATCGGGGCAAAGATGAATGTGGGCTCGAGGCATTCTCAATTCCTAAGCGTCTTTCCCGTCTTCAACGTGTACTGAATCCTCTCCTGCGTCTTCTTCTCTCCGCAGAGTGACTTGAATCCTTCCCGCTCCAGATCAAGGATGTATTGTTCGCTCACCGGAGTGCCCGGAGTCACATTTCCGCCGCACAACACTTCGGCGATTTTCGTGGCCAGCTTGACTTCGTATTCGGTGATGTAATCGCCCTGGCGCATCAGGTGAACGCCCATCTTCAGGGCAGCTAATGTGTTTTCTCCGGGCGCGGGAATGTCGGTGCGCGGCTGCGGAGGCTCGTATCCGGCGCGGACCATCTCCAGCGCACGGGCTTTTGCATCGCTTAACACGCGCTCGCGGTTCATGGTGATATTGTCGGAATCCCGCAGAAATCCAAGCCCGCGCGCTTCCGGCGCCGAGGTCGCGACTTTTGCGGTAGCGATCGTTTCGAAGATTCTCTTCATGGCCTCCATCAGTTCGACGGATTCGCCTCGGCCACCGGGCCGGATGGATTCGGCGCTGTCGACGGCGCGCAGCAGCATCTCTTTGCATCCGCCGGCTCCGGGCAGCAGCCCGACGCCGACTTCGACCAGTCCCATGTAAAGCTCAGCGTGAGGTTGAAGCGCGGGAGCGTGCAGGGAAATCTCGGTGCCGCCGCCAAGGGTCAAACCAAAAGGCGCGACTACCACTGGCTTCGGCGAGAACTTAATGGCCTGAGTCATACCCTGGAAGGTGCGAATGGCGAGATCGACGTCGTCCCATTCTTCTTCCTGAATCGACATCAGCAGCAACATGAGGTTAGCGCCGACGGAGAAGTTCGTCGCGTCGTTGGTGATAACGAACGCGTCGAATGCATCGCCGGGGCCACCAGACTTCATGGTTTGCAAGATGAGTTGGACGATGTCGGTGCCGATGGTGTTCATCTTGGAATGGAACTCGATGCAGGCCACGCCGTCGCCCAGATCGACGACAGACGCCCCGGAGTTTTTCTTCACCACACCATTTGATTTCTTCGCGACTTCTACCGACCACACGCCAGAGGGAACCGCGACGGCCTTGTAAGCCACAGCGCCGAGATCGAAATATTCCCGGCCCGAGGCGGCCTTGGGATCGTCCAGATACCAGGTCTTTTTGCCAGCGGCGAGCAACTGTTCCACATTGGCCGCGATCGGACGATCTTCTTTTTTCATACGCTCAATTGTGGCTTCGACTCCGGCCGCATCCCACAGTTCGAACGGTCCCAGTTCCCAGTTGAAGCCGAGCCGCATGGCACGATCGATCTCAACAATGGAATCGGAAATCTCTGGAATACGGTTGGCGGAATACGTCCAAAGATCGGATAGAGCCGACCACAGAAATGCGCCCGCGCGATCATTCTTCTGCGGACCACTGCCGTCGAGACCGAGCAGCATTTTCAACCGGGCTGCAGTCTGCTCGACATTCTTAGCCATGTCGAGGGCTGGAAACTTGGGTTTCTTACGCGGATGGTATTCCAGCGTCTTCCAATCAAGGGCGAGGCGTTCGTCCTCTTGACCCGTGCTTTTTGCCTTCTTGTAGAAGCCGCCTTTGGTTTTGTCGCCCAGCCATTTGCGTTCGAGCATCTGCTTGTAAAAGTCAGGCAACTTGAGGTCGCTGCGCTCGTCAAGCTGGGCGGCTGAATCGCCCGTCACTACACGCGTCATGTTCGAAACTACGTGTCCCAAAATGTCCAGACCGACCAAATCAATCGTGCGAAAGGTTGCGGACCGCGGCCATCCCAGAGCTTGCCCGGTAAGCGCGTCCACATCTTCAATGCTCAAATCCATTTCCTGCATAAGGCGCATGACGTTCAAAACAGAAAACGTCCCAACGCGATTTCCAATGAAGTTTGGCGTGTCTTTGGCGAGAACGATGCCTTTGCCAAGATGAATGTCGCAGAAGCGGCTCACGGCGTCGATGGCATCGCGGTCGGTGTCGGGCGTAGGAATAATTTCCAGCAGCCGCATGTAGCGCGGCGGATTAAAAAAGTGCGTGCCAAACCACGAACGGCGAAAATCGTCGGAGAAACCCTCGGCAATTTTCCCCACCGGCAGGCCGCTGGTGTTAGTCGTAATGATCGTCCCCGGCTTGCGGATGGCTTCTACCTTCCTCAACAAAGCCCGCTTCAGATCGAGATTCTCGACCACTGCTTCGATAATCCAGTCCACTTCGGCCAGACGCTTGAGGTCGTCGTCGAAGTTGCCAATGGTGATCAGCCGGGCGAGCGAAGCGTCCATGAAGGCGGCGGGCTTCGATTTCTTGGCGGCGTCCAGCCCGGCAGCCGCGATCTTATTTCGAGCAGGCCCATCGGCGTCGGGAGGAACGATGTCGAGCAGAGAACTGGCGATACCCGCGTTAGCGAAGTGAGCAGCGATGCGGGCACCCATTGTTCCCGCACCAAGCACAGCGACTTTGTGGATATGTTTCATCAATCGAACACTCCCATCGTGCAGACGAGTCAGGCAAGCCTAGAACGCAGCGAGCTGCGTCTCTACAAAAAAGTAGAAAGTAAAAAGGCTGTTCAAGCAGTTTACTTAGCAATCAGCCGTTCTTGCCAGCCCTGATGGTAAAGATAGATCACAGATATTTGGGAAAAACCGGGAATACTCCGAAAAGTACCGCAGCGCGTGCCGCATTAGATGTGGGGTGAGGATGGCAGCGGCACGCGCCTCAATCAAGTAAGTTCAAGATAGATGCTGCTGGAAGTCCCGTCAAGGTTACATGTCACACGTCTGTGTGACGCGCGGGCGACCTTGAAATCGCTAAAGCTCCGGGTGAGTCGCGAGATAAACCTGCGCCCGGCGGACCATATCCTTTTCGCCTCGATAGGCAAGTCGTTTGGCCGCATCTTCCAGAGGAATCCACGACG
>JBEKGG010000272.1:0-5721 GCA_050012915.1 Terriglobales bacterium | reverse complement strand
AATCTCGACGATGTGGAAGAAGTGATGTCCCAGATATTAGAAGGCTGGGATCACAACGAGGTGGCGTGTTCTTACAAATTGAATCATGCCATCGGAGCGCATCTGGCGAAGCACGCAAAAGGGCAGAGAGGCATTCTGAAATCGGCTTACGAAAAAGGCGTGCCAGTTTTTGTGCCGGCATTTACAGATTCAGAGCTGGGTCTGGATGTTGCTCTGAACAATCGCTTGCGCGAATCGACTGGAAGACACAAGCTACGTTTCGATCCATTTGAAGATCTTGAGCATTTTGCGGCCACGCTCCTGCGTCAGACGAGACTTGGAATTTTTACTATCGGCGGCGGCGTTCCTCGCAATTGGGCTCAGCAGTTCGGGCCTTTCTGCGAATTGCGGCACCGGCGACTGGGCGAGAACGTTCCGCTGAAACGCTATCATTACGGCGTGCGCATTTGTCCCGAGCCGGTCTACTGGGGCGGACTTTCGGGAAGCCCGTATAGCGAAGCGATTTCGTGGGGCAAGTTCGTGCCACCCGCCGAGGGCGGGAAATTCGGCGAGTTATTTGTGGACGCGACCGTCGGACTGCCTCTGGTGGTCGCAGCCGTGCTGGAACGGCTGGGTAAAGGAAAAGCAGCAGGGAAGCGGAAGGTGGGAGCAAAGAAATAAAGGCCGGATCGAAGACCCGGCCCTGCGGATGTCTAATCGAAGATCAACACAGCCGAAGCAATCACCGTAGACCACAGCCCGCGCTTATCCCCAACGGCAGACTGAGTAATGTTGGCGGTCCGCACGATCTTATTCGAAATCCGATAAATCTCTTTCTTCTCGTCCCACGACCGGTCAGGATCGAATTCCACATTTAAAGTCGTCGCCAGCATTTCCGCCGCGAGTTCCTCCGCATATTCTCCGGCCGAGTCGTCGGTTTCGCCAAAAGAGTGATGCTCGCTCAAGTAGCCATAGGTATTCTTGTCGGCTGGAATGGCCACGCCGATGCTGGCCGCGAGCAGCCGATGCGGCTCGCGCGTAGAATTCTCCGCAACCACAGCGAACACAACTTCTCCCGGACTCAGATACTTCAGCCCCTGAGAGCGCGGCACCAGCTTGCATTGCGGCGGGAAGATCGACGAAACGCGAACCAGATTCTGCGCAGCGATGCCAGCGTCCCGCAACGCCAGCTCAAAGGAAGTAAGCCGCTCCTTATGCTTGCCGACCCCCTTGGTAAAGAAAATCTTCTTAGGCACCATGTCTCGGCCCAATTCGTTGTTCCTCCGGTGGTTAGATGAGGGTCAAATCTAACATAGTGAATTGTAAAGGGAATATGAAAATTGGTTCGTGGCGAAAAAAGTTGGGCGGAGACCCAGATTCTGGTTTCCGCCGGTTTCGAATTAAGCGAGCCTACTTGGCTGGCGCAACCGAACTGACTTCAATAGTATCGCCGTCGGCTGTGCCCTTCACCGTGGCCTTCGCAGCCGCCAGCTTGTCGAGTTTATCGAGCGAGGCTTTGTCCTTGACGTCCAATGTGTAAACTTTGTCGCCGACCACCAAGGCGTATTTCGAACCCTTCTGCACGCAGGCGCGAAGGCAAGCCGCGTCGTCACCTTCCATCATATGTTTGGCTCCGCACATGGCGTCGCTGACCGTGCCGGTGAAGGTTTCGGCTTTGGCTGCGAATGAGGTTGGAATAAGTGCCGCGCCCAGAACCAGGGCAATCGCGAACGTCCGCATAAGTCGCATGAACTCTCCTTGTGAGTTAAATATGCCGCTGCCTGTTAGATGTTTCCATTTGAAAGGGGATAGCAGAACGCGTCAAGCATTTTTGTTCGCGGTCATCGCGCTTTTGGATCGAAGCGCAAAGCCACGTCGACTGTCTTGTCATCGCGATTCAGAGATTCGCGGATGCTGACGTTCCAGTCTGTGTTGATCCCAATTTCTTTGTCTTCCTCATTTAAAAATCGCGTGGGATAGCTGGAGTCATAAGGATCGCCGCCGCGCAGCCTCCAGTCGTTTTCGAGACGGGCCGTAGTGCGCGAGTCGAGCCCCCGTAATTCCAGGTCTCCCATGGAATAGACGTCGCCTTCCCGAATAAGCAGCACATACTTGACGGCGGAACTCGCATCGTCAAGCTCCGGGTTCGGTTGGATCTTGACCGCCATATATCCCCGCGTGCCGTAAAGTTTTTTCATGGCTTCGATGTCGGTATCGAGCTGAACCGCATTGGCCGGTTGACTGAGTTGCACGTGAATCAGGGCGCGCAGAGCGTCGACGGAGAAAGCCTTGTATCCGCGCATCTCGATTTCAGTGAGTTTATATTGGCGTCCGGAGTCAACGGGGAAAGTCACGTCCACGATTGTTTCTTGCGGCATGTTCTGGACAACTTTGGCCTGGGCATCGCCCAATGTGGCCTTAAGATATCCGCGCTCGAGGTAGATCGGCAGAAAATTCTTGTCTTCTTGAACGCGAAGTATGGAGCGCTGAAACTCCGCGCCTTGCAGTTTTTTCGCTGCCGCCTCAAGTAAAGGCAATTCGGACGCGTCGGCTCCCGCGAACGTCACGTTGCGGATGTGAATCTGAGATCCGCTGATGCTGTAAACAAAAGCTTCAATGGGGCCGTCCTCGGGCGCGACCCGAAGATAGTCGACGCGCCCTTGCACGTTGTGCGCGATCAGCAAGCCTTGCAAAGCATTGGACACTTCGTCCGCAAGATCGCCGGCGAGGGGCAGTTGTCCTTGAAATAGCGGAACCTGGGCATGGAGTTGGTCGAGCAGTTCCTGGTCGGAGAACCAGACAAAATTGTCGAAGTGAACTGGAACGAACTTATCGGCATCCTGAACTTGCAAGTCAAGCTTGGTCCCGTCGGTGGAGTACTGAAAACTATAAAGGACATCCCCGAAAGCGCCGGTTTCGCCAAGCACCCGCGCAGCCTGTTTGAAATCATCCTCGCTTACGGTCTGCCCGATTTGCAGGCCGCTCGCCGCGATGACTTCGTCCGACGTGTAGCGCTTTGTACCGGTTGTGTTAATGGCAATAAGTTTGAAGGCTGAAGGCGGAAGATCCTTGGGCGATTGCTTACGCGGAGTTTGGGCGAACCCGGCGCATAAACAAATACACGGGAATACCCACGCCAACTGAGAACCAGAGATTCGCACGCGAAGAGATTCTAACGCAAATCCCCGGGGAAGCCGCGAGCCTGTGGTCTGTCGGCCCGAGCAAGAAATCATCGTTCGCTCGGGGACGGTGATTCGCGCTCGATGGACCTTGCGTTTTCCCGCGCTGCCCGAAAGGCCACGCAGCGAACGCGGAAAGGGTGGGGCACCCGGGGCTGTCCGTGTATTGGCGGGAACGCCTGGCAGTATTCATCGTGCTGCTGGCAGACGCGGGGTCCCTCGACTGCACAGAATCGCTCGCTGTGCGCACGATTATTTTCCGCTCGGGATGACAGTGTAATGAGGAATCGGTCTGTTTTGATTAGCGCTTCGCCGACGCGGCCGCGTCCACGCCTTTGATTTTTACCGCGATGTCGATGAACGCCAGCGCAGCGCGGCTCAGGGCTTTGTCTTTACGAAAGACCAAGGCGAGGTCGCGGCGGACCGTGGCGTCGGAAATGGAAATCGCAGCCAGCGCATTGGCACGCATATCTTCCAGCACATTGGAGCGGGCGATAAAGCCGACGCCGGCGTCCGCGGCCACGAAGCGCTTGAGCAGTTCGCTGGAGTCGAGTTCCATGGTGTATCGCGGCTTGAGCTTGCGTTCGTAGAAAAGATTCTCTAGCGCATCGCGGGTATGTCCGATTTTGGGCACGACCAGCGGGAACTTCGCCGCTTGGGCGATGGTGGCCGATTTCATCTTGGCTAAGGGATGCTGTGGCGGGGCGATAATCACAAGTTCGTCGCGATGAATCAGAACGACGGTCAGCCGCGCGTCGCTCACCGGCAGTGAAACGACGCCGAAGTCGACGGAGTTATCGACCACCGATTCCAGAATTTTGGCATAATCCGCGCGCTTGATGTTTACGCTAACACCGGGGTACTGCTTTTTGAACTCAGCAAAAACTTCGGGCAGGATGTGAAGGCAGGTGCCTTCGTTGGCGCCGACCACAATCTCGCCGCGAGGCACGCGCTCTGTTTCGGCGATCGCGGCTAGCATGGCTTTGCGGGATGCAACCGTTTGTTCGGCGAATTTCTGGAAGAGCTTGCCCGATGCGGTGACTGAGACTTTTCCCCCTGAGCGGTCCAACAACTTGGCGCCCACTTCTTCTTCGAGCGAACGAATCTGCGACGAAATTGCCGGCTGGGTGCGGAATCGCCTTTCCGCGGCACGCGAAAAGGAGTTGAGGCGCGCGACTTCGAGAAAAGTTTCGAGCTGGTCAAAATCCATAACAAAAGTTGTTGGATTGCGCGGAGGTCCGGGGAGATTGTAGCAGGATGGGCGGGCGCACTATTTGTCATGCTGAGCAAAGCGAGGGATCTGGGTTTTGTGGGAGCCGGCACAACCCAGATTCCTCGTCCGCTCCTCGGAATCACAAGGGAAGTGGTTGGCGATTACTGTTTCAGCAGTTTCTCAATTGACGAAGTAACATCCGCTGAATCCGGCGTGACCTTGGGTTCAAAGCGCTGCACCACGTTGCCGTTGCGATCCACCAGAAACTTAGTGAAGTTCCACTTGATGTCTCCGGTGTGAGACGGATCGGCGTCTTGGGTGAGGTATTGATAGAGCGGCGCCTGATCGGTCCCTTTGACCGAAATCTTCGAGTACAACGGGAAGGTAACGCTATATTTCCGAGAGCAGAATGTCTTAATCTCTTCGTTCGTCCCCGGTTCCTGCTGTCCGAAGTTGTTCGCGGGAAATCCAAGGATGACGAAACCCTGATCCTTATACTTCTGGTAAATCGCTTCGAGAGCCGTGTACTGAGGCGTGAATCCACACTGGCTGGCGACGTTGACCACGAGGATTACTTTGCCCTTAAAGTCGGCCAGGGGCATGGGTTTGCCATCGATGTTCGGCAAAGTGAAACTGTACAGATTCGAAGCAGCGAAGGTGGACGTGGTCATCATAATCACCATCATTAACAAGAGATATTTACCGGCGCTTCCGTTGAGTACAACTCTCATTTTCTCTCCTTGGCGCTGCTGATAATCGTTGACAAGATTACTGCCAGCATACTGGAGGGTCGGCGAAATACGCAAACGCGCCTCCGACCAGCGGCGGGTTTGTTTGAACAGTGGCTGCCCTCGGCGGCTAAAGCCGCAATCGTTTGCATGGATATTAACAACGCGGCCGAAGCCGCGTCCCTAAAAACAAATTCTGACCGCGCCACTAGCTGCATTTGTGCGTGTTCCTATCCCGCCCCGGAACTCGCGACTTGGTGCGGTACAATGGCACTCTTTTGATTAGATCGAGAATTTCCCCGAACGAATAAAGAAAATTCTTCCGGAGGTTACATGAGACGGCTGCTAGTGTGGACAGTCCTGTGCCTGGCATTGCCCGGCGCATTGTGGGCGCAGAATGAATCGGTGACTGATAAGTCGGACCGCATGTTTTTTCCCAAGGACACGCTGTATGGCTACGCGCAGTTTGACCTGGCGCCTCCGCACAACGAAATCGATCCGAACTTGTGCGCTGGAAATGCCGGCAGCTATGGGGGCGCGAACGCTCCCTGCAGCATGTTTGCCCGATACATGATCTCGGGACTTCTGGAAGTGCGCCCGTTTGGCAAAGGTCAGTTCCGCA
>JBEKGG010000271.1:0-5731 GCA_050012915.1 Terriglobales bacterium | reverse complement strand
CGCTGGCGCGCAGGTCGTTCAGTACGACAGCACGCGCGATTTTTTCGGCGCCGTCTCGGGAGGAAGAATTTTTCAATGGGCGAAGGAACAGCTCAAGCCAGCCCCGCTGAAACCGGCGGCGATTCAGGCTGCGCAAAAGCCCGGAGTCAGAGCTGTCGAATCTGGCCGCGATTAACGTCGCCTGGCGAGGGCCGCTGGATTGATATTTCGAAACGGTGATTGGAGTTTTTTGTGGGCAACAATATGTGGCGTTGTTTCTGCATCGCGGCATGGTCGGCTTTAGTGCTGGTATTGGCAAGCTGCGGCGGTGCAAGCCCGGCTACGATTAGTGGCTTGGGATCGCTGTCCGCTGTGGCGATTACCGTCTCCCCACAGTCAATGGCGATGACGACGGGCGCGCAGCAAGCGTTCACTGCGACCGTAACCAACACCAGCATGACCAGCGTCAGTTGGCTGGTCAATGGAGTCGCTGGCGGCAACAGCACCTTCGGGACCATCGACAAAACCGGCACGTATACGGCGCCGCCGTACGTGCCAATCCCTCCAAATGTGACGATCACCGCCGTCAGCAACGCTGACGAAAGCAAAACTGCGAATGCCGCTGTCTCCATCAGTGGACCATCAGCTCCTGGTACAGTCACCGTTTCTCCGCAATCAGCGAATGTCGTGGTGGGAGGAAGCGCCCTGTTCACGGCAACGGTGAATGACGCGAATCCGGCGGTCTCCTGGCTGGTGAACGGTCAAACCGGCGGCAATTCGAACGTCGGCACAATCACTCCTATTCCTGGCTCCGGCAACCAAGCGCTTTACACGGCTCCCCTGCAAGTGCCCGACCAGGGCGCGGTAACTGTAACTGCTGTTTCAGTTGCCAATCCTCAACAGGCAGGATCCGCAGTCGTGAACATATCCGTGGCTACCGCGGGAGGCGCCGTGGTCGCGATAGTCAGTCCGGCGACCCCGCCAACTGTGCAAGCCGGAGAAACACAAGCCTTCCAAGCCAGTGTGACTGGAGTCAGTGACACAAGTGTTTCGTGGCGAGTGGACGCCATACTCGGCGGTAATGAGGCGGTGGGCACGATCGCAGGCGGATCTAATAATACCGCGACCTATACGGCTCCTCAGGTGCTACCTGATCCTCCGCAGGTGCAAGTAAGCGCCGTCTCCAATGCTCAGCCTTCGGCCACTGCATCGATCCCTGTGAATTTGATTCCCGTGCAAAATGTGACGGTAACGGTATCCGCCGATTCCTGCACGAACACCAACGCGGTGACAACAAATTCCACCGTCCAGTTCTCCGCAGCAGTGGCTGGCAACCCCAATCAGAATGTAACTTGGCAGGTCAACCAAGTAGACGGTGGCAATAGTACAGTCGGGACGATTTCGACCGGAGGACTCTACACCGCACCAGCAAATGTTCCCAACCCGGCGACTTTTAGTGTCACTGCCGTTTCCAATGCAGTTCCCTCGGTGAGCGGAAGTCAGAAGATCACCATTGTTTCGACTCCGGTGCTGCAAGTTTTGTTGGCACCCGTAGACCAAGGCCCTCTCTATCCGGATATCGAGACAGGGGATGGTCAAGAGTTCCAGGCAACTGTGCTTGGTGCGGCCGACCCCTCGCAGGCTGAAGTCGGCTGGTTGGCGAATAACTATTCCGACGGCGATGGCGGCATTTACGGCACAATAGTGCCGGACACTTTCCAGGGCTGCGTGACCACCGCGAGTTACGTTGCGCCGCTTAGCGTTCCCAGCCCAGCCCAGTTCCCAATAACCGCGCAATCCGTCTACGACTCGACGCAGTCCGCTTCCGCGACCATCACGATAATTCCGGCGCCTCAGATTACCGTTATCATCGACCCCACTTCCGCGAGCGTGCCGCAAACCGAGCAACAACAGTTCAACGCCACGATCCAAGGGACTTCCGATCCAAATGCCCTTTGGTCTTTGTCGTCGCAACAATGCACCGGGAACGCTTGCGGCACGTTGAGCCCGCTCGGACCTTCTCCAACGGTAACCTACACTGCTCCGCCCCAAGGGACGCCGCAAGTCACATTGACCGCGGTCTCGGAAGCCGATTCCAACGCACAAAACACAGCCGCCATCACCGTCACCTGCGGTGGTCCACCTTCGATTTCCATTTATCCCAGCTCAGCGACGATTCAAGCGGGCTCGGCCAGTCCCCTGACTTTCAATCCGGTGATCAATCCGTGCGGAAACCAAAGCACGAGCGTAAATTGGGAACTAGGTTGCATTTCGCTCTCAGACGGCTATGCTGGAGAAGATTGCAACGATGTCGAATTCAAAGGCGGAGGACCGGGTTGCACCGAGGTCAATGGCTTCAAGGTGTGCGGCAACCGCTCGAACGTCGGTCCGGGAAGCGATCCACTGAGCTACTATGCTCCCAGAAGCCTGTTCACGAACTCATTCGTCCCCAACGTTTGCGAACAGCAAAACAATGGCAGCGGAGACGGCATGGTCCCGCTGACTGCGACCATAAATCTGCAGGGCTGCCCTCAAGAGGGTTGCCAAGCCACGGCGTGTATCACGGTCACGCCACCGTAGATCGGATATTGCGCCCTGCCGTCCGTCTTTGGCAATCCGCGAAAACGGAGCGCTTGGACTAAGGGCGTTGCATCAGCACGATTAGTATTTCCTATCCGAAACCCGCCAAACACTTCCCGATCAGGCCTGATCACTCGTCACAGAAGTTGTTGTCGTGGCCGGTTTCTCTTCCTCAGCTTTTATGGCTGACTTGAAGCCGCGAATTCCCTCTCCGATTCCTTTGCCCAACTCCGGAAGCTTTTTGGGTCCGAATACGAGCAGGGCGATTCCAAAGATCACCAGCAGATGCATGGGTTGAAACAATCCTTCAAACATTGAGCGCTCCTTAGTTTCGCGTCCGAAGACGGCAGTCAAATGATTTGGTGAAAAGGCAGGCGTCGCGACTCGTGTTTCCGGGCACGGCGCCCCCAAAGCGTGCAATGAAAATCAGTTATGCCATGCGCACTGCCGCGTCGGCCTCGGCAGCCATAGTTTGCAGCGTGCTGAAAAATTCCTGACTTTGGCCAATGAAAAGTCCGCTTGCGGTGAGGCCTTTAACCGCGGCCACGGCCCCCCCAACTTTATCGGTCAGTGGACGAATGATAGAAACATGCGGGAGGTCGGGCCTGAATTCGCAAGGAACGGGAAAAATCAGGCTGGGCTGAATTTTCTTATTGAGCGGGCTGAAGAAATTAGGAAATGTCAGACCAGACTTTGAGTCGGTGAACGGCGCGATCGGAGCTTGCACTCCATTGCCCGAAAAATCAACCCATTCCAGGAAGTGAGCAATCTCATCTCCGCCAATGCCGAGTGTGATCTCGAGCACCTCCGGATCCGTGACTTTTTGACTCAAGGCAGCGTAAAGGCTCGATCCGCCTTGCTCAATTTGGCCGAAGTGAAAAGCCGCTACATTGGCAATCGCCTGGATGTGATCATTGCCGGGAAAGTTCGAGTTGGGTTCGCCGTTGTAATCGAAATCGGCTCGCGGAATGGCGGTAACATCTTTGAGCGTAATCGCCTGAGGAAAGGTGGCGCCGAGGTCCGGGTTGGTTGCGCTGCGGTAACGAACGTACCAACTGGTGTCGACAGTGAGGCGCATGAGGTTCGTGAGGCGCAACTTGCCGGACGATCCGTTCGCCGTGCTGCCCTTCAAAGTTTCGAACTTGCTGAGGTCGACCGGTTCGGCGCCTTTGGATTTGAGATAGGCATTAAGAAAAGTCGCGTGGCTCACTTCATCCAACGTGTTGCTCTTGATATATTGCGGGCCATCGGGATCGAGGTTCGACAGTGCAATCTGATAGGGATTCAAATGTTCGTTGGGATCGACCTCGATGGGTGGAAGTTTGCCGAGACCGCCCAGTTCCGCATATTGGGTCCAGAGATCGGACTCGATCAATTCCGCCGCCGCCAGAAAACGGAGGATAGCGACATCACCTGCATTGAGAGAGCCGCTTTCTTGTGCGCGAAGCAGAGTTGCATTTGATAACAAACCGGCGCCCACTACCGCGCCTCCTGCCAGAAGACTGCCCTTCATAAAAGAACGGCGGCCCACTGAACGATTGATGGGTGGAAGAACTTCTTCTTTCTTCATGTCTACGCCTTAATTCCTTTTGTGTGTAATTTTGTTGCAGCAGTACTGTGGGGTTAGACGCAGCGACCGCTTGGCGAGATGAGGATGAGATGTCATTTGATTGTCAACTCTTTGTCGGGATTTTTGACAAGGTAGCGCAGCGTTACTTGGACAAATCTAACGTGGGCCAAGCTGCCGAGCTTCGCTCACCGGGACAGCCGGGGGCGGCTGTCCCCACGCGAGTCAAAGTCGCGTCTCATTGCACCAGAACCTCTCCGGTCATCTTGGGGTGAATGGTGCAGTAGTACGGATACTTCCCCGCCTTGGTAAATGTGTACGAGAACTTTTCGTCTGTATCCATCACCTTGGACTTGAATACACCTTCAGTGCTGACCGACGTATGCGGAATGTCATCCCCGTTGGTCCAGGTGACCGTCGTTCCGACGCGCACTGTGAGCGTCTGCGGTCCAAAACTAAAATTATCGATTTTCACCTCCGCAGTAGTGACAGCGGCTTGCTGGTTATTACTCGCAACGACATTCGGTGATCCAACGAACAGCAACAGCATTGCCATCATTATCGGTGCCGCCAGACCAACCCACATCTTCTGCTTTGTCATTTCACAATTCCCTTCATGATTGATTTCATGTTTCCTAAAAACCGAAGACTCTTAACCCGCGAGTG
This sequence comes from Terriglobales bacterium, assembly GCA_050012915.1. Taxonomy (GTDB): domain Bacteria; phylum Acidobacteriota; class Terriglobia; order Terriglobales; family Acidobacteriaceae; genus JABDBE01. Next base: position 939 of record JBEKGG010000271.1, on the reverse strand, counting down.
GCGAATCGACGATCGCGAGGCTACCGCCACTCACCAGGTAGTTCACATCGGTGATGCCCAGCACCCGCTGCAACTGCTCGGCTGGTACCTTCATCGGTCCCGCCGATGGAGCTGTTCCGGGCGCAGGTTGAGGGAACGCGGTCGACATTGCGGTGTGAAATGAAACCTTCCCTTCGACCTTCTGCATGATCTGGTGAATGTGGCCGTTCAATACGGTCACGGAACCGAAACGCTTGACGTAAGACAACGCTTGTTCGCTGTCGTCGGTTCCCCAACCCCAATCGGGATAGATAGTCCACAGTGGAATGTGCGCATAGAGCACAATCGGAGTGCTGGCGGAACGGCTTTTGAGATCGCCTTCCAGCCATTCGAGCTGTTCATGACCGAGCGACCCCATGCCTCCAGCTTTCAGATTGGCGACATTTACCAGGCCAACGAAATGCACGCCCTTATGATCGAAGCTGGACCATCCAGTGCCCTTCGTATCTTTCCCGTAGCGCTGCAGATATTGCTCGCCATTGTCACTGAGCATGTCATGCTCACCCGGCACAAAGAAAATCTGTTTCGCCGACGCACCTTTTAACACCTGATCCAACGTATCGAACTCACTCGGCTTCGAAAGTTGGCTCAGATCCCCGGTGTGAATGATGAAATCCGGCTGCTGTGGCATCGAATTGACCTTGTTGATGGCCGTCTGCAGAGTAGCGGTGACGTCCGGATTGGCAGGCTTGTTGAACCCAATGTGACTGTCACTGATCTGGACAAAGCTGAAGTCCGCGCCTTTGGTCGCATTCTTGCTGCCGCTCTTGGCGAATGCCCGAGAAACGGGGATGCCGCCGCTCATGGTCCAGACCAGGCCCGTCCCCGCCCACGCCATGCACTTTAAGAATCCGCGACGGTCGACGCCGTCGTTATCGAGGTCTTGCAACTTCTGATCGA
>JBEKGG010000270.1:0-5738 GCA_050012915.1 Terriglobales bacterium | reverse complement strand
GAACATGCCCTTAGTGATTAGGGATTGAAACACAAACACCGAAAACAAACCGTCTCAATGCACCCGCCAGAGATTATTGGCCACGAACCCGCCCTCGACCGCAAGCATAGTGCGGGTCGCAATTCGTTCAGCCGTGTAATGATGCGTCTGGTGCAACAGGTACGCTGTTCCAACGGCAAATCCAAAACCGATTCCCGAAGCCGCTGCCTCGCCAGCCGCACCGCGTGTGACCAACGGGCGAATTATCGGATTAGTCTCCCGCATGCCTTCGCTCAATCCGCGCTGCGTCGTGATGGCGTCGACGGCGATCTGTCCGGCTAGAATCGAGAAATCAACCTTGTTCTCCAGGCTCCAGAATTTCCGCGTACTCGGCGCGTTTGGCAACGGGTTGACTGCCAGAAAGCTCTGTTGCGATTGCGCTGCGCCGACTAGCAATAAGACGGTGAACAATGCTGACTTCATGGTGCCTCCAAGGCGATTGGGGGAAAACCTGCGCTGAAAAGAAAATCGGTCCCAGCAGCCCAATCAGTAAAACAAGACTAGCCTGCGCCGTCCCAGGAGTACATGGCCTAAAAGTACCTGTGAACCAAGCTTTGGTAACCCCGATAGTAACTCGAAAACTGGTTACCCACCGGGAAAGATATTGGCTTGGGGCACCAAGCCAGCTGCGATTACGAAGGTAGCGGCCAGACCACCGCCGCAGGTCAGGGCTTAGGGGCCTCTAGACGGACAGGGAGGTCTGTCCGGATAATTATTACGTGCAGAATCGATCCACTGATTTCCCGCTGCGTTGCCTCGGCTGCCTTCTGGCGCTGGCGGCGATTCTCACCCTCGCTGGCTGTCAAGGCGTTTCTTCCGCTTCGAAACAAACTACAGGCGGAGGAACGGGCGGCGGCGCCGGCGCTGGTCAACTCGCAGTAGCACCCGCGACTCTAACTTTCGGCAATGTCGCCGTTGGCGCCAATTCAGCCAAGCAGGGGACGTTGACCGCAGGTAGCTCCGACATTAAGGTGACCTCGGCAGCATGGACTGGTCAGGGATACTCAGTCAGTGGCATCACTTTCCCGGTTACTGTTCCCGCAGGGCAGAGCCTTCCATTCACCGTCACCTTCGCTCCGGAGGCGGCCGGGACGGCGCCCGGCAGCATCGCGTTTGACAGCGACGCCACCAACTCCCCAACCGCGGAAACTTTCACCGGAGACGGCACCCAGCAATCTCAGTCCGGGCACAGCGTCGCGCTTTCCTGGGACCCGAGCACTTCGCAGGTGATCGGCTACAACATATATCGCGGCACCACTTCAGGTGGGCCCTATACAAAAGTCAACGCCGCGACCACGACCGCGTATACCGACAGCTCTGTGCAGAGCGGACAAACCTACTACTACGTGACCACAGCCGTCGATTCCAGCAACGTCGAGAGCGCATACTCCAACCAGGCGACCGCCGCAATCCCCTAGGCCCGGCCTCCGGATCTTACGACCATCAAAACACTCTTTCTCTCAGCAACTGCAGCAAATACGCGCCATACCGATTGTTCTTCATCACCGATGCTGTCGCCTCCAACTGCTCCGCGCCGATGTATCCCAAGCGGTAAGCAATCTCCTCCGGACACGCCACCATCAATCCCTGCCGTGTTTCGATCGTCTGAATAAACAAAGACGCCTCCAGCATCGACTCATGCGTTCCCGTGTCCAGCCACGCCATGCCTCGGCCCATCACCACCACATCCAATTGCTTCTGCTTCATGTACTGCTTGTTAACGTCCGTGATTTCCAATTCGCCGCGAGCCGAAGGTTTCAACGCCTTTGCAATGTCCACGACTTGGCCGTCGTAAAAATAAAGTCCAGTCACCGCATAGCGTGATTTCGGAACCTTCGGCTTTTCCTCAAGACTCAACGCTCTCCCGTCGGAGTCAAACTCAACCACTCCATAACGCTCCGGATCCTGCACCGGGTACGCGAATACTCGCGCCCCCACCGTCTTGTTCCCTGCGTCCTGCACGCACTTCACCAGATCATGTCCGTAAAAAATGTTGTCACCCAGCACCAGCGCGCAGCAAGACGAACCGATAAACTCTTTGCCCACCAGAAAAGCCTGCGCAATACCCTCCGGCCGAGGCTGCACCACGTATTGAAAATTCAAACCAAAGCGCGATCCGTCGCCCAGGAACTGCTGGAAGCGCGGCACATCTTCCGGCGTTGAAATAAGCAAAATATCCCGTATCCCCGCCAACATCAGCGTGGACAGCGGGTAATAAATCATGGGCTTGTCGTAAATCGGCAGCAGGCTTTTGCATACGGCATGAGTGACGGGATAAAGCCGCGTACCCGATCCCCCCGCTAAAATGATGCCCTTATAGTGAGAATTGTGAGTCGGCATTCTTCGTTGCTGTCGCTGCCCTTTTTAAAACATTGTCATCCCGAACGAAGTGAGGGACCCAAGCAAGCCGATCGATCTGCGCTGTTGCAGGGAATTTCAACCGTAGATCCCGCGTGCTTACCGCGAACCTCACACCGAATACTGCGTCGCAATCCACTCGCGATAATGTCCACTCGTCACTTCTCGAATCCACGCCTCATTGGACAAGTACCACTCCACCGTCTTGCGAATCCCGCTCTCAAACGTCTCTCGCGGCCGCCAACCCAGCTCGCGTTCGATCTTGCGAGTATCCATGGCATAACGCCGGTCATGCCCCGGCCGATCCACAACATATGTAATCAACTTGCTGTGCGGCACAGCCGCATCACCCGGCCGCAGTTCATCGAGAATCGCGCAGATCGCATGCACGATCTCGAGATTTGGCTTCTCGTTTCGTCCGCCCACATTGTAAGTCTCGCCAATTTTTCCCCGACTGAGAACCGTGCGGATCGCGTCACAATGATCCGCCACATACAACCAGTCGCGGACATTTTGCCCATCCCCATAAACCGGAATCGCCTTGCCATTCATCGCATTCAGAATGGTAAGCGGGATCAGCTTCTCCGGAAACTGATACGGCCCGTAATTGTTGGAACAATTCGTGGTGAGGACGGGCATGCCGTAAGTGTGACGGTAGGCGCGAACTAAATGATCAGCAGCCGCCTTGGTCGCCGAGTACGGACTATTGGGAGAGTAAGAAGTCGTCTCCGAATATGCCGCATCCTTCGGCCCCAGCGATCCGTAGACCTCGTCGGTCGAAACCTGCAGAAAGCGAAACTTTCCTTTTTCTTCCGCGGTTAATTCCGTCCAATAAGCCCGCGCTTCTTCGAGCAGGCCGAACGTCCCATTCACATTCGTCCGCACAAAATCATCCGGCCCGTGAATCGACCGGTCCACGTGACTCTCCGCCGCGAAGTGCACAATCGCCCGCGGACGCGCCCGCCCTAAAAGATCGCCAACAAGTTTTCGATCTCCGATGTCCCCATGTACGAAACCATAGCGCGAATCCCCAGAAATCTTTTCCAGATTCCCCAGATTCCCCGCATAAGTAAGTTTGTCCAGATTCACTACCGGAGTGCCTTCAGCCGCAAGCCACTGCAAAATGAAATTGGAGCCGATAAAACCGGCTCCTCCGGTTACCAGAATAGGTTGGTGTTGTTCCAGGATTGAAAACCTCAGCCCGCCACTTCTTCCAGCAATTTCTGATCGATGTCAAAATTGGAATGCACGTTCTGCACATCATCGTGCTCTTCAAACGCTTCCATCAGCCGGATCATCGTGCTCGCCGCCGGCCCTTCCAGCTTAATATAGTTCTGCGGGATCATCGTGACCGAAGAAGACGCGGGCTCGATGCCGGCCTTTTTTACTGCCTCCAGAACTGCTTCATAAGCCGACGGCTCGGACAGCACTTCCCAGTTCTCGCCATCGTCGCGCAAATCTTCAGCGCCGGCATCGAGGACCAGAGCCATCAAGTCGTCCTCTTTGATTGCCGACTTGGGAACGATGACTTCGCCCTTCTTGTGGAACATGTAAGAAACCGCGCCCGCGTCCGCCATGTTGCCGCCGTTTTTCCCGAACACGTGTCGGATTTCGCTGACCGTGCGATTACGATTGTCGGTATTGATGTCGAGCAGAACCGCGACTCCGCCCGGACCGTAGCCTTCGAGCGAAAACTCTTCGTAAGTCGCGCCCGGCAATTCGCCGGTGCCGCGCTGAATCGCGCGCTTGATATTATCCTGCGGCATGTTCTCCGCCTTGGCGGCGAGAATCGCGCCCCGCAACCGCGGATTGCTGTCCGGATCTCCGCCGCCGTTCTTCGCGGCAATCGAGATTTCTTTAATCAGACGGGTAAAAATCTTGCCGCGCTTGGCGTCCAGCGCGCCCTTCTTATGCTTGATTGTGGCCCATTTAGAGTGCCCAGACATGGCTGTACCTCGTGTTCAATAAACTTTTATTGCACTGGTCTTGATGAAGAAGACCTGATTGCGTAAATCTTGATTGCGCTGGTTTTAGCTATAAAAGACGCGCCCGTAGAGGAGATCACAGCGTTACCCTCGGGATTGCCTCGAACCAAACCGCAGGCGACCCGAAAAGTATAGCACGGCACCCGTCAGATACTTCGCAGGATTCGAGGTCGGATGCCCGCATTCAGCAATCAGTACTCACCGAATCTGTCATCCCGACCGGAGCACTGCGATCGGCCCCATTAATCGCAATGCGTAGTGGAGGGACCTGCTTTCAGTCGCACGATGCCGCCCCAACTCGCTCTTGCCGGGGGGTTCATGGTGGCCCCGCCCTACGGCACCATGCATCCTTTTGACTTCGTCGTTCAGGGAGGGCAGAACCTGTGGCGGGTGCAGGTAAAAGCCTCCATCCATCTGAGAAAGGGTCTGTATGCGGTGAACATTTATCGCAGCCAGGGCAGGAGGTTACGGCCGTACACTGCGTCCGAGGTTGACTTCGTTGCGGTCTATATTGTTCCGGACGATGCCTGGTTCATCGTGCCGGTGCGCGAGGTGGTGGATCGCCGGATGCTTCTGTTTCGTCCGAAAATATCCTGGCGCCGCGACCTCTACGCCCACTACCGCGAAGCCTGGCACCAGCTGATCGAGCCCGACGGCTTGGTCTTCGGCTGAATTTTCGCGTTCGATGACGCCGCGGCGGTTGCGCGCGTATCTTGAGTCGTCCTTCGCGCCGATCGAAAAAAGCCAGCGGCGGTGCTCTGCGTGGGACGACAGATTTTGGCTAGGTTTCGCTAGGCCGTCTTGGTTCGTAGCTTCGCGGCTTTTTCTAGTTCTTTCAAAGCGGCCATGGTGCGGGCCGTGTAGTCGATGCGTTTCGATGACTTCGGGCGTCGATGGCGTTTGGTAGGGGTATCATGTTTTGACATTGTGTCCTCGTGTTTGCTTAGAGTACCACGCTCGGGTCGACCACGAAGGCCGGGCACCTTCATAGAATCCTGGCCTGATCTTCGTCGGAAGCCCTACAAGCAGATCCCTTCACACCGCTTTGCGATTGAAAAAACCGATCACGATGCTCCGCTCGGGACGGCCGTGGTGGGAAAACGCGAGGTCCCTCGGCTCCGCTCGGGATGACAGATTTTATGGGTCCGTCCAGCCCGGATATCCTCACTGGTCCTCCAACCCTTCTGCCTGAAGGTCCACGGCACCCGAGCGAGACTCTCGCGTCTACACTTGTAAGTGATTCATGCTAAGACAGATAAGCGTGGCTCTTGGGCCTGTGTAAAACAGGCCAAAAAAAATCCTTGACACTTGATCTAGTGTTATAGTTAACTATAACAGTGATTGGCGAGGCAAACC
>JBEKGG010000269.1:0-5740 GCA_050012915.1 Terriglobales bacterium | reverse complement strand
CGCTGAAAAGGGCCGCAGAGATCGCGGGGAAAACATGTTTATCGCAATGCTTTCGGGAGCCAGGCTTCAATCGCATCCCGCAATTCTCGCAGGCGCCCTTCGAAGAAATGATCGGCGCCCTCAACGATCACCAACTTCTTTGGCGCGGGAAATGCCTGGACGATGGCTTCAAGTTTCGCGCGCGGACCAAACTGATCGCAGTCGCCGCTTACGAACAACTTGGGCTTCACGCAGCTTTGGATAAATTCGAAATCATAGACTCGATCGTCGATTGCGCTGACCGGCAGACCAAGCCCGATGACAGCCTCCACACGCGGGTCGGGACAAGCCGTACGCAACCCCACCGCGGCACCAAAAGAAAATCCGGCCAAGATTAAAGGCAGGTGAAATTCGCGAACGAGCCAGTCGAGTGCGGCGCGAACGTCCTCGACTTCGCCGTTGCCGTGGTCGTGCTTGCCCAGGCTCAGTCCCGCGCCACGAAAATTAAACCGCAGTACCGGATAGCCAAAACTGTTCAGCGCCTTCATGGTGTGAAAAACGACTTTGTTGTGCAGAGTTCCGCCATAAAGAGGGTGAGGATGGCATACCAGCGCGGCATGAGTGGCATCTTCTGCGCCAATGTTGAGCAAGGCTTCGAGGCGGCCAGCAGGGCCGTCGAGGAACAAAGAGCGGATCGAACTATGCTGTGCGCTCATTTCCGTCATTCAGAATAGCAGCCCGTAGCTCTGCCTCGGCGAGACGTTGCAAGCAACGTCTCTACGTCTCGGTCGTGGCTGAATTTTGCTTCCGAAAGACTGGGCGTCGCCGCGTGCGTTATTCTCGTTGCCATGGATGTCGTCGCTCTCACCCGTCACCTCGTAGACATTGAATCGATCACCGGGAACGAAGCCCCGGTTGGCGATGTTCTTCATGCCGAACTCATCCGCCTCGGATACCAGGCGAATCAACTCGCTGTCGAAGGCAACCGCCGCAACGTGTACGCAACCTCGGCGCAGCAACCCAAGCCGGACATCGTTTTCTCGACCCACATGGATACGGTTCCGCCTTTTATTCCATCGTCGGAAGATGCCACTCGGATCTACGGGCGGGGATCGTGCGATGCCAAGGGAATTATCGCCGCGCAGATCGCAGCCGCAGAACGGTTGCGCGCGGAGGGCGTTTATGTTGGACTTCTTTTCCTCGTGGGAGAAGAACGAAACAGCCTTGGCGCTCAGGTGGCGAACAGGCAATCTCCCGGCTGCAAGTTTCTGATCAATGGTGAGCCCACCGAGAATCGAATGGCGACCGCATCCAAGGGCACATTGCGGGTAAACCTGATCGCCGAAGGAAGGATGGCCCACTCTGCTTATCCGGAATTGGGCGAATCCGCGATCGACAAACTTCTGGAGGCCTTGCGCCGGCTGCGAGCAATAAACTTACCATCTGAGGATGGCATCGGTCCGTGTACATTAAATATCGGAGTGATCGAAGGCGGCCGCGCTCCCAATGTAATCCCCGATAAAGCGCGAGCGCAGTTGCTTTATCGCCTGATTGGCCCCACGGACGAGCTAAGAAAGGAAATTGAGCGCGCCGTTGCGGGCCTGGCAAAAGTCGAATTCCTTTTGGAAATTCCGTTTCTCCGCCTGCGGACCCTGGATGGCCTGCCCACCATGGTCGCCGCCTTCACCACCGACATCCCCGCGCTCACCAACTGGGGCCAGCCGCTGCTGATCGGTCCGGGATCGATTCACGTCGCCCACACCGAAGGCGAATACATCGAGAAGAAGCAGCTTAGCGAGGCGGTGGATTTGTATTGTGCGATTGCGAAAAGACTGGCAGGCTGAACTGGACTTTCGTTCCCGCGTTCTCGGTAGCATCCTGGCCTCGCCGAACGTAAACTGGTGCTGTACACATTCGTCGGCAAAACATGAAAGTCAATATCACCCTCAGGCTGAACGCTGCTCTTCTCCGCGATATTCGGGCACTCGCAGAGAAAGAAGGCGCGTCGGTCAGCGCCTTCCTAACCGCTCACATGGAACAGATCGTAGGCCAGCGGAAGATGTATGAGCCTGCCCGAGAGCGCGCCCTAGCCCGGTTACGCGAGGGTTTTGATTTGCGATGGACGCCTCCACGCTCGCGCGATGAGCTGCATGAACGGTGACCTTGCCGGGTGACCATCGGGGTCTTGCCATCTTGGCAGGTCGGGTCTAAGCGAATTCCAGGCGCTTGAGCTTGATACGATCGGCACGGACACGGAAAGCTCGTAGTGAGCTTGCTGCGTGAGCCGGGTTGCGGCGCTGCCTCCAAAAACTTTTGACAGGCGAACGGCCGTTTCAGGAGAAATTCCGCGCTTCTCGTTAACTAACTCTGACAGCGTCGTGCGGGTGACGCCGAGGGCGGTCGCAGCCTGCGTGATGGTCAGACCCAAAGGCTCGATGCATTGGCGCAGCACAAAGCCGCCCGGGTGCGGCGGTCTCTTCATGGCATTTCCCCTCTTCAGAAGGTCATCGTCCTGGTAACGGCGCTTTAGACCCTTATGTCGGATCGACTGAATCATGTCTTACTGTATTGCGTTACGTAACGCGCATCAACGGCGGGAATGGGCTCCTTCGCCACGAGTTCGGCTTCCTCCGTATACACTTGATTCATGACCACCCAGCCCCTGAACTCCCTTTCCAAGGCGTCTTCCGCCTATCTTCGTTCCGCTATGCACCAGCCCATCCGGTGGCATGAGTGGGGCGAGGAAGCCTTTGCCACCGCGCAAAGCGAGAACAAACCTATCCTGCTCGATATCGGCGCGGTCTGGTGTCACTGGTGCCATGTGATGGATCGCGAGTCCTACGACAACCCCGAAATTGCGCAAATCGTGAACCAGCATTTCATTGCGGTGAAGGTCGACCGCGACGAACGTCCCGACATCGACAGCCGCTACCAGGTCGCTGTCAGCTCGATCAGCGGACAAGGCGGCTGGCCGCTGACCGCATTTCTTACGCCCGACGGTAAACCTTTCTACGGTGGAACTTACTTTCCGCCGGACGATCATTACGGGCGTCCCGGCTTCAAGCGTGTGCTGCTTTCTATCTCGAATGCCTATCACGAAAAAAATGATGACGTGGTCGAGCAAGCCAAGCTGGTCGAGGGCGCGATCTCTCATGCGGAATCGTTTGCCGGAAAAAGCGCGGAGTTTTCGCCGGCTGTCATAGACGCCATCGTGAAATCCGCGCTGAAAATGTTTGATCCGCAAAATGGCGGGTTTGGCAGCGCTCCAAAGTTTCCGCATCCAGCGGCTCTTGATTTGTTGATCGATCAATACGTTCGTTCCGGCGATGAAAAACTACGGGATGTGTTCGTCAGCACTCTGGAAAAGATGGCCCGCGGCGGCGTCTACGATCAACTGGCGGGCGGATTTCATCGCTACTCGGTCGACGAACGGTGGATCGTGCCGCACTTTGAGAAAATGTGCTACGACAACTCAGAGCTGCTAAAGAATTACATTCACGCCTATCAGGCGACGCGGTCTGAGTTCTTCGCGGCTGTAGCACGCGACATCATTCGCTGGATGGATGAATGGCTGACCGACCGCGAGCACGGCGGATTCTACGCCTCGCAGGATGCCGATTACTCAATGGACGACGATGGCGATTACTTTACCTGGACTTTGCAAGAAACCCAATCAGTTCTGACCGAAGAAGAAGCGCGGGTGGCGTGCCTGCACTATGACATCAATGAGATCGGCGAGATGCATCATAATCCCGCCAAGAACGTGCTGTACCAGCGCGCCTCGGTTGAAGAAATTGCCAAACGCCTGGGCCTGCCACAGGAGGAGATCGTAACTCTGCTGCAGTCGGCGAAGGAAAAGATGTATGCGGCCCGTCTGAAGCGGCCTACTCCCTACGTGGACAAAACTGTTTACACGGGCTGGAACGCGCTCTGTGTTTCGGCATATCTGGAAGCCGCGAAAGTGTTGAAGCTCGCATCCGCTGAACACTTTGCCCTGCGCTCATTGGATCGCATCCTGGCACAGGGATGGCATGACGACAAGTTATTGCACGTGCTCGCGTATTCTGATGCTGGCGCGGAACGCCGACAAATCAGGGGCGTGCTGGACGATTACGCTTTCACCATTGTTGCCTGCCTGGACGCCTACGAAGCCACTGCCGACTTCAGCTATTTCAAGTTCGCAAGAGGGATTGCCGAAGCCATGGTAGAGCGCTTCTTCGACCCGATTGCTGGCGGCTTTTTCGATACCGGAAAGATTTCATCGGACCACAAAGAGCTTGGGGTGTTGGGCACACGGCGCAAACCGTTTCAGGATTCTCCCACTCCCGCAGGGAATTCCGTGGCCGCGATTGCCTTGCTTCGGCTTCACGCCTACACCAACGATGCGAGTTTGCGCGAGAAGGCTGAGGGGACCCTCGAACTCATTGCGGGCTTAGCTGGGCAGTACGGATTGTTTGCCGCGACCTACGGAATTGCCGCTGTACACCTGTCGAATCCGCATATCCAGATCGTGATTATGGGGAATGATGAATCGGCCGGCCGTCTCTACGATGCCGCAGTAGCCCCTTATTGCGCGGGAAAGTCGGTGCTCAAACTGGCCGCCAGCAAAGCAGTTCCGCAGAACCTACCACCAGCATTGGCCGAAGCCATTCCGCAACTGCCGGCTATACAGCAGGCGAAAAGCGTCGCAGTTGTCTGTTCCCGATTCACCTGCCAACCGCCAATTGCCAATCCTGACGAACTGGCGCGAAGCTTGCGCCAACTTTCATCGATCCGCCAATAATTCGATTGCCACTTCCGCGCACAAAAAAAGAGGCTGGCGTTGCTCTTGCAATCGCCAGCCTACTGAATTCTAAAGCTGCGTAGAGGCAGTTCGTAACTGCCCCAGACGTCTTAACCGCAGTGTCCTGTGCACGCCGGAATCGGCGCGCCGTCTTCCGGCGCTGGAACTGTCGGAGCGGCAAGCGCAGTGTATGCGCATAACATACCTACCATCAGGAACAACATCCTGACCGCACGTTTCATTGGATTGTTCTCCTAGCGGGTCCCCTGGGAGCGGCGACCCTGACTTGGCAGGGATTATACAGGGTCGTGTCAAGCGCCATCACAGAAAATTTCTTTAACGGAAGTTTTTTAACGAAATTGTTATACCGGCGAGGAGCTGTGCGGAACGGTTTACGCCCAATTTTCAACTAGATAACGCGGCGGGATTAAAACGATTCAGGCCTATTATTCTTGTCCGCCGGGAGAACCATATTGTCCAATATTGAGACGATTTGTGTCAGCGCACCAGGGTTTTTGTGAGAGTGCGGGTAGAAATCGAAGATGAAGCTTTGACGGCCACAGACATTTTGTGCACCGCGCTCTTGGCCTTAGCTGCTTCAGGCTCCGGCTCGGCTGGAGTTCGAGAGAAAGCCCTGTCCACCATGCTTTCGAACATCGGAATCAAAGAATCGTCAGCAACCGGATGACGCGCCTCTTTGAGACCAAAGTCCCAGCGCTGCGACATCAGCAGACTCCCCGATTCCTCCCGCGAGGTCGCCTTCAGCAACGAGTATCCTATCCAAGTCAGGATGGAAAGACTGTAGGCTGTCGTATAGATCAGGTTTACTGTAGGCGTATGAATTTGCCCACCCGAGACCAGTGCTAAGCCGACCAATTCGATGCTTGCGAAACTCCCAAATCCCAAAGCGATACCGAAGCTGAACTGCTTACGCGAAACGCCGAGGTGACGGGAAAAAAACACGAGAAACAAGATCAG
>JBEKGG010000268.1:0-5806 GCA_050012915.1 Terriglobales bacterium | reverse complement strand
GCCTATGTTCCGGTGAATCCTGCAGCCGCTTGACGGCGCAGAACCGGAGTCCGTATGACGAAAGAACTATTTGTGTCGACCACCCCTCACGAAACCAAGGTGGGGCTAGTGGAAGACGACCTGCTCGCCGAAATCTACCTTGAACGCGAGAATGAATACACCTTAGCTGGATCCATTTACAAAGGCCGCGTAACCCGCGTGCTGCCGGGCATGCAATCCGCATTTGTGGATATCGGCCTGGAGCGCGATGCGTTCCTCTATGTTTCCGACTTCATGGAGTTGCAAGACGAAGATGAAGTCGAGGAAATTCCAACCAACCTTGCCCCATCGCAGCCGTATCAGTCGCCGACGCGACCCGAGGCTCAGCCTTCGGATCATGAAGACATTGCCATGTCCGCTGGCGAACCGATAGCAGCACCCCAGGAACACGCGGAGGCTAGCGCGCAGCCGGGAGAAAATCGCGAACGGTCTAACGGTGGAGAGAATCGCAGTGGACGCGGAGACTGGCGGAGCCGTCGCCGTCGCGGACGCCGCGGCGAGCGTATGCCGGAATCGAAATTTGCCAAGCCGGCTTCAGAAGCGCCGCGCACCGATCAACCCGAGCGAGCGGATCGTCCCGAACGTTCGGAACGAACGCCTCGTCCGGAACGAAACGAGCGGTCGGAATATGGCCCGCCACCGGGCTACCAACCGATTTTGTTGCCGGGTGAGTCGATTTCGAAATATCAGCGGCTGGCACAGAGTCAGGCTCGTCCGGGATCAAGGCCGGCGGCGCCGAATCCTGGGGGGCCCGCACCCATTACATCGGTATTTCCTGAGGACGAACCATTGTTCGCTGCGCCGGAAGCGGACCAGCAGACTTCGATTGCCGAACCTCAAGGGCGCGCAAGAGGTGCGGCTGCGAACGCTCAAGTCGGGTCGTCCGAATGGGATCGCGAACAAAAGCGTTTGCACGAGATGAATGTTGCGGCAGTTTTCGGCGGAGCAGCTGAGCCAGCAGCGGTTCACGAAGAAAATCGCTCGGTTGCGATTCCCGACCATTCAGATGAGATTCGAGTCTCCGAGGCGGCTGAGGGCACGATCGAGGAAGAACTCATCGAAGAGGATGAAGCCGATCTTGCATCGTACGTCGAAGAACTTAGCCTGGACGAGTCTTTCGAGGAAGATCAACTCGAAGAGGAAACTCGATCTGCCGAAGAATATCGCGAGCCAGTGGCGCGGGAAATCGCGGCATCGAGTGAGGCCGTAGAGATCGTCAGCGAGAGCAAGGCGGCAGAACCGTTTGTGATCGAAGGCGGCATCGACGAGCATGTTTCGGGCGAAATCGAAGTCGACGATGTGGTTGCGGAGCAGGAAGAGAAGGAAGCGGAAGAAGCCGAGCTTGAAGAAGCGCAGGCTGAAGCCGAAGCGTTGCTCGACGCCGAGGCCCGCGGCGATGGCACGGTCGATGCGCGGGTGGAAGTTCGCGCTCCGGCGGGGACTGCGGCTTATACGCAGCGCGCGCCGCGTCCGGCTTTCGATCCGCGGCGGGGGCAGCGTGGACGCCGCGGCGGGGGTGGGCGACGCTTTCGCCGTAACGAACCGCAGAATGTTCCGTTGATTACCGAGTTGCTTAAAGAGGGTCAGGAGATCCTGGTTCAGATCGCGAAGGAACCCATCGGCAAAAAGGGCGCCCGCATCACCAGCCACATCGCATTGCCGGGACGCTTTCTGGTTTACATGCCCACGGTGAATCACACTGGGGTTTCGCGAAAGATTTCTTCCGAAGAAGAACGACAACGATTGAAGCGCATCATCATCAGCGAGCGCGAGAATGGACACGGCGGCTTTATCGTGCGCACCGCCGCGCAGGGCGCATCGGAAGAAGAGCTGCGCGCCGACATCCGCTTTCTGAAGAATCTATGGTCTGAGATCAAGACTCGCGCCGAGAACAATAAAGGGCCGACGCTGATCTATCACGACTTGAACGTGGTTGAACGCGTGCTCCGTGATCAAGTCACCTCGGACTTCACCGCTATCTGGGTTGACACCGAGCAGGAATACGAACGCGTGCTGCGCTTCGCCAACCGTTTTCAGCCGGCGCTGGTGCGGCGGGTCAAGCTGTACAGCAAGGAGATCCCGCTATTCGAGCAGTTCGGATTGAACGACGAAATCAACAAAGCGCTGAAGTCGAAAGTCTGGCTGAAGAGCGGCGGATACATCGTGATCAATCAGACCGAGGCGCTGGTCGCGATCGACGTCAACACCGGCAAATACGTTGGCAAGACGGCTCGCCTTGAAGACACCATTGTCAAAACTAACGTCGATGCCATCAAAGAAATCGTGCGGCAGATTCGGCTGCGCGATCTCGGCGGCATCATCATCATCGACTTCATCGACATGGACGAGCGCCGCAACCGGCAGAAAGTCATGCAGGCGCTCGAAGAAGCGCTGCGCAGCGACCGCGCCCCGTCGAAAGTTTTGCAGTTCAACGATTTCGGATTAGTTGCGATCACGCGGAAACGCGTGAAGCAATCGCTCGAACGCACCATCGGCTCGCCTTGTCCGTATTGCGAATCGACGGGCTACGTGAAATCGGTGACCACGGTGTGCAACGACATCTACGTAGAAATGCGCAAGATGTCCAAGCACCTCGATCACGCCGACGTGATGCTGCGGGTAAATCCGGAAGTCGCGAAGGCGCTGAAGGGTAACAATGGCAAAGCGCTGACTGAGATGGAAGAACTGACCAAGCGGACGGTGATCGTGAAAAGCGATCCTGCGCTGCATCAGGAGCAGTTCGATATTAACTGAAGCTATCAGCTATCAGCTTTTTAGGAAGACGGGCTCTTTGCCCGTCTTTTTTTTTGGGGGGATGGTCCCCAGGTCTCGCGCTTTCGAGACTGGAAAAGTAACGCGATTCGTCGCCGAGTCAGCGAGGAATCTCTAAGTAATTTGGGGTGTCGTGTGGTTACTTCCGGCGTCGTTCAAGGTCTGGCAGGGGTGGTTTCTTGGCGCGCTCATTGTCGGGAGGGCTACCGGGTGTTGCGGGCGGCTCCAGAGCTTTCTTGGCGCGGGCACTTCGATTCTCGACCCCTGGGGTCACAGTGGTTCCGTTGTCATCATCAAGAACAACGCTTAGGAGGGAACTATGAACGTGTAAATTGTCTCCGACGTCGTAGTTGATAAAGTGGCGTTTCCGAAATCGGTTCATGAAGAAGCTGACTCGCGAACGAGTCGTCCCCACCATCTCCGCCAGAGTCTCTTGACTCAGTCTGGGGACGACCATTTCGGATACTCCTTCATTGCCGAAATGCGCCATCAACAGAAGGACTCGCGCCAGCCGCTTTTCACTGGAATTGAAAAGTTGATCGACCAAATCTTCCTGATATCGGATGTTCCGCTTCAACAAAAACTTGAGAAACTTGGCCGACAATTTCGGTTCCAGGCGCATCGCAACCAGCATCGCCTTCTTATCCACGTGCAAAAGAACGCAATCGGTCACGGCGCTCGCAGATGACATGCGTAAAAGCTGACCGCCAAGGCCACCTTCTCCGAAGAAATCGCCTTCGCCTAAAATGGCAAGAGTTGCTTCTTTGCCGCCTTCCGAGACCACGCTGAGGCGTACCTTCCCGGTTTGGATAAAGAACAGTCCGTCAGTTGAATCCCCCTGAGCAAAGATGGTATGTCTCTTCGGAAAAGACGCCATCTTCCTGCCTTTTCCAATGGTCGAAAAGAAGGCTTCGGGACTCAGATGAGGTCGTTTCTTCGCGGTTGTGATGTGTTTTCCCAAGAGGTCGCCCTAACGAGCTGGATATATCCTTAGCGTTAATTATGCGGGAAGGGAAGGAAGCTAGTCTGGTCAATAACGCACACAATGAGATGGTGCGAAAAGGGCTTAAAGGTTAAGTTGCCGGGCGGCAAGACACCTATTCACCGGCGAGCCCTCCAAGGTAGGGTTTTAGTTTCAGTTTGGACGGGCGAATTTGCGGGCAAAAAGGGAACGGCGGCCAGTTACTAAACTGTCCGGTTGTGCGAGATTTTAAAATTAACTGGCGTTGCTGGCGCCCAGGGTTTTTTCTTGCGGGGCTTCGCTCAGGGTTTTCTCGACCAACTCGGAGCAATCGTGCAGCTTTTGCAGCGGGTCGCGGATCTTGTCGGCTTCAACTTTGGCGCCGCGCTGTTCAGCCAGGGTGATAACGCGCTCGGCGTTCTGGTTGACTGACCGGCCGACTTCGAGCAGCACGACCATGGAGTCGGCGTGCAACTTCCACAACGAGGCGGAATTTTCCGCGCGCTTGAGTTCTTCGAGCTCGGTGGTCATGCGCGCAACCACGGCCACCAGGCGCAACACCACGCGAGCGACTCCGGCGCGAACGCTTTTTTCTTCCAGATAGTCGGCGCAGTAGGCATCGGCTTCGGCGGACGTGAGCAGGAGATTGAAAAATCGCATGGGAACGATCTGGCGGAATTTCGGGTCGGCCACGCGCACGAAAATCCGAATCGATTCTTCGATTCTCAACAGCTTGCTTTCTTCGGTAGAAATCTGTTGCGGAGTCACCGCCGAACGCATCGCCGGAACATCCAGCACCGGACGCCGGCTGGGAAAGGCGGCTACCTTTGCCGGCTGATTGACCTTTGCCGCAGGCGGGCGCACCAGGCGCGGGCTGCGACGAACGGGCGGGCGCTGATCCAGAGTCTTCTTTAATTTCGAAATGCGCCGGAACTTGTCGAGCGCTACCCCGTAATCGATGCGAAGCAGATTGCTGTCGTCGAGCGCTGCGACGTGTTCGACGGTGACGTCTACGCCGTCGACGTTGCCTAAAATGCTGCCGCCCTGGTCCTCAACCACTTCGGCGAAATTCTTGATTTCGGCTGTGGACTGACGGAAGAGATCATCAAACTTTTTGCCAAAGGCCGTGTTGTATGGCGCGATCGTGGCCAACACGCCGGGGTGATAAAAGGAAGTATCGAAGGACTGCTTGAGATCGCGGACGCGAGGAATGATGCCGGATTCGAGCAATGCGTTGAGATCGCGGAACTGCTCCGCTTCCTGCTGCAGTTGATCGAAGAGCCGCAGAGTTTGTACGTGTTCGTCGGTCAGCGAGGGGACGTCGGCGTCGGCGAGAATTTCGAGCAACGCGATTTCGAATGGCGAAAGCGGGAGAGCGCCGTCGAGGCCGTATCCGCGACGCTCCCACTGGCCGGGCACGCGCGGATGGCGATACAGGAAAGTCGCAACCAGATCGGTTTTATCGCGATGGACCTCGCTGCTTTCGCGATTGCGAGTGAAGTAACGCAGCATGGCTTCGGCGATTTCCGGATCAGTATCGGGTGTGAAGGCGCGGCGCAGCATGGCGGGCGTGATGGCCATGTCGAGCAAACGCAGCCAGCGATGCATGCACGACAAGGTTTGCTGCACGCCGTCGTCGCTCTGCAGCGAGATGGCCTCGAGTCCAGCCGGGACGGGGACTTCGCCGCGGACAGATTCCTGCAAGAGCTTCTCGTAGAAGCCCTGGACTGTCGCCAGAATCGCTAACTCCCACTTGGGGTCCTCTACCACCGTCGCTCCAGCGCAGGAATGCTTAGAATTTTGGGGAGGGCCAAAGGTTAGTTAAAACTAAGGAGGGTCTGGGTGCAAGCCTGACGTAAGGTCACGACACCAACTAGATAAGGGACATGCCCCAAAGTAACCTTGCAGTAAGTCTTTTACAATCAGGTTGTTTCCAGCATGCCTTTTCGCGCGTCTGCCTGAGCATAGGCTTTTCTGATCGCGGGTGATCCCGATGCAGCTCGCACTCACTTCACTGAAATCATTACGACTGGG
>JBEKGG010000267.1:0-5810 GCA_050012915.1 Terriglobales bacterium | reverse complement strand
GAAGATTTGGGACTTATCGGCGTTCGCCGTCGAGGCGTTCCGCTGGCAGAGCGGTTAAGTAAGTCGATCGGGCATATTGAAAATGTCCGCGTTCCCGTCGGCACCCTGGATATTACTTTTTATCGCGACGATCTTTCTACGGTTGGGCCCAAACCCGTAGTGCACGAATCGGAAATTGGTTTCGCTATTCAGGACAAGAATATCGTTCTGGTGGACGACGTGCTCTTCACCGGCCGCACCATCCGCGCAGCCATGGACGCTCTTTTTTCGCAAGGCCGCCCCCGCCGCGTGCAACTCTGCGTGTTAATTGACCGCGGCCACCGTGAGTTACCCATCGAAGCCGCCTTCGTGGGCCGCACCGTTCAAACCACAATGAACGAAGTGATCGAAGTCAAATTGAAAGAAATCGACGGCACAGAAAAAGTCCTTCTCATGGAGAAGTAATTCGAATGTAGGCGCGGGCATCCTCGCCCGTGCGTCCACCGGCCGCGATTTTGAGATGCCAATAACGAAAACCAGACGCGTCCTCAACTTCCTATGGGTGGCTCTCATCGCCGCAGGATTGGCTGTCATGGTCGCTATGCTGATTTGGTCGTTCCGTCTAACGGGAGACTTTTCTGGACGGTATGAGTCGACGGATTTTCACCAGCGCTTTTGGTCGATGTTTTACCGTGGCGAAGAGTCGGCATTCGTTGGGTGTTTGGGCTTGTCTGTGACCGTTCCGTTTAGAATTGCGATTCGGGCTGGACTTTGGACCCTCGGAGTGAGTTCCGTGCTCTTGTTTATGGTCCTTTTCGGGCTTGTTCCTCTCGTCAACTTCCACGATTGGACAGGCGCATCAGCCTTCACAATCGGCGAGTCGGCGTTCTGCGGAGGCGCTGCCATGGCGGTCATCGGCTCATTGCGACTGGGTTGGCGCAAACTCAGTACTTGAGGCCGTTAGCGGTCGAGAAATCAATTCGCAGAAAAGCCTCTGTCTTTTTTCGCGGCCTCCCAGACACCGAAACTCGTAGCGCAAACCTACGTCGAGGTTTAGAATCAACCGCTGTTCTTCCGTCTGAGTAAACTTCAGATGAACTCGGCGAAAAAAAATGTCTCCGTCAAGCAGAACCAGCGCCTGCTTGCAGCGGCGCGGAAAGCCATGAAGCACGCCTACGCTCCCTATTCTCAATTCAAAGTTGGCGCTGCCATGCTGACCTCGAAGGGTAAAGTCTTTTCGGGCTGCAACGTCGAAAACGCCTCTTACGGATTGTCGAACTGCGCCGAGCGCACCGCGATCTTCGCAGCGATCGCAGAATCAGGTCCACAGCTGGAAATTCGCGCCATCGCCGTCGTCAACGATCAGGGAGTGCCGTGCTCCCCGTGCGGAGCTTGCCGCCAGGTGATCTACGAATTCGGACCCGACGCCACCGTCTATTTCCAGAGCTCGAAAGGTTGGAGAGAGAGCCACATCACCCAACTGCTGCCGGAAGGATTCCGCCTCAAGTGAACCAGCCGCAGGAAGGCCAGACGGTTCGCGCCATCGATGTCATCCGCAAAAAGCGCGACGGGCAAGAGCTGTCCCGAGCCGAGATCGAATATCTGGTTCGCGCCTACACCAGCGGCGAAATTCCCGACTATCAAGTTTCCGCCTGGCTTATGGCTGTAATCCTCCGCGGACTCACGCGAGCCGAAACGTCCGTGCTCACTGACGCCATGTTGCACTCGGGAGACGTGCTCGATCTCTCCGAGTTCCCTGCAAAAAAAGTGGATAAGCATTCCACCGGCGGAGTCGGCGACAAAACGTCCCTCGTGTTAGCGCCGCTCGTGGCGGCAGGCGGTTTGATCGTGCCCATGATCAGCGGCCGCGGACTCGGCCATACTGGCGGCACGCTCGACAAGCTTGAGTCCATCCCCGGCTTCAACGTGAATCTGTCGATCCCTGAATTCCGCCGCGTTCTTAAAGCCTGCGGCTGCGCCATGATTGGCCAGACTTCCGAAATTGCCCCCGCGGACCGAAAGCTCTACGCCCTGCGCGACGTCACCGGAACGGTCGAGAGTCCATATTTGATCTGCGCTTCCATCATGAGCAAAAAATTGGCGGAGGGAATCGATGCGCTGGTTCTTGACGTCAAGACCGGCAGCGGAGCGTTCATGAAAAAAGACGAGGACGCCGAGTTCCTCGCCGAATTAATGGTGGAAACCGGCGAGCGCATGGGGAAGTCCGTGATCGCGTTGATCACCAACATGGATCAGCCCCTTGGGCTATGCGTAGGGAATTCGCTGGAAGTGGCCGAGGTCATCGAGGTGTTGCGCGGAGGGGGACCCGAAGACCTTAAAGAATTGTGCCTCGAACTCGCCGCGAGGATGTTCCAATTAGGCGGAACCGCGGATACGGTAGTACAGGGCAAGACGCAAGCCGAGCAATTGATTACCTCGGGAAAGGCATTGCAAACTTTTCGCCAGATGGTGGCCCTGCAAGGCGGCGATGCGCGTGTGATCGACGATCCTAGCCTTCTTCCGCGCGCGAAATATACGCAACAGGTGCGCAGCCCAACGAGTGGTTACATTACGGCGATGGATTGCGAAGCGGTTGGTATCGCTTGCGTCGTTCTCGGCGGCGGACGCGAGAAAAAAGAAGACGCGGTCGATCCCGCGGTTGGAATTGTTTTGCATCGCAAGTTAGGTGATTCCGTCACAGCCGGGGATTCGCTTTGCACCGTGCATTTTAGTTCTGAAACCAGGGCTGCACATGCAAAAGAGTTGCTGCTACAAAGCTATCGGATTACAGACGCTCCGTTGGAGCACAAGAAAAAGCTCGTACATCGCGTGATTCGAGGATCGGGGATCTAAACATGGGGCGATTCACCGGAATCTTAGGGTTGTTAACAATGTTAACCCTGGCCTACATCTTCTCCACCAACCGGCGCGCCATTCGTGGCAAAACCGTTGCTTGGGGGTTGGGCCTGCAATTCGCCTTCGCCGTATTCGTCCTGCGAATTGACATTGGCCGCCGCATTTTTCAGCACGCGGGCGACGCCGTGAACAAACTGCTCAGCTATGCCTTCGTCGGTTCCGAGTTTGTCTTCGGAGACCTGGGCAAGCAGGGCTCGCATCTTGGTTTCTATTTCGCTTTTCAAGTGTTGCCGACCGTCATCTTCATTGCGGCCTTCTTCGCCATTCTGTACCACTACGGCATCATGCAATTCATCATCAAGCAGGCTGCGCGGGTGATGACCCGGGTCATGGGCGCGAGCGGCGCAGAATCGCTGAACGTAGCCGCCAGCATTTTTATGGGACAGACGGAAGCGCCGCTAACCATACGCCCTTTCTTGCCAGATCTCACCCGCTCCGAATTAATGACCGTCATGACCAGCGGGATGGCCCATGTTTCCGGTGGAATCATGGCTGCCTATATCGCTTTTGGAATCGAGCCCAAACATCTTTTGAGCGCCGTAATTATGACCGCGCCGGGCACGATTCTAATTTCGAAGATGCTGGTACCGGAGACCGAAGAACCCAAAACTGCCGGCCGCGTAGTGATGAGCGAAGAGGAAGTGCAAGCCGAGAAGCACGAGAACGTGCTGGGCGCGGTGGCTCGCGGGACGACCGACGGCTTGAACCTGGCCTTGAATATTGCCGCCATGCTGATTTCGTTCCTCGCGCTGATCGCATTGCTGGACGGCATCCTTTACGGAATTCACTTCGAGTTGGCGCGCGTCGGCATTTCCTGGTTTCCCGCGAGTCTCGAAACTATATCCGGCACGCTTTTCGCTCCGGTCGCCTGGGTAATCGGAATCCCGTGGAAGGACTGCGCTTTCGTTGGCCACCTCCTGGGTACGCGGATGGTGCTGAATGAATTGGTCGCGTTTTCGATGCTGGGACCACAGAAAGCCGCGCTTGATCCGCGCTCGTTTACGATTGCCACTTTCGCCCTCTGCGGCTTCGCGAACCTGAGTTGTATCGGCATTCAAATCGGTGGAATCGGCGCTCTGGCCCCCAATAAAAAGGGCGAGTTAGCGCGTCTTGGCCTGCGTGCGATGTTCGCCGGCACCATGGCCAATCTGATGTCCGCGTCAATCGCTGGCATGCTGATTTAGCAGCTGCCCGAAAAGCGCGTGGGCGGCCTTCGAATCCGTTTCCCTTATTGGCACTTTGGTAACCCCCGCCGCTGCACCTTTTTTGATGCAATTTAACATTCCTGCAATATTCTCCAACTATCATGGGAAAGTCAGTAGCTTCGATTGAGGAGTGGAACGTGGCTTCGCCCCGGCTTTCACGATTGGCTCTCCCGCTGCAGGTCGCTGCTGTTTGCTACCGGCGGCAAGGGGATTCGATCGAGTTTCTGTTGGTCAATACTAATGGCGGCGGCAAGTGGACATTTCCCAAGGGCGATCCGAAGGCGTCGATCTCGCACAGCCAGGCCGCCGAACGCGAGGCCTGGGAAGAAGCGGGCGCTCGCGGCCACATCGAGCCTCGGCACTTTCATTTGTATCTGCATTCCAAAGGCGTGTTCTGGAAACCTCCGGGAGTGCGCGAGTTTGTGATCAAGGCCTTCTTGATGGAAGTGGATTCGATCAACGGCTCCCATGAGCCTGATCGGAATCCAACCTGGTTCAGTCCCGACGACGCGAAGAAAATTCTGGCCAAAGGCCGCGAAGTAAAGTACGCGAAAGAAATGCAAACGGTCGTCGACCGAGCCATCGAGCACATCGCCTCGGCGAAGACAATGACTGCGCAGTAATCACTCAAATATCAAAGCCATTCTCTTACGCTCCCTGCAATCGCCTTCCCTTCTTCATCAAACCACCCCGCTCGTGAGACGATTGAATTGACGCATGATTCAACTGTCCTCCGCCGGAAAACGCTACGGTCACAAGCTCCTCTTCGAAGGAGCCGACTGGATGATCACGTCCCACGACCGCATCGGCCTGGTGGGCGCGAACGGCACCGGAAAGTCCACGCTGATGAAGATTTTCGCCGGGATCGAGACGCTCGATTACGGTTCCTTCAGCACGGCGAAAGGCATCAGCGCCGGCTACCTGCCGCAGGATGGTCTCGCGCTCTCCGGACGCACCGTCTTCGCCGAGTGCATGGCTGTTTTTTCCGAGCTAAGAGAAATGGAACAGGAGATGGAAGATCTGACGGCCCGCATGCCCGAGCTCGACCAGTCTTCTCCCGAATACGCGCAGGTCGCGCAACGATACCAACGTCTGGAGCACGAATTCCGCACTCGCGACGGATACGCCATTGAAGCCCAGGTCGGCAGCGTGCTCATGGGTCTCGGTTTCCGCAAGGAAGATTGGCATCGCCACACCGAAGAATTCTCCGGAGGCTGGCAGATGCGCATCGCCCTGGCCAAGCTGCTGTTGCAGGAACCAAACCTGTTGCTGCTGGACGAGCCCACCAACCACCTCGATCTCGAGGCCCGCAATTGGCTGGAAGAATATCTGACGCATTACCCGAATGCGTTTGTGCTGATTTCGCACGACCGCTATTTTCTCGACGTCACCGTAAACAAGATTGCTGAGATATGGAACAAGCGCATTCATCTTTATCCCGGCAATTACGAAAAGTACCTGACGTCGAAGACGCAGCGGATGGAGCAACTCGACGCCGCGTATCGCAATCAGCGGGAGCGCATCGAGCAGTTGGAAGTATTCATCAATCGCTTTCGTTACCAGGCGACGAAGGCCAAGCAGGTGCAGAGCCGCATCAAGGAACTGGAAAAGATCGACCGCATCGAACTGCCGGAAGAAGAAAAAATAATCCACTTTTCCTTTCAGCAGCCGAAACCGAGCGGCCGGATCGTGGCCGAGTTCATCGACGTG
>JBEKGG010000266.1:0-5838 GCA_050012915.1 Terriglobales bacterium | reverse complement strand
ACAACCGATTTCGTTCAAACGCAGCTACAGTATAGCAGATGAGTCAACTTAGACCGGCCGCAGAGCTGCCTCCAAAGTAACATTGGCGTTCTATCCCCGACGGTTAAGGCGCCAGCCTCGAAAGGGGTTCTTCCGGCGTGCCGAAGCCCAACTTTTCATATTTTCCCTTGCTTTCGAGGACGAGCGGGTATAATCAGTGCCGGACTTCAGCCGCGAAAAAACAGCGATCCGAGAACTTCGCGTGTAGTTTCGCGATTGAAAGAACCGACTGGCTCAATTGAGCTTGAGGCAAGACGCTTTCCATCGAACCGCGCGACCTGCATTCCGACGCGACTCACTCAACCAAACCCGCCGACGAAATCTGACGTCCCGCGTTGGCTCACAGAAAAAGGAAATCCATGAAGAAGCTTTTTGTTGGCAATCTCCCTCACAGCACCACCGAAGCGGAACTGCGGACCTTGTTTGAACCCCATGGCAAAGTTGACCAGGTCAGCGTAGTCACGGATCGTGACACTGGGCGTTCCCGAGGATTCGCATTCGTAGAAATGTCCGATGCCAGCGAAGCCGAAAAAGCCATAGCGGCGCTGAACGGGAAAGAGGTCGGCGGCCGCGCTTTGAATATTAACGAGGCTCGTCCCAAGACCGATCGAGGTCCCGGCGGACGGCCCGGCGGTGGGCGACCCGGCGGTGGTGGACGACCGGGCGGCGGCGGTGGACGTTCCGGCGGCGGTGGCGGTGGTCGCGACGATTATCAAGGCCATGCCCGCCAGCCTCGCGAACCCCGCTGGTAGCGGCGCCACCGGTGTCATTGCTCTTTGTATCAGCAAACCGACGTGCCGGGATCAGCAAACCGACGTGCCGTTGAATAAGCGCAATGATCAGGGCTGAGCCGATGGCCGCAAAAGCTTCGTCTCCGCCCCAACCAGCAGGCCTGCGCTGGTATTGGCAAGTGGCTGTGGTTTGCGCAGCGATTGCCTTAATATTCTCGCGGCAACCAGATGCCTTTCTTCATGCTCAGTTTTTCGCGGAGGATGGAAAAATCTGGTTTGCCGACGCCTATAACAACGGTTGGTTCACGTCACTCTTCAAAGCTCAGGACGGCTACTTTCAAACCCTCCCTCGGCTAGCTGCAGCATTGTCGCTCCTCGCTCCGCTGGCGATGGCTCCCTTGGTGATGAATCTCGCAGGATTGATCATTCAGACTTTGCCCGTGCCGGTGCTTCTTTCCCGCCGGTCTTCGGCGTGGGGATCGCTGTCACTTCGGGCGACGCTGGCATTTACTTATCTGGCTATGCCAAATTGTTCCGAATTGAACGTAACCATTGAGGAGGGTCAATGGCACCTGGCGCTGGTTGCTTGCCTCTTGCTGTTGGCCTCGGCGCCGGCCAACCGCGCGTGGAAAGTCTTCGACACGGTAATTTTCATTCTTTGCGGGCTGACCGGGCCATTCGCCATCCTGCTCGTGCCGGTCGCGGGCTTGCGATTATGGCAGCGGCGAGAACAGTTCATGCGCTGGCCATTTGGCATTCTGGTTTGTGCCACGACCATTCAGGCCTTTGTCCTCTTGGCAACCCAGCGCGAACGATGGCCGCTCGGTGCGAGCGCTGAACTGCTGATAAGAATCCTATCGGGACAAGTCTTTCTGGGAGCAATTCTGGGATCAAACGGACTGGGCACTCGGGACATGATGCCGTTTCTCGTATGCGTCGTGATCGCAGGCTCGCTGCTGACGATCTTCTGCTTCCTTAAGGCGAACGCCGAATGGAAGTTGTTCCTACTTTTCTCGGCTACGGTGTTTGCCGCTTCTCTCTGCGCTCCTTTTACCCCTGGGTCGCGCCCCGGATCAACCGCATGGCTCATGCTGGCTCGCACCTCCGGCATTCGTTACTGGTTTTTTCCCACTCTTGCGTTTTCTTGGACGATCGTCTGGTACCTAATGGGACGCCCCAACCGGCGGGTTAGCCAAAGCATAGGAGCCACACTGATGGCCTTGATGCTGATAGGGATTGTCCGGGACTGGAGAATCCCGCCCCGGGCGGATTTGCACTTCGCCGCTTATGTCAAGGCTTTTGAAGCCAGCGCTCCGGGAACGATCGTTACTATTCCTGAGAATCCACAGGGCTGGACCATCCGCTTAGTCAAGCGATAGCCATCGACGCATGCATTGGAGCGACCGCAGGCGCGGCCCTTGAACTGGACGTGACGCCCCGGCGATCGGATTCCTCCGCCGCTCACAGCCCGAACGGATAGAATGTCTCGGTCAACGGAAAATTCATGCCCCTCACTTCAACCGATTGGATCGTCATCGTTGGATATTTACTGGTCAATCTGCTGATCGGTCTTTACTACCGGCGGCGCGCCAGTGGGAACACGGAAGAATTTTTTATCTCGGGGCGCGATGTTTCGTGGTGGCTGGCGGGCACGTCGATGGTGGCCACTACTTTTGCGGCCGACACTCCCTTGCTGGTATGCGGCCTGGTGGCGCGGCAGGGCATCGCAGGCAACTGGATCTGGTGGGGATCCTGCGTCGGCGGCATGATGACGGTTTTCTTCTTCGCGCGATATTGGCGGCGAGCCGAGGTGTTGACCGACGTCCAGTTGGTAGAAGTTCGTTACGGTGGAAAGCCGGCGGCATTTCTGCGTGGATTCAAAGCCATCTATCTCGGCCTTTTCATGAACTGCTTCATTCTCGGATGGGTGACGCAGGCCATGGTCAGCATCATCACGGTGCTACTGGGTCCGGCGATTGCGCGAGGACGCGTAGTACAGATCGCGATTGGCGGCCACCTGTTTCAGCAGGCGCTGGGCGATCCTCGCTCCACGTCGTTGCTGATTTGCATCTTCGTTTTAATTCCGTTCACCGGACTCTACACATTTATCGGTGGGCTTTGGGGCGTGTTGGTCACCGACCTGTTTCAGTTTGCGTTGAAGATGACCATGATTATCGTTTTGGCATGGGTCGCCGTCTCGAAAATTGGAGGAATGCAGGCTCTGCAAATGCATCTCCGGGTGATCGAGAATAACGTTCGCGCGACCGGAGTCGAGACCGCGGATCCAGTGGCGTTCCTGCCGAACTTTCATCTGGGGCTCACTACGAACGCGCTTTGGACTCTACCAGTATTGACCTTCATCGTTTATCTCGGGATGCAGTGGTGGTTGGCGTGGTATCCCGGCGCCGAACCCGGCGGCGGCGGATACGTGGCGCAACGAATGTTCAGCGCCAAGGATGAGAAGAACTCGCTGGGTGCGACGCTCTGGTTCAACATCGCGCACTATGCGCTGCGGCCTTGGCCATGGGTGGTCACAGGGTTAGTGGCGATGGTGGTTTATTCGCCGAACGGCGGCCTCCATCCCAGCGCCGCTTTTGTGCAAAATCCAGAGCAAGGCTACGTCATGGTCCTGCGCGATTATCTTCCTCCGGCTTTGCGAGGGCTGATGGTTGCGGCGTTCCTGGCCGCGTTTATGTCCACCATTGGAACGCAATTGAACTGGGGCAGTTCGTACCTGGTGAACGATCTCTATAAGCGCTTCTTCGTGCGCGGCGCGAGTGAGCGGCATTACGTTTTGATCAGTAGGATTTTTACTTTGCTGCTGGTCATGGGAACCGGTTACACCGCGATGCAGTTGACTTCGATCAATCAGGGCTGGCAACTCGTCTTGAACATCGGATTCGGGACGGGCGCAGTTTACATTCTTCGCTGGTACTGGTGGCGCATCAATGCGTGGAGCGAGATATCCGCGATGGCGGTCGCGGCCGCGATGACGATTGCGCTGAGCCGCATTTCGTTTTCGGGCAACAATGCGCTGGTCTACGCGAAGACCGCGCTCATCACCGGATTCGTCACCACGATTGCCTGGCTGATCGCGACCTTTGTTACGCAGCCCGAATCGCAGCAGACGCTAATCGCTTTTTACAAGCGTGTGCATCCCACGGTATACGGCTGGAAACATATTGCGCTGCTGGTCCCCGAACTGCCTGAAGTGCGCGATGTGGCCAGCAACGCATTCAACTGGGTGATGGGTTGTGTGCTGGTTTACGGATGCCTGTTCGGCATTGGCAAACTTGTTTTCCAGCAGTGGTTCTGGGGGATCTTTCTCTTGTTGATTGCCGCGGTGGCTGGCTATTTGATCTTCTGGGATCTCTCCCGCCGAGGGTGGGCAACCCTTTCTGGGACGTCCCATCCGCCTGCAGCAGCGAGCGCACCCGCGCCTACATTCACAGAAACTTAATCGGGCTTCTTCGGAGTTAGATCGCAGCTTTTTTTCACTCGGCTCAGGTCGAGGCCGCCTGGAGAAAAGCTCGCAATTTCCGGACCGCGCGGGGTCCCGACTTCGACTTTGAATACTTGTGCGCCAAGCATCTCACGCACGGTTCCTTTGTCCATGGACAGGAAATGCCCGTTAACCCAGTTCCAGCCATGATTGCTGTGGGAGTTGTCGACGCGCACGGTCACTTCCATTTGCGGCTGCCCCCAGAAGCCAGGACGGTTGGGCGGCGCAATCACCGCATTCGGACGAAAGTCCGCTAACTTCAATTTTCCCGCCGTGCAGAACAGAATGATTTTAGGACTCGAGTCACTTCCCGACAGAGAGTTGTCCGCCGGAAGCTCGAATCTGGCGGTTTTCACTAACGTCATCTGATCCTGCGAATCGTATTCCATCCATCGTCCGCCGGCGCTGAAGCCGTCGCCCTGGGCAAACAAGACCGTCGCCGCACAAAGCAGCATGAAAAATCCCACCAGGAACTTCACCGGAAATTTCTGTTGAATCGCTCCGCAGAGACGGTTTGGTCTTTGCGTTTTCTCCCAAGAATTATCGTTTAATGTCTTCGTCATCTTCGACCTATTTTGCCCCGAAAGGCTGCCTATCCGAACTTCAATCGAGCGCGCCGACACCGTTCGGACTCACTACTTATAAAACCTGCAGACCCGCAAAAGTTGCGGTCAGCGTCCTAGCGATCGCAGCCGAATCCGAGCCGCACGGGACGAAATAACCTCGGTAACACCCAATCGGTTACTGGGACCCCAAACGGGCCTCCACATCTGTTTATCAAACACCTCAGCCAACTCCGTCACATCATTCAATTGGCACGAGATCGCAACGGCTTCAGGTAAAGGCTTACGTTCTTTCTGCCGATCTTGTTCAAGTAACGTGTACCTCGTATCACCCCCGTAATTTGAACCCGCCCTGGGGCGGTGGTCAAATCGGACTACCAAGTACCGTCGGAGGCGCAAGCAAGGCAGTCGCGCTACTTGAGACGACCACCAAGGGAGGAATATCCGTAATGAAAAATCGCGCTATAACATTCGCGTTCGCCGCTTGCCTTCTGAGTTCTCTCGCTTTGGCTGACAATCCGGCTGATGCCGCGCTGGCAGCCAACGGTGCGCAAGCCCAGGTTGCTCAGCGAGACAGCCGCGTGGCCCACAATCAGCGCCGCGCCAGCAAGACAAATAAGTCTGCGACGTCAACCGCCAAGAATCAGAATGGGTCAAAGAATACTCAACCAGCGGAACAGAGCAATCCCGCAGTTCTGGCCGCGACCAACAACTAATTACGAGCAAAACGCTGGAGAGGTCGGCGCGGAGCAGCAGCCAGCGATCCAACCCCGCCCGACCGACTCCGGATCGCCGTTCCCGCCCATCCGAGGCGTCTGCCCGGGAAGCTTCCTCAAATGGTGACGAGCGTCACCAAACCCGCGTTACTGCAGCAAGTTAGATGGTGGGCGCTATAGGATTCGAACCTATGACTTCCACCGTGTGAAGATGGCACTCTACCGCTGAGTTAAGCGCCCTGCCTGATCAGCCGCTATATTGTAGCAAAGAAACAGTTTTTCGTGGG
>JBEKGG010000265.1:0-5930 GCA_050012915.1 Terriglobales bacterium | reverse complement strand
AAGGAACGCATGAGGTTGACCGATCCGGTCGCAGATATGCTGACGCGAATTCGCAATGCGATTAGCGCCCGGCACCAGAAGGTGGATATTCCCGCCTCCAAGCTGAAGCTGGAGATTGCCCGCATCCTGAAGGAAGAGGGTTATATCTCGAACTTCAAGGCAACGGAAGAGGAAGGCCACAAGGTCCTGCGCGTCTACCTGAAATACGCCAACAACAACGAGGCGGTCATCTCGAACGTGAACCGCGTCTCCCGGCCGGGCTGCCGGGTGTACGTGCGGCGCACCGAGATTCCCCGCGTGCTGGGCGGCCTTGGCATCAATATTCTCACCACACCCCGCGGCGTGATGACTGGACGTCAGGCGCGCAAGCAGGGCTTGGGCGGGGAGTTGCTCTGCGAGGTTTGGTAAGGGGCGTCAAGATCGCAAGTAGCGGAGCGGCAGAAGCTAGTAGCTAGAGACTAGTAGCTGAAAGCCGAGAGCTGAAAGCTGAGAGCCGAACTTATGTCACGAATTGGAAAAAAACCGATCCCGCTTCCCAAGGGAGTTACGGTCAAGATTGATGGCGACACCGTTGCCGTCCAGGGACCGAAAGGCAAATTGGACACCCATCTGCCTGCCGGCATTACAGTCCAGCAGCAGGATGGAAATCTGGTTGCCATCCGTGAAAACGATTCGCAGGCGGCTGTCCACGGTCTGGCTCGCGCCCTGGTCAACAATGCCGTCGAGGGCGTCACCAAGGGATGGACTCGCGATTTGGAAATCGTCGGCATCGGCTATCGCGCCGAAATGAAGGGTAAGAACACGGTTGTGTTCAGCCTGGGTTTCTCGCATCTGATCGAGTATCCGCTGCCAGTTGGCATTGAAGCGACAGTCGATCCGAAGCAGACCAAGCTGAGCGTCACCGGAATCGATCGCCAGAAAGTCGGACAGGTCGCCGCTGAAATGCGTAGCCTTCGTCCACCCGATCCATACAAGAATAAAGGTGTGCGTTACGCAGGCGAGCGCTTGAAGAAGAAAGTGGGCAAGACGGGAGCGAAATAAACTCGTCGTTGGCCGTCGGCCAAGAAAGATGGAGTTGATTTTGCCGACGACCTGCGACCAACGACCTCCGTCGAGCCACCAAGGACATTGTTTATGCTTACACGAACATCGAAAAACACAAATCGGCGGCACGTACACGAGCGCATTCGCAAAAAGATCCTCGGAACTTCCGAGCGGCCGCGGTTGAATGTCTACCGTTCGCTGAACCATATTTATGTTCAGTTGATCGATGACTTGAACGGCAACACTGTAGTCTTCGCGCATTCCGCGGAGGGCAAAAAAGGCGAACGTCGCACCGGCGGGAACGTAGCCTCAGCCAAAGAAGTCGGCAAGCTGATCGCGGAGCGGGCCAAGGCCAAAGGGATCGAGAAAGTCGTTTTTGATCGCGGCGGTTACATTTATCACGGCCGAGTGAAAGCCCTCGCCGACGCGGCGCGTGAAGCCGGTCTAAAGTTTTAGAGTAATTGAGCGATGCGGTAATTTTGTAATTGGAACTGGTTCTCAAATTACTCAATTACTAGATTGCAAAATTGCCAGATGGGAAAAGAATGCCAACAGTCATTAAGAAGCTCGACGCAGGTTCCTACCAACTGAAAGATCAGGTGGTAGCCATTAACCGAGTCACGAAAGTGGTCAAAGGCGGCAAGAATCTTTCTTTCGCAGCTTTGGTCGTTGTGGGCGATCCCAGTTCCGGTGTCGTCGGATACGGCTCGGGGAAAGCCAAAGAAGTTCCCCAGGCCATCCGCAAGGGAATTGAGTCGGCGAAGAAGAATCTGATGCGCATCAACCTCACCCAAACCAGCATTCCGCACCTCGTCCTCGGGCGCTACGGATCGGGCAAGGTACTTCTGAAGCCCGCCCCCGAAGGCACTGGAGTGATCGCCGGCGGCGCCGTGCGTGCGGTAATGACTTCGGCGGGCATTCAGAACGTGCTGACCAAATCGATCGGCACCACCAACCCGCACAATGTCATTAAAGCGACATTTGACGCATTAAAGAAACTGAAAAACCGCGCCGATGTGGCTGCGCTGCGCGGCAAAACAGCAGAAGAGTTGTAGAAAGACGGAGTCTGGAATGACGGCAAAAAAATCGACTGCGGACGGCGGAAAGATCCATTTAAAGTGGGTGCGATCCGCGATTTGCGCTCCAACCAAACAGAAACTGGTAGTTAAAGGATTGGGATTCACCCGCTTGAACCAGGTGATTGAGCGTCCTGACAACTCCGCCATTCGCGGAATGGTGGCGAAGGTCCCGCATCTGGTCGAGATCGTGCGATAAGATCCTGTCTGCGATCAGCGCCGGTTAAATGGCTGAGAGCTGACAGCTGAAAGCTAAGAGCTTCATTATGAATCTTTCGAATATCCGAGCACCGAAGAAAGCGAACTCCGGCAAGAAGCGCGTCGGCCGCGGAATGGGTTCCGGCATGGGCAAAACCTCCACCCGCGGACACAAAGGCCAGCGTTCGCGCAGTGGTTCGCGTATGATGCGTGGCTTTGAAGGCGGCCAAATGCCGCTCCATCGCCGCATGCCCAAGCGCGGCTTCACCAACATCTTCCGCAAGGAATTCAACATCGTGAATCTGGAAAAGCTGGCCGGGCTGGGTGAGACTACCATCACTCCCGAGACGCTGCGCAAGGCCGGCGTCATCAGCACCAAACATCCGGTGAAAATCCTCGGCGACGGAGAACTCTCGATCGCGCTGACCATCCACGCGCACAAATTCTCCAAGTCGGCGCAGGAAAAAATCACCAAAGCTGGCGGCAAGTTCGAGGTCTTGCAGTAATGCTCGAGAAATTAGCCAACGTATTTCGCATCCCCGACCTGCGCCGGCGAATTCTTTTCACCCTGGGATTGTTGGCGGTTTACCGGCTCGGTGGGCACATCCCCACCCCCGGCGTAAACGCGGACAAGCTCCAGCAATTCTTCGAACAGAACAAGGGCACCTTTCTCGGTTTCGTTGACCTGTTCTCCGGCGGCCAACTTCGCCGCCTCACCATTTTCGCCCTCGGAATCATGCCGTACATTACGGCGTCGATCATCCTGCAGCTTCTGACCGTAGTCTACGAGCCGCTGGCGAAGTTGCAGAAAGAAGGCGAACTGGGACGCAAGAAAATTACCCAGTGGACGCGGTATCTCACCGTCATTTTGAGCGCGGTTCAATCCCTCGGCATTGCCATCAGCCTGGAAAAATCAGGCGATTTCGTGGTCAATCCCGGCGTTCCTTTTATCCTGATGACCATGCTGACCCTGACCACCGGCAGCGCCTTCATCATGTGGCTGGGCGAGCAGATCACGGAACGCGGCGTCGGCAACGGTATGTCGCTTCTGATCTTCGCCGGCATCGTCGTCGGCCTCCCGCGCGGCGTCGCCGATCTCTATGACAAGGTTCACACCGACGCTTGGGGAGCCTTTACCGCGCCGGCCATGATTCTGCTCGTCGGCGTCATGATTCTGGTCGTCGCCTTCATCGTGTATGTGGAACGCAGCGAGCGCCGCATTCCCGTGCAATACGCCAAGCGCGTCGTCGGACGCAAAGTCATGGGAGGCCAGTCCACCCACCTGCCGCTTCGCGTCAATGCCGGCGGCGTCATGCCCGTGATTTTTGCGTCCTCAATCCTCACCATGCCTCAGACCATGGGATACGGCCTGCGCAACAACCGATATTTCGGCGACCTGATTCACTGGTTGGGATGGGGCGAGCCGCTCTACACTTTTCTGTACGCGGTCGGAATTATTTTCTTCGCCTACTTCTATGTGTCCATCGTCTTCAACCCGAACGAAGTAGCCGATAACATGCGGAAGTATGGCGGCTTTATTCCCGGCATCCGTCCCGGCAAGCGCACCGCCGATCACATCAATGAGATTCTGACTCGCATCACCCTCGTAGGCGCTTTGTACCTGATCATTATTTCCTTCATTCCAGAATGGATGATCACCGGCATCCATCTCAATCACCTGTATGGACCGATTGGAGCGTTTTTCGAGCGCCTGCCCACCTGGATGACCAACGGTTTGGGCGTAAGCTTTTATTTCGGTGGCACGTCGCTATTGATCGTTGTCGGTGTGGCGATGGATACGGTGACGCAGATTGAAGCGCAGCTCATCATGCGCCATTACGACGGATTTACCCCACGCAGCGGCCGTATCCGCGGCCGCCGCAGTTGGACATAAGGAAAAGTTTGAGGTTGCCGGAACCGCCCGGTCGGCGGGTGGATATGGAGCTGGCCGCGTGCGCCTGGAAGCAGGCAACGTACTAAAGTCAGTTCGAATGGAAACCTCGCAAAACATCGGGCCGGTCGTGTTGCTCGGTCCGCCGGGCGCGGGCAAGGGCACACAAGCCAAGCGCATGGCCGAACATTACGGCATCCCGCAGATCTCCACCGGAGACATTCTGCGGGCGAATGTGCAGCGCGGCACCGAGTTGGGCGTGCAAGCCAAGGCTCTGATGGCTCGCGGCGAACTGGTGCCGGACGATCTGGTTTGCGACATGGTGGCCTGGCGCGTCCGCGACCCGGATTGCGAGCGCGGGTTCATCTTGGATGGGTTTCCGCGCACCGCCAGACAAGCGGGCTGGCTGGACGCTTTTTTCGAGAGCGAGATCTTTGAAAATTCGCAGGGTGGCAAGTGTCTGCCAATTGTGATCCGCATCGACGTGGACTATAATCAATTGGTAAAGCGGCTCACTGGACGCAGGACTTGTCTCGCCAACGGACACATCTATAACGTCTATTTCCAGCCACCTCGCGTTCCGGATATCTGCGATATTGACGGTTCTCCGCTGGTAACCCGCAGCGATGATCGCGAGGAAGTGATCCGGGATCGTCTGCAAACCTACGACCTGCAGACCAAGCCCGTGGCGGAATACTATGAGCTTAAGGGGCGCCTGGTTTCAGTCGATGGCGACCTGCCGGTGGGCGAGGTTACCGGACAGATGTTTTATGTGATTGAGCACCGGGATGGCAATTGTCTGTAAATCGACGGCGGAAATCGAAAGGATGCGGGCAAGCGGCCGCATCGTTCGCGAAGTGCTCGACCACGTTCGCGCCTTGGTAGCTCCCGGCGCGACCACCATGGATTTGGAACGCGCCGCCGAAAAGAAGATCCGGGAATTGGGCGCGAAGCCCGCATTCAAGGGTTATTACGATTATCCTTGCGTGCTTTGCACCTCGGTGAACGAAGAAATCGTCCACGGCATTCCGTCGGAAAAGCGGATGCTGAAAGCGGGCGACATCGTTTCCATCGATTGCGGCGTGGTTCTCGATGGATACTACGGCGACGCCGCCATCACAGTCCCGGTGGATGAGTCGGTCAAGCCGGAAGTTCGCAAGCTGCTCGAGGTAACTGAAACTTCGCTGTACAAGGGCATCGAGCAGGCAAGAGTCGGCAACGCGGTCGGCGATGTCGGTGCGGCCGTGCAGGAATTTGTAGAAGCCAACGGCTTCAGTGTCGTTCGTGAGTTCGTGGGACACGGTATCGGGACCAAGCTGCACGAAGAACCGCAAGTCCCGAACTTCGGATCCCGCGGCCAGGGTGCCCGTTTGCGCGAAGGCATGGTTCTCGCGATTGAGCCGATGGTAAATTTTGGCAAGCCCGGCACCCGCGTGCTGGACGACAAGTGGACCGCGGTCACCGCCGACGGAAGCTGCAGCGCCCATTTCGAGCACTGCGTGGCGGTAACCAAAGAAGGTCCAATGATTTTGACACAGTAAGTTGAGGCGTTAAGCAGGCGTGAGCGAAGCGGGAGCCTGCTGCCGAAATCCTGAGCGTAGCGAAGGAACTCGGGTAACAAAAAAGCCAAGGAGTGCATGAGCAAAGTTGAGGCGTTAAGCAGGCGTGAGCGAAGCGGGAGCCTGCTGCCGAAATCCTGAGCGCAGCGAAGGAACTCGGGT
>JBEKGG010000264.1:0-6001 GCA_050012915.1 Terriglobales bacterium | reverse complement strand
GAGAGATTATGAAACTCGCGGCCTGTTCTATTCTTGTACTGCTTATGGGATTAACGAGTGTTTCGGTGAAAGCGCAGAAAAATGGAGCCGTACCGTCTCTGGCGCAACTGGACCAGATGGCGAGCCGTTTCGCGCCGACCACGTTAAGGGTCGACACATCGAGGCTCTCTTCGGGTGATCGGCAGGCGCTGGTGAAACTGATTGAGGCGGCGCGGGTCCTAAACGACATCTTCATGCAGCAAATGTGGGACGGCAACCTCGCGCTTTACGCGCGCTTGCAAAAAGACACCACGCCGCTGGGAAAAGCTCGCCTGCACTATTTCTGGATCAACAAGAAACCGTGGTCGGATCTGGACGACTACAAGGCCTTCATCCCTGGTGTTCCGCCACGCAAACCACTGGGAGCGAATTTTTATCCCGAGAATATGACGAAGGAAAATTTCGAGAGCTGGGTTGCGCAGTTGTCACCGAAGGAGCAGGAACAGGCCAAGAGTTTTTTCACCGTGATTCACTTGGACAGGAGCAAAACGCCGAATACGCTCGCGGTCGTTCCGTACAGCCAGGAATACGCCGATGGCCTTACGAAGGCGTCAAACTTGCTTCACGAGGCGGCAGCGTTGACCGATAATGCATCGTTGAAGAAGTTTCTGAACCTGCGAGCGGACGCTTTTCTTACCAATGACTACTACGAAAGCGACATGGCGTGGATGGACTTGGACGCGCCGTTGGACATCACGATTGGTCCGTACGAAACCTACAACGACGAACTGTTCGGCTACAAGGCGTCTTTCGAAGCCTACGTGAACCTGCGCGATGACGATGAAACGGCCAAGCTATCGGTTTTCGCGCGGCATCTGCAGGACATCGAAAATAATTTGCCCATCGATCCGCAGTACCGGAACCCCAAGCTGGGCGCGGGAGCGCCGATTCGCGTGGTCGACGAGATTCTCTGCGCGGGGGACGGAGCTCACGGAGTGCAGACGGCCGCATACAACCTGCCCAACGACGACCGCGTGGTGCAGCAGAAGGGCAGCAAGCGAGTGATGCTGAAAAATGTGCAAGAGGCGAAGTTCCGCACCGTGCTGCTACCCATTGCGCGCCGGACATTGTCGCAGACCGTCATGGTGGATGTGAGCTTCGAGCTTTTCTTTACGCATATTTTGGCGCATGAATTGATGCACGGGCTGGGGCCGCATCAGATCAAGGTTCAGGGGCGCGACACGACGCCTCGCGAGGAGTTGAAAGAGTTGTACAGCGCGATTGAAGAGCCGAAAGCCGATGTCACCGGACTTTTTGCTCTGCAATACATGATGGACCACTCGAAGGAAATGGGATTGGGCGCGTCACTGCCTTCCGATGAGGCGGCGCAGCGGCAGCTTTACACTACTTATCTGGCTTCGACGTTCCGCGCTCTCCGCTTCGGACTGAACGATGCTCACGGCAAAGGCATGGCAATTCAGTTCAATTACCTGACGGATAAAGGTGCATTTGTCCAACACGCCGACGGCACTTTTTCGGTGGACATGACGAAGATAAAGCCCGCGAT
Organism: Terriglobales bacterium; assembly: GCA_050012915.1. GTDB lineage: Bacteria > Acidobacteriota > Terriglobia > Terriglobales > Acidobacteriaceae > JABDBE01. Next base: position 4,455 of record JBEKGG010000264.1, on the reverse strand, counting down.
TGCGGCACTTGATCATGATCTTCTGACCATCGAGGCCGAAGGCAATTATGCGGGCGCGAAAAAGATGCTTGACGAATTGGGCGTCATGCGCCCCGCTGTACGGAAGGCGCTGGATAACCTGCAAGGAATCCCGACCGATATCGAACCACTCTTCGTTACAGCCGATGAACTGGCGCCGGTGGTGAATCGGCCGCCGAACGCGGGTCCCGCACGAAAGAAACGATAGAGCGGCGGATGTACCGTGCGCGGGAAGGTGCTTCCGATAGCTTGCCAAAAAGGCCCGATACCGGTGTCTGAAGTCTTGAAAGAGCACGGCTGGGAAGCCGTGCCCCTTCAAAGCTCCAACGCCATCAGTTTTTTCCGCAACCGCTAAAGGGGAAGGAGCTAACGATTTTCCGGGAGACTAACGACTCCGGCTACTTCTTGTCTTGACCTTTGTCCTGGGCTTGGTCCTTACTCTGAATCGAGAGCAGTTCCACTTCAAAAATCAGGGTAGCGTTCGGGGCAATGTCTTGACCTTGACCCCGTTCGCCGTAAGCCAAGTCAGATGGAACGACGAGTTGCCACTTCGATCCCACGGGCATGAGTTGCAGAGCTTCCGTCCAACCTTTTATCACTCCGCTTACTGGAAAGGTCGCGGGCTGGCCGCGTTTGTACGAGCTGTCGAATTCCTTGCCGTCGATCAGCGTGCCGCGATAATTGCAGACCACGGAGTCGCTTGCGGTCGGCTTCGGTCCAGTGCCGGCGGTCAGAATCTTGTACTGCAGACCGCTGGGCAGCGTGACAACGCCTTCTTTTGCCTTGTTCGCAGCTAGAAATTCAGCGCCTTCCTTCTTATTTGTCTCGCCCGCCGCCTGCATTTTCTCTTGCATCTTCTTGCGCATGTCGGCCTGGAATTCGGTGAGAGTGGCGCGCGCTTCATCTTCAGAAAGCAAAGTTTTGCCTCCGGCCATGGCGTCTTCCAGGCCTTGCTGCAGCACTTTCGGGTCAATGTCTACGGATTGCCGGTGAAGCGTGGTTCCAATGTTCATCCCAATGGCGTAGCTGACTTTATCTTTTTGGGTTTTGAAAGCGGAAGCAGTCTGGCTTCCTGCCGCAGGAGTTTGTGGAGTCGGTGCCGGGGGTGTCTGCTGCGCCAGGGCATTCCCGAGCAGCATGATCGCGGCGGCCATCGTAGTTGCCAGTGTAGTAAGAGATTTTTGCATTTAGATATTGTGACACCGACCGCTGCGATGGGCAAACCGGCGCGCGGGCCGAAACAACGCTAGATTCCCACCAGGGTCGGTTCGGAGAAATTACGAGCCAGGGCAAGTGTCGTCATGTCATTGCGGATTCGTGTGCTCCCCACGAACTGCTGCACCCGGTCAAGAACCGATAGGCAAAGTTTTTTCGAACTTGCGCCTTTGGATTGCTCAAGGACTTCTTTTACGCCCTGCAATCCAAACTCATCCCCTTTGTGCTTCGCCTCCACTACTCCGCGCGACGCCAGAAAAAGGGCCGCGCCGGGCTCGAGTGCAACCATGGGCGCATCCGACGTCATGTGGGAAAAAAGCCCCAAGGGCAAGCCGGTGGCGGGCAGTTCGCTAACCCCTTTGCGATCCCGAATGAGTCCCGGAGTATGGCCAGCGTTGAAGTAACAAATGATGCCGAGATTTTCATCGTAGGAGCCGGCAAAGGCTGGACATGACCGCACTCCATTGGCGGTTTTCAGAATGACTTGGTTCAATTGCAGGCACAATTCCATCATTGCGTCGGCTTCGTTCAGATCCCGGCGGGCAAATACTTCGGTCCCGACGCTTCGGAAGGTGTGTTTTGCGGCGGAGACGATAGGGCGCGTATCCTCGAGACCGCCAGCGACGTCGAGCAAGCCGAAGAGAACGCGATGAGGACCAACGCGGATGAAATCGCAAAAATCGCCCGCCATGCGGTGGCCGTAATAGACCGAGGCAAGCTCGGCCCCATGGACTTCCAGGATATCGGAGTGAACCGGTTCATGGACGACGGCAGACCGAGACTGGGCGGAACGGAAGAGAGCGCGCATGGTAAATCGAGCGGAGACGTTAGCACACAATTCGGCAAAAAACCAATCAAAAAACCGGCACAGGGCGTAATCCCTGATTTAAGTGAAGGGGCAGGAGTGGAGCGGATTTTCAGGGGAAAGTAGCGTAAAAATCTGGCAAACAGAACACTTCGGCGTCCGGCACTAATTTCCGTACTTGCCGATAAGGTACTTGCCAACTTCTACTTCCAGTTGCCCGTAATCGGAGTGGATGGTGGCGCGTAGTGCTGCTTCGGTCGAACTGCCTTGTCCCAGTCTTTCGAGAATCCGTTGCAGATCACTCATGCCATAGGTGTCGCTGATATATTGCACGGCAGCAAGCGATTCTTCATAGGCCACGGTGGCCTGAGTGCTCGAAAAGTGGATAAAACTGCCCTCGAGGGCGTTAAGGGGAATCTCCTGTTGGGTGCGGAAAAGATTGGCCAGAAGCTGACCATGAGCGATCTGCTTGGGTTCGACGGCCTGGGCGATACCCTCGTTTAGCCACTGCGGACAACGTCCGCCAGAAAGCTGACTGATAAAGGAGTGCGCGAGTTCATGCTTAAGCACGCGCGTCAGCTCGGGCGTGACCGAGGTTAATCCGTTGATGGGGATGCGAAGCTTCCCGTCAAACACTGCTCCGCTCCACGATGGCGCCTGGGTCACATCGAAGAACGACTGCTCGGTGTAGAGCACTACCGGAATGCTGTTACGGGGAGCGATGCCGAGTTCGCGCACCAAATCGTCGTATTCCGACTCCAGGGTAGCGAGCAACTGACCGCGCAGGGCCTCCGAGGTTTGCTTGCCTTCATATTTCAAGGTGAAATGACTGCTTTCATGCTCTGAATAGTCGGCCTCGGCTGTGGCATCACGCTGCGCCTTTTCCAGGTATTTCTGTACCGTCGCATCGGGACGAAGTTCGAGAGAACGTTTCCAGGACCGTATGGCATCCTGGGTGTGGTCGGCGGCGAACTGGACGTATCCCAGGACGGTGAGCGCGTCGGGTGAATCTGGCGCAACCCGGACGGCTCGCTCAGCGTAAGGCAACGCTTCCGTGGCATTTCCGGTTCTAACCAGCAGGGCGGCGTAATAATTCAGGATGGTGGGATTCTGCGAATCGAAACGCAAGCCGGCCTCAAAATAAGATCGCGCTTTGCTGAGATTTCCGTGATCGAATTCATGCTTACCGGCGATGAAATACCCAGCAGCGGTTGCTTCGGCGTTACCCGCTTGTTCCAATGCGGAAAGCGCGTCTGGATCGACTTGCCCGTCCTGAATGACTTTGCTGATGAGCGCAGGATCATTCTTCAAGTTGTCGGCGGGAGCGAACTCCGGCAGATCGTGGGATTGCTTGGCGCTTCCGTCCGACGAGTTATACGCAGGGGGTGTTCCGCCGGCCTCGACATGATCCACCAGCGACTTGGGTATCGAGTAAGTGTTATCGCCGAGATCGTATTCGATATGGGTTCCGGCTTCTCGAACATGGTCCGCCCAAATGGTGCGGCCATTCTTCAGATGAATGACTTCGGCCGAAGCGCAGACCACTGCCGCGGTCAGCAGGAAAGTCGTTAACAAGCAGCAGATGACAGGGGTACGCACTAAGGCGCATTCTAGAAGCTATTAAGCTGCAGGCGTAGGTGACCAGGGTAATCTCAAAAATGCGGACCAGAGCGCTGCCACTCGCTTGGTTGTTCTTGATTGCTGCTGCCGTTGCCCTGCCCTTTGGCCAAAGCTCTCCCAAATCCACAAGCGAGCCCGCATCGCAGCTGAACTCCGCCGAGAATCTCTATCTACAATTGCGCAACGTGGGTCTTAGCAAAACACGAGTCTATCGTGTGCGTGATGTTTCCATCGATCGGGCCGCCATTCAGATCACTCTCAATGACGGTACTATCGCATTTACTGAAGACGTCGCCGGCCGCGTGACGGGAGCCTTCTTTGAAGGGGATGGCGAAGTCTTACTTGCTCCACCCAACCGCTACGAGCGCGCTTCCATGGCTTTGTTTACGAACGAAGCTATTTTGGAAGAACGGTTCGTAACCGCATATTTCCGTTTCAATGACGATACTTTTTCCGAATTGCGACCGTCCCTGGTGCCAGTTGATTACGCGGAGGCTTTCCTGTCGCAATGGAATGAGACTGCCCGCAGTATGGCCGACGTGGATGCGCTTCGCCTGTTCACGACCTTTAGCAGATTTCTGCCTGTCATAGGCGGAGCCGCCGAAGATGCCGCAATGCCCATCGTTGCCCAAGACAACCATGACCGCTTTCTGCACGCCCACTTACAGGGGTTGAGACTGGGAGGCTTCGATCTTTACTTTGACGAAGACACACCTGAGCAAGTCTGGGCTGGTCAGTTGAAAACGACCGAGGGCATCAGCTTCTACGACGTGTGGACTTCGTTCTCTTCCGCGGAG
>JBEKGG010000263.1:0-6017 GCA_050012915.1 Terriglobales bacterium | reverse complement strand
CATTCACGTGCCAGCGCTCAAAATTGCCGCGGTAAGTCCGGGAAAAAGTACCGGCTCCAAATCCACCGACCGGGGCGCCTTGCCAAAAGCCAACATCAATGTTTGACATTTCTGGCTGGTGTCCCCCGTGATTTGCCGGCGGCTGGCCGATGGGAATACGCCACGCTACCGGCGGAATGTGATCGTCGCCCTGCGCCAGCGGCAACATCAGGAGAAGAAGAGTTACGCAAGACGCGCCGCATCGAAAAAGCCTTGTCATGGAGATCCCGTTATCGAAGTCGATTTGAAGCCCACTGAAACTTCGAACAGCGGAGTGAGTCTGAAGACAAATACGCGGATTGTCAAGTACAAAACCGATTTTCTAGGGTCGTCTGGCAAGTTTTCGGAAGCCCTCTTCCGGCCAACTCCGGACTGCCGCCCACCCGGAGTAATCGCACGGTGACTCGAATCCAAATAAGACGCGGCGAAGGTGCCGAGCTGTGCCAAGTGCTCGTGCGCCTTCCTCGGAGTGCTAAACTTACGGTCGATTTACATTTTTTTCAGAGATAGAAGCGTGAGCGATCCGGCACCCAAGGCAACTCCGCACAACGCGAGTCCCAGTCCCAACAATCCTGAGGTTGCCCCCAAACAGGACGCTGCTCCCGTGGAATCTCCTGCGCCCGACTTGGGTTCGATTGGACCCTATCGCTTGATCAGGAAGTTGGGAGAAGGCGGGATGGGAGAGGTGTGGCTGGCGGAACAGTCTGCTCCCGTGAAACGGCAGGTTGCGCTGAAGATCATCAAAGCGGGCCGCTATGACAACTCCGCATTGATACGCTTCGATCTGGAGCGGCAGGCGCTGGCCATGATGGATCACCCTGCCATTGCAAAAGTTTTCGATGCCGGCTCCACCGCCCAAGGCCAACCATACTTCGCGATGGAGTATGTGCAGGGCCTGCCCATCACCGAATATTGCGACCAGAAGCGGCTCTCTCCTGGCGAGCGCTTGATGCTTTTCACAAAAGTATGTGAAGGCGTGCAGCACGCGCATCAGAAAGCAATTATTCATCGCGACCTGAAGCCCACCAACATCCTGGTAGTTGAGGTCGATGGCAAGCCTGTGCCTCGCATTATTGACTTTGGCCTGGCCAAAGCGATCTCTGAGCCATCGCAGCGCGGGACGCTGGTGACGCGTGCCGGAGGATTAGTGGGCACGCCCGGATACATGAGCCCGGAGCAGATGGATCCTTCGGCGGTTGATGTCGATACCCGAACAGACGTCTATTCGCTCGGCGTAGTGCTCTACGAATTGCTGACCGGAGTGTTGGCCCTCGATGCACAGCAGTGGGAGAGCAAACCTTTTCATGAAGTTCTGCGGCAGGTGCATGAAGAGGAGCCAACGAGTCCGAGCTCAAGACTCAGCAATGATCCGGCAGCTGTGGCCATCGCAGAAAAACGTAACTCGGATCCGAAACAACTGGCGAGCATGTTGCGCGGCGATCTGGACTGGATCACTTTGAAAGCTCTGGAGAGAGATCGCGCACGCAGGTATGGCACGCCCGCGGAACTGGCAGCCGATCTCGGCCGCTATCTGCGCAACGAACCTGTCATTGCGCGGCCCGCAAGCTTGGCTTACCGGACCAAGAAATACGTTCAGCGCCATAAATTCGGCGTGGTGGCGGCTGCCGCTGTGGTCTTGCTGCTGATTGCGTTCGGTGAGATGCAGGCGATCGAGTTGAGGCGGATCACGCGGGAGCGCGACCGCGCCGACCGCGTTACGAAGTTTATGACCGGTATGTTCAAGGTCTCGAACCCGAGCGAGGCTCGCGGTAACGCTGTCACAGCGCGCGAAATTCTGGATAAGTCCTCGAAGGATATAGACACTGCGCTGCGCAAGGACCCGGAGTTGCAAGCGCAATTGATGGGAACTATGGCGCAGACCTATGCCGGGCTGGGCTTGTATGGCCGCGCGCAAGACTTGATCGAACATGCGCGGGCAATTCAAATCTCACTCTTTGGAGAACGAAACCGAAGAACCCTGGCCAGCGAAAGTTATCTGGCCCAACTTCTCCGCGCGCAAGGGCATTTGCCAGACGCGGAAAAGTTGTTGCAGAACACAATAGAGATCCAGCGCCAGGTTCTCGGCCCCAATGATCCTGACACTTTGGCGTCTATGGATCGCCTCGGCTACGTTTATACCAATGAGGCACGTCACGCCGACGCTGAAAACTTATTCCGCCAGACATTGAACGCAGAGCGCAAAGTGCTTGGCCCCGACGATCCTCAAACCCTGAGCACTTCGAACGAACTGGCAGAGGTTCTGACCGCTCAGGGACGGTATGCGGACGCAGATCAGATCTATGGCGAACTGATCGCGGCGCAGAAGCGAACTCTGGGGCCAGACCATCCTGCGACCCTGCTTTCCATGTCACACGCGGCTGAAAATCTTGAGGAGGAAGGCCGCTTCTCGGAAGCTGAAAAGCTATATTCCGAAGTGATTGCCGGCCAGCGTCGAGTACTTGGCCCGGAACATCCTCAAACCCTCAGGGCAATGATGATGCTTGCCGTCACCATGATGAAGGAAGGTAATTACGACCAGGCTGACAAGCTCCAGAGCCAGATTATCGAGATCAAAACCCGCGTGCTGGGCCCGAACCATACTTCCACTTTGCAGAGCATGGAGATGAAAGCGCTGGGCCTCAGCCGCGAGGGGCAATATGCCGATTCAGAGAAAATGTTTCGCGACGTGATCGAGACAGCGGGAAAGACGAATCAGCCAGCGACCGTGGCTGAGGCCTGGTACAACTTTGCCTGTGCTGAGGCAGCGAGAGGGCGGCCAGACGAAGCCTTCACAGACCTGAACCATGCGATCGAGAACGGTCTCATCTCGCCGGGAGAACTTTCAGCTGATCCTGAATTGAAATCTCTTCATAGTGATCCGCGATTCGACACACTGGTTGCGAAGGCACGCGAAACCAGCAGCGCGAAGAAAAAGTAGCAAGTACGGGCGAATTTAAGCGGCACTTCATTCTCGCGGACCTCGCCTGAGCTTTCGCTCAGGCGAAGTCCTGATTCCGAGCGTCAATCCTTGTAGACAACCACATCCAGGTTTACGGTGCCGGTCACTCCTCCGCCTGAAGCGGTTATCGTGAGCGTGTACCGCTTTGCCAGCGCACCGGATCCGACTGCGATTTCGAGTGCCGAGGTTCCTGCTCCCGGAGCCGGTATCGTACTGGGGCTGAAACTTGCCGTCATATCATTCCCCAAACCCGACACCGACAGCGTAACTGCCGAATCGAAACCGCCGGAAACTGTGGTGGTAATTTTGAACGTCGAGGTGCTACCGACGTCGATTCCTCTTGCCGTCGGCGAGACTGAAACCTTGATCGCTGGAATTTCCGCAATAACAGTGAGAGTAAACGTCGTGGTTTGTACAATGCTTCCCGACGTTCCAGTGATCGTGATTGGATATGTCCCCGGAGTTGTAGTAACGCCCACAGCCACGGTCATTAGAGTGGCGCCGTTTCCACCGGTAATTGTGTTGGGGTTAAAGGTTACGGTCACACCTGCCGGCTGGCCGCTCGCCGTCAATGTGATGGTCCCGGTAAAGTCGCCCGTTGGCGTGGCGATAATTTCCGGAGTCAAGGTCGTGCCCTGCTGCGCAGTTTGAGAAGTCGGAGCTGAAGTGAGAAGGAAGCTGGCATACGCCTTCCCGCCTAGACCGTCGATCAGGCCGCTTTTGTTCGGACTGCCCCATCCGCTCGCCAAGTCGTAGCCAATAGTTGCGGAATAGCCGTTGCTGCCAGTAACAATGTCGTGAAAGTCCTGGCTGTAAGTGGTGGCGAGCCCGATCGTATAAATCTTCGGATTGATGAACCCGACCGGACCCAGGCCATTGAACACTGACTGCTGATTCGTGAGGGCAAGATATCCGGCCCACATGGGAGCCGCAAAACTGGTTCCTCCGTACAGGTTTGCCGTGCAGGCCTGCTGGTCGGCGCACACGTAAAAGGTGAAGTCGGAATTGGCCGAGACATCCGGGGCGTTCCGTAAAGTCTGCGAACACTCCGCACACCCAGCGGCCGTCTTAACCTGCCAATAAGGAATTGCGATGTCGTCGGGCGAGATGCCACCGCCGCCGTCCCCCCACGCGGTTTCCGAAGCCCACGGACCAGCGGCGCTCTGGGTCGTCAAAGATGTTCCGCCCACCGCGGTGAGATATTGGTTGTCGGCGGGCCATACAATCGACTCTGGTGTCCAAGCCCCACTATCGCCCGCCGCTTGGAATAAGCTCTGACCCTGCGCTTCGAACTCCTCGAAGTAGGGATCGTCGATCTTCGGATCCGCAGGGAACCATACCCATGAGGAACTCAACTGATAGTTCAGCGGATTCGCGGTCGCCATCGCATTGAAGATCGCCGAGTCACTCGATCCCACATACATCACCAGGCTCGACATTCCCGGAGCCATGCCCAGAGCCTGCGTCATATCGATCGTCTGTTCGGTGTCGTCGCAGGCCGGATAGACACAACTCGTGCTGGTTCCGTCCGTCGACAACAGCGTGATCGGCACATTGTTCACTTGTCCGGCGTTCGTGTAGTAGGTGTCGAGATCAGCCAAATCGGTTCCGGCATACTCCAGCAGTCCGAGCGACTGGCCCTCCCCGGTGAGAACCTGGCCTTCGTAATAAGCCGCGCGCATGTCGCTGCCGCAGAACGAAGCGGCGGGGCAAGATCCAGTCGTGGCGTTGGACTTCACATTCGGCGTATTCGGGTCGCGCTTCACGAGCGCGGGCTTCGGGATCGAATAATTATCGAGTCCCGTAACGTGCCAGAGTTGCACCGGCAGATCGGCTGTGGGCTCGCGGTCCGGAGCGTAGAAGGTGCGCGCTTCGGTGGGATGCTGATAGACGCCGAGGCTGACATGGAACGCCTTCTCGATCGTGGCCGCCGAACCGACGACATCCAGGTTCATGCGGTTGCTCGAAGTCGCAACCACCGTGAATCCGTTTTCCTTCGCCCACTGCTTCACGCTCTCGTAGTCGGTTGCAGAGGGACCATATTTCGCTGTGAACTGATCGACACTTAAGAACTTGCGGTACGTCGTGCTGGAAGGATCGTAGACATTCTTCAAAAAGCTCTGCAGCCCCGATGGATTGCGGAGCGGCAGTACCAGCACGATGCGCATAGAATGGTTTGCGGGAAGATGCCCGACCAGCGGCGCCTTGCCATTCAGCGTAACTTCACGCGTATGGCGCGTCAGCAGGGGCAGCGATTCAGCAAGGCACACGTTGACAGCCAGCGTGAGCGCCGCGAATGCCAGAAGAGACACAGCGAATCTTCGAATCATTTTCTTTCTCCTCCGTTGGTCTTGCGACCAGAATTCATAACTTGGTTTTCGTGGGTCGATCTGCGTGGTTCGGTTTTCGTGAGTGGGCGGTTTGCGCGAGGTCTTCCATGGTCCGCAACCCTTTCGGGGGAAATCATAGAGAAAATCGGAGCACGGCGACGACTCTACACCTCGCGCCGCGATCTGCACAGAGTGAAAGAAATTTCACACTTTTGAGATTGAAGCGGCGCTCCTCGGCGATTAACGTCGGCCACCAAACGCGAAGACCTTAGTCTTATCCGTATTCGGCCGGACTCCTAATTCCTCGCTCGATTCTTAATCCAAATCGGCGTACCCAAAAATCCGAACGCCTTTCGGATCTGATTCTCCAAAAAGCGCTGGTAGGAGAAGTGCAGTTTCACGGCACGGTTGGTGAAGAGCACGAATGTTGGCGGGGCGACCGAAGCTTGCGTCATGTAGAGAATTTTAACGCGCGAACGCATGGGGACGGAGGCGCGCTCGAAATCTACCGTGTCGATAAATCGATTCATGGCTGACGTGGAAATGCGCTTGCGCCGTTCGACGGCAACTTGTTCTAGCAGCGGGAAAATCTTTTCTGTACCTTTGCCGGTGTGGGCAGAAATAAAAACGATCGGTGCATAGGGCAGAAACTTGAGATCGTCCCGCAGTCGCAGTTCGTAGGCTTCGCG
>JBEKGG010000262.1:0-6024 GCA_050012915.1 Terriglobales bacterium | reverse complement strand
GCAAACTGGATCTCGTGCTCACAGGGCAGTCCGAAGCCGCTGTTTACCTCGGCAAGGGCGATGGCACGTTTGGTGATGCGAACTTCATCACAAGCGGTGAATTGCTGGGCAGCCCAGCTATCGGCGATTTCAATGGTGACGGCAAGCTTGATCTGGCGGTGCCTGATGGTGCATCGGTGCACGTACTTCTGGGTAATGGGGATGGAACTTTCCAGGCCGGTGTAACCTATCAGACTGCTTATGGAGGATTTTCGGCGGCGGCCGCGGACGTCAACGGGGATGGCAAACTCGACATCGTGACCAACGGCGTCTCGGTGCTGCTGGGCAATGGGGACGGTACTTTTACCAGCGACGGAGGAGTCAATCTTGATACCGGCGACTACTTCGCATCTGGTGTAAACATCGCCGACTTTAATGGCGATGGCAAACTTGATGTCGCCGTCGGTGATCCTATCTATTTATTGCTTGGCAACGGCGACGGTACCTTTCAGAACGCCACCCCGGTGGCGAGCGACGACAATCTGATCAGCCTTGGCATGGGCGACTTCAATGGCGACGGGAAAATAGATTTGATCGGGCACTCCGTCTATCTGCAGATTCCCATCAATCTCTATCCCAGCCACCTCGACTTTAAGGACGAGAAGATCGGAATCAAGAGTCCACCAAAAACTGTGACGGTGACCAACGATAGTTCATCGGCCCTTACCATTTCGAACATCGGCATTACGGGCTTCGATCCGAAAGACTTTGCTGAAACTAACGATTGCCCAGCAAGCCTTCCTATCGGCGCCAATTGCAAAATTAAGGCGACCTTTCAGCCACGAGCTAAGGGATTGAGAGACGCAACACTAGACGTAACTTACGAAGGCTTCGGTAGTCGGAAGGGCGTGGGACTCTCCGGATATGGCGAGGTTTCTACGGTTAAGCTTGCACCACCGCAATTGGAATTCCCCACCCAACCGGTGGGTACGGACAGTTCTCCTCAGAAAGCGACTTTGACCAACACCGGAGATGTCACGGTGAACATATCGAATATCTCGGCGACAGGCGCTTTCACCGAAAAGAACAATTGCCCCGCCGCTCTTGCCGCCGGGGCGAATTGCCAGATTGAAGTAGAGTTTGCGCCCCAACAAAAAGGGGCTGCCGCTGGAAAGCTCTCCGTCAAGGACGATGCCGAAGGCAGCCCGCAAACCGTTGCTCTCTCCGGCACCGGAACAGTGGTAAAGCTCTCGTCCGGCGGAGTGAACTTCGGTGATCAGAAAGTTGGCACCAAAAGTCAGCCGGCTCCTGTTCAGTTGACGAACGTCGGCACCGTGTCACTGACCATCGATCAGATCGTCATAAAAGGTGCGGATCCCGGAGATTTCTCGCAAACCAACAATTGCGGGAAAAGCGTGCCTGCTGGCGGCAGTTGCACCATCAAAGTCATCTTCGATCCTCAAGCCACGGGAAGTCGCTCGGCATCGCTAGAGATCAACGATAACGGAGGCGGCAGTCCGCAGAAGGTTTCGCTCTCAGGAACAGGAACTTGATCGCCGTTGTATTCCGCGCGAGAGCGAGGCCCCATTCAAAACGAAAAGGCCGCCAAACCTGGCGGCCTTTTTCGATCAACTAAAACTTCGCGAGCTTAATCGCCCAAAACCGGCTCACCCACTTCCACCTTCGGCTTGGACGCAGTCAAAGCCCCCAACGGAATAAATCCGTTCTCCGCGACCACCGGCTTCTCCTGCAGCACGACTTCGCGATACAGAGCCGCCATGCGCGCGTTGTAAGCCGCATCGTCTTTCTGTGGACCGCGTGCCGCTGCCTGCTTGGCATCGCGCGCCCGCTTCTTCTCTTCACCGGAGTTCTTCGCAATGCCCAGCTTATCCAGATCGTGCTGCTCTTCGTTGGTCACCAGCTCATCTTTAAGCAACAACGAGTGCGCCGACGATTCCATCTTCACATTCTTGCCACCCGCGAAGATTTCATGCCGTCCATGCTCCTCATACCACTTGGTGAGCGTAGCCGTCATGTGCATCTTCTCAATAATGTTCCGCCAGCCCACGCCGGTGTTGTAAGCGCAGAATGAAATCTCACCTTCCTGCGTGGCGTAAGGAATAATGCACTGCTCGGTCCGCCGGAAATCGTAGTTAAACAAATCCTGAAACCACATGCCCGCGATAAACAGGAAATTCCACCGGTCCTGCCGCCGCTTCATCACGTCCTCAATCGTCCTATCCGGACCAACCTTCCCGTAATTCTTTCCGGTCGCATTGAAATTCTTGTCGAACTTCTTAAGCAGATCCATCAACTTGAAATGAGTAGGCGATTGAAACGGATCGTAGTTCTTCATCAAACACAAAGCCATCCCCACAACCGTAAGAAACTTCCCGCGCGCCGCATCGTTGACTTTCTGAATATCCTTGGCCAACTGATCGCCCTTCAAGAAAGCCGTAACCGGAACCGCCTCCTTGGTCTCTTTATCGATCATCACGGCCATCCCCGTCCCACAATTCGGATGGCAGCCACAGGACAATTGGCCCCAATCGTTCTTCAGATCATCCACGTGCATCAGGTCGGCCCAATCGCTGAACGTTCCCATAAACGAAATTGGAAACCAGTCGCGCGAAGGCTCTCCCAGGCCAGTTTGATTTTTTACATCGTGAGCCAGATGAGACAAGGTGTACCGCTGGGCTTCGCGACGATCATCCGTTACCGCTTCGTCGCGGCCGGTGAAACTTACTGGCTGGAACGACAAAAATCCGATTCGCTTCGGATTATCCAGCGCGAACTTGATGATTCTTCCCACCTGTTCGTTGTTAATTCCATTCACGATCGTCACTACCGGAACGATTTCCACTCCGGCCGTATGCAGGTTCTCGATCGCTTTCAACTTCACATCAAACAGGTTGCCAACTTTTCTGTGCGCGTTCGCCGCGTTTCCGATGCCATCAAATTGCAAATACGCATACCGCATCCCAGCTTCCGCGGCTTGCTGCGCGAACTCCAAACTCTTCGCGAATTCAATTCCGTTGGTCGCGGCTTGCACGCTGTTGTATCCAACTTTTCGCGCGTAGCGCACAGCATCCAAAAAGTACGGCGACAAAGTTGGTTCGCCGCCGGAGAACTGCACCGACATCTGCCGTCGCGGCTTAATCGTAATCGCGTTATCGAGCATGGTCTTGATATCTTCCCAGCTCAACTCGTGTACAAATCCAACCTGGTTGGCGTCCATGAAACACGGATCGCACATCATGTTGCAGCGGTTGGTCAGGTCAATCGTCAGCACCGATCCGCGTCCATACTTCACCGTGCTCGATCCGTGATGATGCAGCTTCTCATCGTTGTGCGCAACAATGTCGCGCCCCGGAAAAACTTCTTCCAGATGCCGCGAAAAATCCGTGTCAATCGACATCACATCTTCGAAGTGACCATGCTTCTCGCAATCTTTCACCATCAAAATCTTGCCGTCGCGCTCGATGATCTGCGCCTTGATCTCGCCAACTTTTTCATTCGACAAAATTTCGACCGGCAAATGGCCATCGAGAATCTGCTGCCGGATTTCCGGCACACACCTCGGGCACAGCGAGTCGGTCGTGCGCGGCCAGCCTAGCGGAGGCTTGGTCTTTTCATACGACTTCAGCAGAGGCTTGTCAGACCACTTGGGCTTAGGAGAAGGATTCTGTTTAATCCGATTCAGGCGCTCGAATACCGCCCACGCCCCCGTGGCGGCGACGGTAACGGCTTTCTCCACATACTTCACTGGCTTGTGCATGTCCTCTCGCTTTCTACTGCTGGATTATGGCAAGTCAGGCATTTGCCACTTTTCCCTGGGTGAAACTCCCATTCAATTCTCGAAACGGTTGAACCTGTAGAGCCTACCCCACTGACCTTCACTCCGTAAGTCAACAGCCGGTTACCCGACCTGAAGAGGGCCTTCTCGATGGACCTCTCCCTGGTTTTCTGGTTGTGACTATCCTATTGAAAGCAATGCGGGATGGCACGCGTATCCCAACGAAAGGGGCAAAATCGGGGTTTAGCGGTGGGATAGTGCATTGGACGGATGTAAGTGATTGAGGAGATTAGGGTTTGTGTTAGGGTTTCGGCTAGGTAAGGTCCAATGCCATCTTTAATGCCAGATCCAGTTCCGCCAATCTGAGTCTCGTCAATGAGCCGAGAAACTGAGTGAGGTCGGACTTGCGCAGGCTGACGAGATTGTCGCACATGATCCAACTGGAGTGTTTCAGGCCCTCGTCGGTTCCGACCGGCACCTGAGTAGATAAGCCTTCTCCCTGAGTGAACACGGGTGCACAGACAACGGTGGAGAACTGGGAATCGATGAGGATCTGCCGGCTAACGACTACGAAGGCTCGGTACTGCTTGGGATCGCCTCCGGGTTTGTAGACGCGATAGAGTTCTCCGCGCTTCACTCGGCCTCGCCCGACGCCTGATATTCGAGGGCATCCAACGCCTCGGCATTGAGACGCTGGGCGGCAGCGTTGATCCGCTCGAGATCGCGAGCCTGGACTGCGGCCCGGGCGCGCTGGCGCAAGTACTCCCGCAGCACCTGTTCGATAAAAGCGGATCGGGATTGCTTCGAGCCGGCGATACGATCGATGGCGGTCAAAACATCCGCCGAGAGTGTGATCGATGTCTTCTCTTTCATACTACCATCATACTACCAAAGATGGGGCCCGCGTAATTCTTTGCTGCTCGTTAAGTAACCTTGCGTTCCGATTTGCGTTTACCGATAATCGAATCGTAGCTGTACAGGTTACGCCCCGGGCTGAAAGCGGCTTGGGGCTTTGTTTTTAGAGCGCGAAAGGCGCCCGCAGTTAACTCAGAGCGCGTTATAGAGTTTCAGAGGCAAAACTGCGGCGTACCCCGGGAAATCGCAGTCGGCGGTGAAAACCGGCCAGTTGCGGCGAATGGCGGCGGCGCAGATCAGAAAGTCGATTGCCGATCCAGCTATGCCTCGGGCCCGGCATTGGTTGTTCAGACGCGCGGCCTCTTCGTAATCCGCTTGATCGAGCCGCACATCCACAAATGCCCGCAGTTGGTCGCGCAGTTTCCTGAAGCTGGATTCGTCGCGAACGCCTGAAAGCAATTCCTGACGGACTGCGCCCATCAGTTGAGCGCGCCCGTCCTCGATGAGTCCCCTTAACGCGGAGGTTAGACCCTGTTCGTTCGCGTTGAGATGTTCCGCTTTGCGGCGCAGGGCTAGCGACCAAACTGGCGTATCGACCAAAACCAGCATGCTCAGGAGCGCTTCCTGCGACGCTCCGCTTTGTAGTCGTACTTGGGGTCGAAGTCGACGGTGCCGAACGAATCGAGGATACGAAGTTGCTTGCGCCGCTGCACATATTCGGCGAGGGCGGCGGTGACGGCGTCCTTCTTGGTTTTGTGGCGGCCGATGCGGCGAGCTTCCTCAATCAAGTTGTCGTCGAGCGCGAGATTGGTTGCCATGTGTAGATTATTACACATTAGGATGTGTAAAGCAATGGACAGTTAGGCTAGTTTTCCCTTGCTTTATCACTTCCCACCCTTCCGGCACAGAACGCGGAAAGAATGGGGCAACCGGTTTTGTTTTTGATTTTAGATTTGAAACATGAATGGGGGGCCGCTGGGTATAACCCGTTCGCTAGCGGCAGCAAATCCCGTACTGCTGCCAAAGCCGGAACCACGGACTATGCGCGAGCAGGTCGTCGTGCCTGCGATTCGCCGCCGAAATGTCGCTGGCGTTCAGCGGCCGGGTATCCGGGACCGCGTACACGCGCTCCAGCCACTCGATTTCGGTAATGGTCCGCTCGGCGTCCATCCCTCACAATATGGACCAGAAAGCCAGGAAGGTCAATCGGGGGCGGTATGTCGAAAGATGCTGGCTGAGGGTTTGGGGGGAAACTGCCCCACTCAAGCCAAAGAACGGCTTGAATGGGCCACCTCGCCCAGGTCCCGGCCAGTCTTCAGGCGGCTGGCGCTTCACTACTAGAATGCCGTTCGCGCTCAGTTTCGTCCGGGTGATTTTCGGCGGGTTGCTCGGGG
>JBEKGG010000261.1:0-6065 GCA_050012915.1 Terriglobales bacterium | reverse complement strand
CAGGAATTTCCGTGACAGTCGAGAATTCCAGTAGGATAATGCCTTGTTCTTTTCCAAGGGGGCTTTTATGCCACCGTCTTTCCGGCCCCGTCGGCGAAACTCTCGAGTCCGCGCAGTCACCGATCGATATCTCAGTTCGTCTGCACACAGCAACTGGCAAACCGTGCTGTGCATGTCAGTGGGCCGGTCCAATATCCAGGTACAATATCGTTCGCCGGGGGCGAAGAGAACAAACATGACCACAGCCCGTAAGCTCGTTATCAGTTTATTGCTTCTTGTGATTTTCGCCACTGTGGCATCAGCACAACGTTATGTGGTGACAGATCTCGGTGTCCTGCACGGCGACACTAGCAGCGTTGGCAATTGGATCAACTCCGCCGGCCAGGTAGCGGGCTGCGCCGACACCTCAACGGGTACGACCGCGCCTTGCACCTCCGATCTGAGCGGCCAGCGCGCCTTCCTATGGACCAAGGAGAAAGGCTTTCACAATCTGGGAACTTTGCCGGGCGGCGACGTCAGCGAGGCGATTGGAATTAATGATTCAGGAGAAGTGGTCGGGTATTCCTTCACCAACCAGGGCACATCGCATGCGTTTCGCTGGACGCGTAAATATCGCATGGAGGACTTGGGCACGTTGCCGGGTGGAACCACCAGCCAAGCGGTTGCCATCAATTCCGTGGGAGTGATCGTCGGCAGCTCCGACTTTCCTGGCAGCAGCGGAAACACTCATGCGGTTTTCTGGAACGAAGACGGAGCCATTCAGGACCTGGGCGTATTGTCAGGGGCCACGGGAGCTGGGGCCCTTGGCAATAACGATCGTAACCAGGTGGTTGGCGCGAGCAACTTTGGAAGCGCAGCTTTCCACGCTTTCCTGTGGACGAAAGCCAGAGGCATGCAGGATTTGGGCACATTCCCCGGAGGCACCGGAAGCTATGGAGGATATATTAATAACCTTGGACAGACCATCGGCGGCTCCGATTCCGCCAAGCATCCGGGAATCTTCCACTGCGCACTTTGGGACAAGCACCTTAAAATCCATGACCTCGGGACCTTGAGCGGCAACTCATGCGGCCTAAGTGAAATCGACGATCAAGGGGACGCAGTAGGAGGCATCGTTACTTCGGGCGCCCTAAGCGCCGTCTTTTGGAGCAAGAAAACGGGACTGCTCGACCTCAACAAACTCATCGGGAAAAACTCAGGTTGGGCCCTGCTCTCCGCCAGCTCGATCAACCTGTCGGGACAAATCGTCGGGTGGGGAACGCTTGACGGGGAGAATCACGGATTCCTCCTGACGCCCAAAAAGTAAGAGTGCCCAACTTCTTTTTTTCGCGTCCGGCGCTCATTAATATCGTCTTGATGTGACAGGAGCGAGACTACTTGCCTCCCGCTTCCCGTCCGTTGAGGCACCCTCGACTAACAACCCATAGTTGGCATAAATGCCATCTCCAGCAATATCGTTGAACACCTGAATCGAATCAGCCGTGCCGTTGTACACGCCGGTGCTGTCAAAATATCCAAACAGAGAAAACTGATTTTCGTTGACCGTGCCGGAAACAAACATAACGTTGCCGATCGCAGAGCCAGTGAAGCCGAAGGTTCCATTGTCCGCCCCGCTCAAGGTGGTTTGCACCGTCAGCACATTGCCTGCGGTCTCGGTGAGCGTCGCCGTTACCTGGTCCGCGCCCGACGGGAAGTTCAACGTTCCCGAGAACGTGCCCGAGAGATTCGGCACTCGTGTCCCGGTAAACGTCCCGGAATCGGAGCAATCAGAGTTCCCTCCCGAATAAGTTCCCGAGATCGAACTTCCGCTTACAGCCCCTTCCGCCGTGAAGACGTTTCCACCTTCGTTGAATGTAAGCGTGATGTCGCTGCCGCTCACCGTCCCTTCAACGCTATTCTGCCCCGGCAAAGAATAGGGACACTGACCGTCCCCGTTCACATACCAAACCCCGTTCAGTCGAGTCGCAGTCTGCACCTGATTTGGCCCGGTCGCGCTCGTCTGAGGCCCATTGGCGGCCAAGTCGGCTTCGATGAGAGTCGTCCATCCGCTCGTAGTATTCGACGTGGCTACAAACTCATAAGGACCCGAAATCGATCCCGAACTGCTGCTCCCGCCACCACACCCAATTCCAAACGGAATCACACACGCGAGACCGACGAAAATCGCCTTCCTCATTCGGTTCCGTCCGGAAGAATTCCGTTTGCCGTACCCACACTAAATCCCCTGGTGAGACCTTGATCCTAGTGCAACCGGTC
Source organism: Terriglobales bacterium (assembly GCA_050012915.1). Classification (GTDB taxonomy): domain Bacteria; phylum Acidobacteriota; class Terriglobia; order Terriglobales; family Acidobacteriaceae; genus JABDBE01. The sequence goes on along the minus strand of JBEKGG010000261.1, from coordinate 3,809 downwards.
GCCTGCTGTCTGTGACGTAGCGGCCTCGCAGAATCCGTCGAACTGTGCAAATTGTCCAATCGAATCCCAATAAGGGCGAAGTTCACGGGGTAAGACGAACTACGATTTCGAAGTGGCGTTCCAGCGTCTCGGCAGTTGGGCAACTCTGACTTTGGGTTTACAATTGGATGCTCTAAGAATTCATTGCATCCTGAATAAAGACGGAGGATTCCCATGAAACTTACTCCCGGAAAGCTAGCTGGCCTAAAAAGAGTCTCAAACGACCACGGCGTGATCGCCGCAGCGGCCATGGACCAACGCGGGTCTTTGCAGAAGTCTTTGGCCAAGGAAAAGGGCGGCGAAGTCAGCGACGCCCTGATGGAAGAATTCAAGTCGCTGGTCGCCGAAGTTCTCACTCCGCATGCCAGCGCGATTCTGCTTGATCCCGAGTGGGGTTTGCCTGCCGCCAAACGTCGCGCGAAAAATGCCGGCCTGCTTCTGGCCTACGAAAAAACCGGATACGACAAGACCGGCCCCGGCCGCCTCGGCGACTTGCTCGATCACTGGTCCGCTCGTCGCCTGAAAGAAGTGGGCGCGGACTGCGTCAAAATTTTGCTTTACTACACTCCTTTCGATCCCAAGGAAGTGAACGACAAGAAACACGCTTGGGTCGAACGCATCGGCGATGAATGCCGTTCCAACGACATTCCATTTTTTCTGGAGTTTGTCGGTTACGAAGAAGGCGGGGACGAAAAGGGTTTCGACTACGCCAAGAAAAAGCCGCAGATCGTAACCGAGAGCATGCGCGAGTTCAGCAAGCCTCGCTATAACGTCGACGTCCTGAAAGTGGAAGTGCCGGTGAATATGAAGTTTGTCGAAGGCGCCAAAGCCTACGCCGGCCAGAAAGCCTACAGCAAGAAGGAAGCCGAGGACTTTTTCCTGCAAGCCGCCAAAGTTGCGACCAAGCCGTTTATTTATCTGTCGGCAGGCGTGAGCAACGCCGAGTTCACGGAATCGCTCGAACTCGCCGCCGCATCGGGCGTGAAGTTTAACGGAGTCCTGTGCGGCCGAGCCACGTGGAAAGACGGTATCCCAATCTATGCCAAGCAGGGCGCGGACGCCTTCCGCAAGTGGCTGGAAACCGAAGGCGTGAAGAACATCAACAACGTGAACGACCGCCTGAAGGCCGCCACGTCGTGGCACTCGATCTACGAGGTCGAACCCGCCATGGCCAGCGTCTAGGCTGTAGAAACGTAGCTTGCTACGTCTCCTACGAATCAAAAAGGCGCACCGGTCACATGGGTGCGCTTTTTTGTTTGTGAAGAAAAACGGAATCACCCGCCATGAACCAGACCGCTCTCATCACCGGTGCGTCCGGCGGCATCGGATACGAACTGGCCAAGCTCTTCGCCAAAGACCATTACAACCTCGTACTGGTTGCTCGCAGCGCCCCTAAGCTCACGCAATTTGTCGATGAACTTCGGCGCCAGTTTGGCGTCTCGGCCAAAGCCATCCCGCTCGATCTCACGGCCGCATCGGCTCCGCAGTTTCTGTTTGACCAACTGAAACGCGAGGGCATTGCCGTGGATATTCTGGTGAACAACGCCGGGTACGGCGTGCTCGGCGAGTTTGCGAAAGTCCCGCTGGAAGAAAGTCTCGGCCAGATTCAACTCAACCTCACCGCGCTCACGCACCTCACCAAGCTTTTTATCGGCACCATGATCGAACGCCGTTCCGGAAAGATCTTGAACGTGGCTTCCACCGCCGGGTTTCAGCCCGGTCCTCTGATGGCGATTTACTACGCGACGAAAGCTTACGTCATCTCATTCTCCGAGGCGCTCGCCAACGAACTGAGCGGCTCGGGAGTCACGGTGACTTGCCTGTGTCCCGGCGCAACCGACACCGGTTTCCAAGGCCGCGCCGGCGTCGCGGATACCAAGCTATTCAAAACAATTCGCCCGATGGACGCAAAGACCGTTGCCCGCGACGGCTATCGCGGCCTGATGGCGGGCAAAACGCTCGTGATCTCCGGATTTCGAAATTGGTTGCTGGCAGAATCCGTGCGCTTCAGTCCCCGCAAGCTGGTCACCGCGATCTCGCGCAAGGTGCTGGATAAAGCGGAGTGACGCGCCCGAGACGGACCAAGCCCCTGTCTGCCCCGTTTGCTTCATACACATAAATCTGATATATATACACATTAGGGAGATTGTCGACATGCGGACCAATATCGAAATTGACGACCGTTTGATGCGGCAAGCAATGCGATGCAGCGGCGCCCGGACCAAGAAAGCTGCCGTAGAGGCCGCCTTACAATTATTAGTTAGAACATACGCCCAAGGAGCCATTGCCCGGCATCGCGGTAAGGTGCAGTGGGAGGGCGACCTTAATCAATCACGTCTGGGCCGGGTTGCAACCTAGCGAATCGATTAAATGGTGATCGTCGATACAACCGTCTGGATCGATTACTTACGGGGTACGGAAAACCCTGAGGCTAATTGGTTAGTCCGGCAGTTGAAATGGCAGTCGCTGGGATTGACCGATCTGATCCTTTGTGAGGTGTTGCAGGGCATCCGCGATCCAAGAACGCTCGCGGAGATTCGGGACGACCTGTTACGGTTTCACGTTTTTCACGCAGGAGGAACGGAATTAGCCATCGCGGCGGCCCAGAACTACCAGATCCTGCGAGCCCGCGGTCACACGGTTCGTAAAACAATCGATTGTCTGATTGCCACTTTTTGCCTGGCAGCGGATCATGAACTGCTACACCGTGACCGCGATTTCGATGTTTTCGAGAAAGAGTTAGGGTTGACGGTGGTCCATGCGTGATAGAGGACAGGCAACCGGGAGATATGGCATGAAGAATACGCTGGGTGTAGTTCTTTTAGGCATTTTCGCACTGGCCGTCTCCAAGTTCCTTCCATGCCAAGAGCATGCCAAATTCGGAATTCTATCGAATCAGCAGGTCCAGCAAATGCTCGATGCCGTGGAAAAAGACATTAAGGAAAACTATTACGACGTCGGCATGCATGGAGTGGATCTGGACAACGATTTCGCCATCGAACGGCGAAAAATCGCGGAGGCCAAATCCCAAAACGAGGCTCTGTTGCACGTCGCCGGGGCCGTCGCCGCATTGAAAGACTCGCACACCCGGTTTAGGCCTCCTGTCGCGCCGTATGGCGTCGACTACGGCTGGCGTATGCAGGCGTTCGGCGAGTCGGACTGCTATGTTACGGCGGTGCGACCCGGGTCCGATGCAGAGGCGAAGGGGCTCAAAGCGGGCGATCAAGTGGTCTCTCTCAACGGAATTACACTGACGCGGCAGGACATTGGCTACGTCGAGTATGGGTACAAGATTTTTCCTCAGTCGGGGCTCCACTTGGTAACGAAGTCTCCCAGTGGCCAGGAGCGTCCTCTTGTAGTGATGGCCAAAATCTTACCCGGTCAGCCCGTGGTTCGAAGAAGCGACTTCATGACGTGGCTTCGAACAAATCACAGGGAGGAGGACCGTTCCCGTTATCACAAAGTCGGCGAGCAAGTTCTGTTTTGGAAGCTTCCGGACTTTTTCCTCGATCCCTCCGACCTAGACGGCCCTTTGAGCAAGATTCGCCCGTTTTCCACTGTCGTGCTCGATCTGCGTGGAAACCCAGGAGGCAGAGTTGAAGTTCTGGATAAGCTCATTGGCGGCTTCTTCGACCATGATGTGAAGGTGGGAGATCGCAAAGAACGAAAAACATCGGAAGTTCAGATTGCGAAATCGCGAGGTGGCAAATCGTTTACTGGAAAGCTGGTTGTTCTTGTAGACAGCCGGTCGAGTTCGGCGGCAGAAATCT
>JBEKGG010000260.1:0-6075 GCA_050012915.1 Terriglobales bacterium | reverse complement strand
CTGGTCCTGGTCAATGCCGCGGTTTATCTGCTCCTGGAACTGTTGAAGGCCGCAACCCCCGAGCTGGGTGGAGCGTTGTTCTTTGGGCTGGCGTTGATACCTGCTGCTGTTACGCATGGTTGGATATTCCAGATCGTCACATATTCCTTCTTGCACGCCGGAGTGCTGCACATTCTGTTCAATATGCTTGGACTGTGGATGTTCGGTGCGCAATTGGAATCCGATTGGGGACACAAAAGATTTCTCGAATTCTATTTCTTCTGCGTGATCGGTGCCGCGCTGACCACGATTGCGATCTCCTACACGGGCGTCGGAGGCGTGTCTCCCCAGACTCCGACTGTCGGCGCGTCCGGTGGAGTGCTGGGCATTCTGATGGCGTTTGGTCTCCTCTACGGCGATCGGGAAATTATGCTGTTTCCGATTCCGTTCAGCATCCGCGCAAAATATTTCGTGGCTGGAGTCGCGTTCATCACTCTGGTCGAAGCGATCAGCGCCTCCGGCGCAGGGCGCGGCTCGAACGTGGCTTATTTCGCGCATCTTGGCGGACTGCTGTTTGGGTTTTTATATGTGAAGTTTATGCCTAAGCGCGGCCTCGCGTTCGGCGCGACCGAACATTACTTCAGCGCGCGAAATTCTTACTATCGATGGAAGCGGCGCCGGGCCGCGCGCAAGTTCGAAGTGTTCATGCGCAAGCAGAATCGAACTGTTAGCGGGACATTCGACGAAAATGGCAACTACATTCCACCGGATGATGTGAACAAGAAGAATGGCGGCTCGAAATCCGGCTGGGTCAATTAAATTTACGCGACAGCTGTCCCCGCATGAATTTAATCTCGCTCGAACATCCTCTTAAATTCTTTCACAACATCCGGCGCTAGCTTTAATTCCTTGGCTTGTCCCTTGAATCCGAGGTCATGACCCGCGCCCTCGATCAGCAACAGCCGGTTCTTTGCTGGAATCAGGCTCAACGCCCGCTCCATCTCCTCCGGTGAGCCAAAGGGATCGCGGGTTCCGTGCACAAACAGCGCGGGCGTCCGCAATTTGGGCAAGTGCTGAGTGCGAAGCTGTTCGGGCTTGCGCGGCGGATGCAAAGGATACGAGAGCAACAGCAAACCCTCCGCCAGGCCCGGCTCATCGGCGCAAAGCATCGTCGACTGCCGTCCTCCGTATGAATGTCCGCCAAGAAATATGCGCCCCGAAATCAATTTACCAAGCGCGAGGATCGCATTTTTCAAACCTTCACGGTCGCAAGCTGCGTCTCCAGGCCGTGGCGGACCGAAGGACCGGCTTTGGCGATAAGGCAAATCACAACGCAGCACGGTTATGCTCGCGTCGGCGAAGGCTTCGGCTAAGGCTACCAGCAGCGGGGCCCGCGCGTTCGATCCCGCTCCGTGAGTAAGGACCAGGCCATCTTCGGCAGGCATCGCAGGCCGATGAACGAATCCGCGAACTGCCGGATCAAGCGACGTATCGGTGAAAGATTCGGGGCTGGGCAGCATGCTTAAACAGAATGTCGCAGAACTAAATGCCTTACCGCGTCACGGCTTCTTCCAAAGTTTCGTAAATTCTTACCGTGCGGATCTCGTGAGAAAGCTTGGCCCAGCAGCGCAACACTTCGGGATCTTCAAGAGCCGCGCCTCGAGCCTCTTCGGATTTCCAATATCGCAGCAAAATATATTCGTCGCGTGATTTCGCATCGCGATAAAGCAGGTCGCGGCTGTATCCGCCGGAAGCCAGCGCGGCCATCAACGCCCGCATGGTCTCGAGAGATGCTTCTTCGTGCCCCGGCAGGGGTTGGAAGATCGCGATTGAAAGTATTTCCTGAGACATCGACGCTATTGTCTCACGTGCTCGCCGCAGCGACGGCCATCACTTCTTGGGTGCGGCCACGGGCACTTTCGCGGCCCCATCTTCAACCACGTGCAGCCGCATGAAATTGGTTGAGCCGGAAGCCATCTGAGTTCCTGCCACCACTCCGAGGACATCACCAACGCTGATCCGGCCCTGCAGCAGAAGCTCCCGCTCCGCGGTCGTAACCATATCTTCGGCGCTGCGAGCCTGTACTGTGCGCACAGGCGTCACGCCCCAGAAAAGATTCATCCGGTTGCACACCGTCGACATCTGGCTGAAGGCATATATCGCAACTTTCGGGCGATACTTCGAAATCATGCGCGCAGTACTTCCAGTCTCCGTGAACACCGCGATCGCACCCATCTGCAAATCTTCGGCGGCGTGGGAGATGGATTCACAAATGGCTTGCGCGATTGTTATCGAATGCTTTTCCCGGCGGCGCTTAGGCGTAAAATCTCCCGTATTTCCTTCGGCCTCGACCACAATGCGAGCCATCATTGCCACCGCTTCGCGGGGATAAAGGCCGTTTGCGGTTTCCGCCGAAAGCATCACGGCATCGGAGCCATCGAAAATCGCATTGGCCACGTCGCTGGCTTCCGCCCGCGTTGGGCGCGGGTTCTCGACCATCGATTCGAGCATCTGAGTCGCGGTAATCACCGGCTTGCGCCACTCGGCCGACCTGCGGATCACATGTTTCTGAATGACCGGAACTTTCTCCGGCGGCATTTCCACGCCGAGATCACCGCGCGCCACCATCACGCCGTCGGCCGCCTCAAAAATCTCTTCCAGCCGTTCGAGGGCTTGCGGTTTTTCCAGTTTGGCGATGACGGGCAGATCGCTGCCATGGCTGGCGATGATTTTCTTTACCTCGCGCACATCCTCGCCGGAGCGCACGAACGATATGGCCAGCATATCGACGCCATGCTTGAGGCCAAATTCCAAGTCGGCACGATCTTTTTCAGTGAGTGCGGGAATGGAAAGCGCAACGCCCGGCAGATTGATACCCTTGTGCTCGCCGAGCGGGCCGCCGTTGATGACTTCGCACTCCACATCTTCGCCGCGGGCGCGAACGACGCGCAGCTCAATCAGTCCGTCATTGAGCAGAATTCGCGCGCCCGGCGTGACTTCACGCGCCAGCCCATCAAAAGTGGTTGGGATCAGGGTCGGAGTGCCCTCGATGTCGCGCGGTGTGATGGTGACGTGGGATCCAGCCTCGAGCATCACCGGCACTCCGCCCTTCATGCGGCCGGTGCGAATCTTGGGACCCTGCAGATCCTGCAGAATGCAAATGGTGCGCTTCTCCTCTTCAGCCACGCGGCGCAGGCGCTCGATGTTTTGCGCGTGCTCTTCGTGTGTTCCGTGGGAAAAATTCAGCCGGGCCACGTCCATGCCCAGGCGCATAAGGTCGCGCAGGATCTCTTCCGAATTGCACGCTGGACCGATGGTGCAAATGATCTTTGCCCGGCGATCCGCGCGACGAATGTTGGAGGGAGCGGGCAATGCATCTACGGCCGTCCCGGTATACTTCGGCAAAGGCTTTCCTTTTTTCAAATTTGTCCCAACCAGAATTTGTGTAGGTCTAATTATTGTATATGGAGAAAGCTGCGACAGCTGAGGCTGGCGAAGTCCGAAGGCGATGCGCTGGGCACGAAAGGTCGCGTTCGGCGTCGGCAACCGTTCCCTTTATCTCGCATGAGCGGCGCGGCGTTTTGGCTTTTCATTTTCCTTGGGAGCGATAATCTCTCCCAAGCCGCCGATCGCAATCGGTTCCTGATCCACTCCGCTCCCCATCCCCTTCGGGAATGCGGAGCTCCGGTCGGGACGACAATGCATGGGGAGGACAATGCCCAGCGGGCTACGATTGCAGAGATCCTTCGTTGGCAGGCCTTCGCTTCGCGGCCCGCGCCTCCTCAGCATGACAGGGGGAACTTATGTCGGGAGTTTGGGAACTACGCAGGATTATTTGGTTGCGGTTTGTGGTATTCGCATGGCTTTTAGTTCTTTGCCGAGGAAGGCTCGGGGGAAGAGCATGGCGTTAAACTCCGCCCCGACAAGAATTACAAGCGAGATCATGTACATCCAGACGAGCAGGGCGATGGCTACGCCAAGGGAGCCGTAGATGATGCTGTAATCCGCGTAGTTCTGCAAATACCATCCAAATAATGCCGTGGAAAGAAACCACAGAACCGTGGCCAGTGTGGCACCGGGCAAAACGCTATGCCAGGGTTGCGTGCGTGGCACGGCGTTGTGGTAGATGAGCGCGATCACGGCAATGCTGGTGAGGGTGGCGATGAGCCAGCGGATGGCGGTCCACATCAGCAGGACGTAAAGGCCGAACTCGTGATTCAAGTGGAAGAGGACGTTGCGTTCAATGCGGCTTCCCGAAGCTACCAGGATGGTCGCGAAGGTCAGAGGAGTTCCCGCGAGGATGACCAGGGCAAATGCGATCATGCGCTCTTGCACCAGGCCCCAGATTTTCGGCAGCTCATAGCAGCGGCGAAAGCCTTCCATCCATGAAATCATGACGCCGGAGGCCGTCCATAAGGTGATGAGCGAGGCGGTGATCAGAAGTCCCACGGAACGCGGGGAACTGCCCTTCAGATAAGACAAAGCTGTGCCGCTGCCCGCGGGCAGGATTCTATCGAGAGCATATGTAATCTCGCGCAGATAGGCAGCGGTTTTGCGCGAGTTGGCCAGCACCGATCCGACGACCAGCAGTGCGGGGAAAAAAGTAAGAATCGACGAGTATGCAGACGCTTTCGCAATGGCGAATGCGTCGTGCTGAAACGCGCGCCAGAAAGCAAGCCGCAGCAAGCGTAAAAAGCGCAAGATCACCGGTCCCAGAGTAGAGCGACTGGGCATGGTGTGCAACTGGGAAGTGAGGTCCAGTTCCCGATCGGACAATCGTTGTGGATTCGCGGCCATGGGGTAGAAAACCAGGGTAGAAAAGCGAAAGGGCGGCGTAAGCACAAACACCGCCCTTCTGCTGTTTTTGCCTTACTCTGCCGTCAGTTCCTCGGTCTCGCCTTCGTGCCGCATCAGCTCGAGCGCCCGCTCGGCTTCCTCGTACGCTTGCGAAACTTCTTCCTGCACCTTCGCGGCCGCTTCTTCCATTTCTGGCGAGAGGCGAACGTTGCGGTAGTATTCCATGCCGGTGCCCGCAGGAATGAGGCGTCCGACGATGACGTTCTCCTTCAGGCCGCGCAGGTGATCTACGGCGCCTTGTATCGATGCCTCGGTCAGGACTCGGGTTGTCTCCTGGAACGAGGCTGCGGAGATGAACGAGTCTGTGGAGAGCGAGGCTTTGGTGATGCCCAGGAGCAGCGGCCGGCCTGTAGCCGGGCGTCCACCCTGCGCAATCACGCGCTCGTTCTCTTCGGCGAAGCGGAATTTGTCGACTTGCTGTTCCAGCAGGAACTGGGTATCGCCGACATCTTCCACTTTGCGCCAACGCATCATCTGGCGAACGATCACTTCGATGTGCTTGTCGCTGATGTTCACGCCCTGGAGCCGGTAGACTTCCTGGATTTCGTTCACCAGGTAAGACTGCAGCTCCTTTTCGCCGAGCACCGCGAGGATGTCGTGCGGGTTGAGCGGGCCGTCCATAAGCGGTTCGCCCGCCTTGACGCGCTCGCCTTCCTGCACGTTGATGTGCACGCCGCGCGGAACCGAGTATTCCTTTTCGGTGCCGTTGTCGGCGATGACATACATCTTGCGCTGGCCCTTGGAGACTTCGCCAAACTTGACCGTGCCATCGATTTCGCTGATGACCGCGGTCTCGTGCGGCTTGCGGGCTTCGAACAGTTCGACCACGCGGGGCAGACCACCGGTGATGTCCTTGGTTTTGGTAGTCTCGCGCGGGATCTTGGCCAGCACGTCGCCGGGGAAAGCCGTGTCGCCATCCTGCACCATCAAGTGAGCGCGTGAAGGCATGAGATAACGCTTGCTGGTTTTGCCCTTGATCACGATTGCGGGCTGGCGCTTCTCGTCGGGCGAATCGGCAACGACGTGACGCGACAATCCGGTAACTTCGTCGACCTCTTCGTGAAGTGTGACACCTTCCTGCAGATCCTTGAACTGAATGGTGCCGCCGATTTCGGTGAGGACCGAGAAGGTGTACGGATCCCATTCGACCATGACTTTGCCGAGTTGAACCTGATCGCCTTCGTTGACCTTCACTTTGGCGCCGTAGACAACAGCATAGCGCTCGCGCTCGCGTCCTTT
>JBEKGG010000259.1:0-6115 GCA_050012915.1 Terriglobales bacterium | reverse complement strand
AATTTCCAACGCGACCTCGACAAATACACTCCACTGAATGCCGTGATCCTAGGGGTCAGCGTGGACAACGTGGATTCTCACAAGAGCTTCTGCACCAAAGAAGGCTTGAACTTCAAGCTGCTCGCGGATTCCAACCACGCGGTCGTCGAAAAATACGGCTCGATCATGGAATACAACGGGATGACTCTGGCCGCGCGCAATACTTTCTTGATCGATCCCACGGGCGTAATCCGAAAGGTCTATCTTAAGGTCAGTCCACAGGGGCACAGCGAGCAAGTGCTGGCCGATCTGCAGCAATTGCAGTCAACGAAGTGAGGCTTCCAGAGTTCCTTCCAAGCAATGCGCCCACGCCGGGCGGGTTGCCCCATTTCATCCTGAGCGCTTCTTGATTTGACGTATGCAGCCCGGTAAGCGCCTTCCAGGTCGGTGGTTTCGGCATACTTTGCCGGTTTGCGATCGGCGCCGGGCAAGACTTGCCTGCGATTGATCCGATCCCGAAAACAAAGCTGCAAGAAACTTGCTCCCCCTCGAATGAAATCATCAGCTTCGGAGCGAGCACAACTCTGGCAAGTGGCTTGCACTCAGGAAATCGTTCGAAGCGAGGAGTTGACAATGTCAGTATCCGCGATCTCATCCGGCAATGCGCTGAATCAATCCAACATGCTGCCAAATCCAAACCAGCCATCAGGGACGCAATTTCAGCAGCTGACGCAGGCTCTGCAGACTGGCAACTTAAGCAGTGCCCAGCAACTTTTCAGCGCTCTGAACAACAGCGCCACGAGTTCCGGACTCATGAGCACTCAAATGCAGTCGGATCTCAGCAATCTCGGGTCGGCGTTGCAATCCGGCAATCTAACCGGGGCCCAGAAGGCCTACTCATCGGTACAGCAGAACGTAGAGAATTCGAATCACATGGACGCGCATCATAACCGCCCGGTTCGCAGCGGCGGAGACTTGCAGGATATCGCTTCCGGTGTGCCTGGCACTGGCAGCGGCATCGCAAGCGACGTCTTTCAGGCACTGAGCTTGATAGTTTAAATCCCGATCTTTTGAGTTTCGATCAGGGGGTCACTCCCTGGCATGCAAACGACTGCGGAACGCGGCCGGGGTAGAATCTCTCTGCTATGCCGAGTTTCCAGCTTTGGGCGCAACCTTGGTGGGTCAACCTGTTGCTCTTGATTCCGTTGGCCACGTACTTCGCTTACCGGCGCAAAGGATCGAATCTGCACTGGCGGCAGCTCATTATTATTGCCATCTTTGCTGTCGCTTTCGGATTTGTGGAAGCTGCGGTCGTCGTCTACCTGCGCGCCGCGATTGGTCTGCTGCCTGGTTACATGGGAACGTTCGCCGATCTCAGGCATTCGTCGCTCGGCTACACGCAAGCCGAGTCGCTGACGCAGTTTCCGCAGAGCCTGCTTACTATCGAGATGTATCGCGAAGCCGCGACCATGGTCATGCTGATGGGTGTGGCGCTGCTGTCTGCGTCGAAGGCAAGCGCGCGCTGGGCGGCGTTCCTTTGGGTTTTTGCTCTGTGGGATATGGCTTACTACGCAGGCCTCTGGATTACCGTGCGCTGGCCGGCCTCCTTGACTGATTTCGACGTGCTCTTTCTTATCCCGGTGGCTTGGATAGCGCAGGTGTGGTTCCCGTTGCTGGTAAGCCTTTTGACAGCGGTTGCGGTTGCGTTATCGAGCGCCGGATCAGCGCGGGAAACTGCGGCAGGCGGCAAAGCTGCCGGTACTGGTTACTGATAACCTTACACTACGGTCATCTTGCCGGAGCTGCGGTCCTGCTTCACTCTAGACTGTGGGGAAAACCCTCTAAATCGAGCCAACCGACCGAATGAACGAAACCAAGACTTCTGCGCCCGGAGTGGACTGGACCAAGCTCCTCACCGATCCTGACATCATCAGCCATCTAGGAGAGCTGTTGCAGGCATATCGCGATGCCGAGCCCGCCCGGCGTGATCAGGCATTGCGCGATACGATGCGCAAGATCAAGATTGAAGCGGCGAAAGTTCAGCCTGCGGCATCGTCTCCGAAGGTTTCTTTGGAGCCGTCAGTCCCAACCGCGCCGGCAGCGACGCCACCGTTCGAGCCAGACCTCTTCACTCCCTGCTGGGGCCAGGATCGGCGGCGATATCCGCGGATGAAATGTTTTGTCGCCGTCGAGTTGCGCGTGGACGGCTCACCCGCTCCGATTTGGGGCAATCTGTCGAATACCAGTCTGGGCGGCGGCTTCGTTGAAACTCTGACTCCGTTGAAAACTGGAGTAAAGCTCGAAATCGGACTCTGGGTAGCTAATGGAAAAATCTGGGTTAAAGGTCTGATCCTTAATGGCATCGTGACGCGAAGCAATCCCAGCTTCGGAGTTCGCCTCAAGTTCGACAATCTCGACCCAGCCGAACGCGAAACCCTGCGCCAATTCTTGAAGTTCGTGGAAAGCACGACCAAGACCTACCAAAGCCAACAGGGCTACCTGGCGCAAATGAAGCGCTAGCAATCCGAGACGCCATCGACATTGAAGTTTTACGAAGTGTTTGCGCACTCTTCTGTGCTTCGTAATTAGCACTGAGAATGCCGCTTCCATTAGTCACATAAAATTCAGGAACTGCAACTTTGTCCCGCCGGTGTCATCATAAAGACTAATGAGGCTAATCGAAAATGCGAATAACCGATGGGAGAGATTCGTTTTTTTCGCTTGGATCGCTCACGGGTCCCACGAAACCTTGGTAAACTGCCCTATGAGGGAAGTTTCTCTGTTCTCGGCGAACTGAGACAGGGCCAACAGTCATTCGACTGAAACATTCTGATCACTCCGTCCGAAGGGAGAAGCTTCTATGGTGGCGAGCGAACAAACGTTGCTGACCGGCAAGCAAATCGACACTCTGAGCATCAACACCATCCGCACCCTGGCAATCGATGCGGTGCAAAAAGCAAATTCTGGACACCCCGGGGCGCCCATGGGGCTTGCCCCCGTTGCCTATACCTTGTGGCAGCAGTTCTTACGCTTCGACCCGGCGAACCCCACGTGGCCCAATCGCGATCGCTTTGTGCTTTCGAACGGACACGCCTCCATGTTGCTCTACGCAATGCTGTACTTGTGCGAGGTTCGCGGGGTTAATCCTGAGTATGAGTCGACTGGAGAATTCGCGGTCACGTTAGATGACATTAAGAACTTCCGCCAGCTCGATAGCAAGACTCCCGGACATCCCGAATATCGCCTGACCGCAGGCGTCGAAACCACGACTGGACCTCTCGGACAAGGAATTGGAAACACGGTTGGTATGGCGATCGCGGCAAACTGGCTGGCGGCAAACTTCAACAGGCCAGGCTTCGAGATCTTCAGTAATAACGTGTATGCCTTCTGCGGCGACGGCGATCTTATGGAAGGTGTCGGCTCGGAAGCGGCTTCGCTGGCCGGTCATTTGAAGCTTCCTAACCTGTGCTGGATTTACGACAACAACCGCATCACGCTGGATGGCCCTGCGGACTGGTCGTTCACCGAAGATGTAGGCGCGCGCTTCAAAGGCTATGGCTGGAACGTGCTGCACGTGACCGACGCGAATGATCTCGACGCACTAGCCAAAGCTTATAACAGTTTTCTTCAGACCAAAGACCGGCCCACGCTCATTGTTGTGAACAGCCACATCGGATTTGGATCGCCGCACAAGCAGGATACTAGCGAAGCGCACGGCGAAGCGTTGGGCGAAGAGGAAGTGCGGCTCACCAAGAAAAATTATGGATGGCCGGAGGATGCGAAGTTTCTCGTCCCCGACGGTGTGCTGGACAATTTTCGGCAGGGAATCGGCAAGCGCGGACACGATCTGTACCAGAAGTGGCAAGCGTCGTTCGCGGAATACAGCAAGAAATTTCCTGAACTTGCGGACCGGATCAACCGCATGCAGCACCGCGAACTTCCCGACGGATGGGACAAAAATCTTCCCACCTTCCCTGCTGATGCCAAGGGCATCGCCACGCGCGATAGCGGCGGCAAAGTGCTGAACGCGTTAGCGGAAAATATCCCGTGGCTGATAGGAGGTTCGGCGGACCTGGCAACTTCCGACCGCACCAGGCTCAAGTTCGAAGGTGCCGGTGATTTTCAACCTGGTAGTTACGCAGGACGCAATTTGCACTTTGGGGTTCGCGAACATGGCATGGCTGCGGCTCTGAATGGCTTGGCGGTATCGAAAATCCGACCGTATGGCGGCACGTTTTTCAACTTCACCGACTACATGAAGCCGTCGGTGCGACTGTCGGCGCTCATGGAGATTCCCTCTATCTTTATTTATACGCACGACTCTTTTTGCTTGGGCGAGGACGGTCCTACGCATCAACCGATCGAGCAACTGGCATCGTTGCGCGCTGTCCCCGGCTTGCTGTTGCTGCGCCCGGCGGATGCCAACGAAGTCGTGGAAGCGTGGAAGATTATCATACAAATAAAGCATGAGCCCGCCGTGCTGGTATTGACACGGCAAGCCGTGCCGACTTTTGACCGCTCGAAATACGCTCCCGCTTCGGGCGTTGCCAAAGGCGCATACGTCCTGGCCGACGCGCCGGATGGAAAACCGGATGTCATTCTCATGGGAACTGGCAGCGAAGTTTCCCTTTGCATAACTGCGTACGAGCAGCTCAAGTCAGAGGGAATCAAGGCGCGCGTAGTCAGCATGCCGTCGTGGGGCATCTTCGACGCGCAGAGCGAAGAGTACAAGAACCAGGTTTTACCGCCTGCAGTAAAAGCGCGCGTATCGGTAGAGGCAGCCGCCACGCTTGGCTGGTCGCAATACGTCGGGCCAACCGGGAAGATGATCGGAATGCATCGCTTCGGAGCGTCTGCGCCGATCAAAGATTTGCTGAAGAAATTCGGGTTCACCACGGAGAAAGTTGTGGAGGCAGCGCGGCAGGCGATTGCGTCGTCGAAGTAGAGTTTCGCGTGGGGTGGAGCATGGGCACTGCGCGCGAGATCCTTCGGGACCTGCGGTCCCTCAGGATGACGTCAGAATCTAGCGCCACGGCAACAACGAGGCGCAGCAGGGTTTGACGTCATCCTGAAGGACCGAAGGTCCTGAAGGATCTGGCGCGGAGCGGCATAACTGTTAAGTACGGCAAGAGTTTTTCGCTAAATGGAGGCATTATGGCAACCGGAACCATCGAGACCGCAAAAGCAACCAACCCCTTGAAAGATCTTCTGAAGTACGGCCAATCGGTTTGGCTGGATTACATCCGACGTGATCTGCTCACGAGCGGCGAACTCAAACGCCTGATTGAAGAGGATGGCCTTCGCGGCATGACCTCGAATCCCTCCATCTTCGAAAAAGCGATCGGCGACAGCACGTTGTACAGCGACATTCTGCAGTCGTTGCGATCCAGAACCGATCTCGACGCTAAAGGCCGCTACGAGATTCTCGCCATCCGCGACATTCAGGATGCGGCGGATATTTTGCGCCCCGTCTATCAAGACTCGAAACGCCGCGACGGTTACGTCAGCCTCGAAGTCTCGCCTTATCTCGCTCGCGACACCGCAGGAACTCTGGCCGAGGCGCGCAGATTATGGAAAACCGTCGGCCGCGAGAACGTGATGATCAAGGTTCCCGGCACCACCGAAGGTATTCCCGCGTTCCAGGAATTGATTGGTGAGGGCATCAACGTTAACGTCACTTTGCTGTTCTCGCAGGAAGTTTATAAACACGTTGCGCAAGCTTACATCGCAGGCCTCGAACAAATGGCGGGGCGCGGAGGCGACATCAGCAAAATGGCCAGCGTGGCCAGCTTCTTCATCAGCCGGATTGACAATTCAATCGATGCTATCGTCGGCGAGCGTCTGAAGACTTCCAAAGATCCGCGTGAGCAGGAGCAATTGAAAAGCCTTCTCGGCAAGGTCGCAATTGCGAATGGCAAGGAAACCTATGCCAGCTATCAGAAGATCTTCAGCGGCGATCGCTGGAAAGCTCTGACCGCTAAAGGGGCGCAGACGCAACGTGTGCTCTGGGCCAGTACCAGCACCAAGAACCCCAGCTATAGTGACGTGTTGTACGTCGAAGAACTGATCGGGCCCGACACCGTAAACACGATTCCACCGGTCACATTCAATGCCTTTCGCGACCACGGGCATCCTC
>JBEKGG010000258.1:0-6121 GCA_050012915.1 Terriglobales bacterium | reverse complement strand
CTGGTGGCGATTGGAACCGTAGCCAACGAGATCGCGCAATACCAGAAGCTGTACCAGACGCTTTCTCCATTTAACGCGAGCCAGGCGAATCCGAATTACGTGGGATCGCTGCTGGATCAGGGATTCGGCTTTGGCACGACCGCGTCCATGTTCGATCCCAATTACAAGACTCCTCGGTCGATCCAGATCAACGCAGGCTTGCAGCACGAAATCAGGCCGGGTATGGTTTTCAGCGTGGACTTTGTCCGCAACGTGCAAACTCACTATTTGCTGGGAATAGACGAGAACGAGACAGGAAATATTAATTACTTCAACAAGGCGGGGGCTCTGGCCGCAATCAATGCGACGAATAGCCAGTTTGGCTGCGCGCCAGGAACTGCCGGTATCCAGTGCGCAATCAATAATGGTGCCACCATGTCCGCTTACGCCGGGAATGGACTCACCTCCTCTGCGGACTTCGATCAGCCCTGCACGGCGGTTTTCGGCTACAACTGTGCGTTCCCGGGAATCAATCCCGCCGCGCCGCCGCTGCCATTCCTGAAGTCGGTGGGCAGATCCGTATATAACGGTCTGCAAACAAAATTGGTCGAAAATGTGAAACAGCCGTTTCGCGGAATTCGCGCACTGAACTTCCAGGTCGCCTACTCGCTATCGCGTTTCGAGAACACGGGCGGCGGTTCAGCCGATAATCCCGGGGCGTCGGATCAGGACTTCATCATCGAGGCGCTCGACAACGTCAACCCCAATCGCTACTTCGGGCCTTCAGTGCTGGATCGAACGCATCAGATCTCGATAGGGGGCTACGCCGATTTGCCGGCCGGATTTCAAGTCAGCATGATCTCGCATTTCTGGAGCCCACTCGCAGTCTCGGTCGTAGTACCGAATACGAACCTGGGTCCAGGAGAAATCTTTCGTACCGACTTCACCGGCGATGGGACGGCGCAGGATCCGATGCCGGGAACTCACGTCGGCAATTTCGACCGCGGCATTAATGGCTCAAATATTAACGCCGCCATCACTCAGTACAACAACACGTACGCCGGCCAACCAACGCCCGCAGGCGAAGTCCTTATTCAAAATGGCTTGTTTACCTTACAGCAACTGCAGACGATTGGGGCGTCAAGCCTGGGCCAGTCCTTTGGCGACGGCGTCGCTCCCAGCGTCCCGCTGGCTCCGCCCGGAGAAGCTAATCTCGCCTGGCTGCGCGCGTTCGATACCAAGCTCACCTGGAGTCACAGCATCGCCGAGCGCGTCACTATTCAGCCCAGCGTGGGCTTCTACAATCTGCTCAACTTCGCCAATTTTGATCTGCCCTCGGCCACGTTGGATGGTTTATTGACCGGAGGCGTCGGAAATATTAATGGCACTAACGCGAATGGACACAACATCACTCGCGTCGGGGTTGGAACCGGCGTCTTCGCGCTGGGCTCTCCACGGCAGATTGAATTCGGGCTGCAGGTCAGTTTCTAACCTGTGGGAGGCCTGCCTTTCGAAGCTGGCGCGCCGAGAGTTTACTTCAGGCCTTCTACCAGGTAGAGATCGGAGAGCAGACGGCGATAGCCATAGGCGTAAGCCGTGCCGTCGGGCGATGGGAGGATTGGGCCGACATACTCGACGCCTGCGGGATCGGGTGGCATCAGTTGCTTCCAGAGGGTTCGACTGCCGCTGGAGATATCCAACCGGAAAATCTTTGCGGGCAGTTCACCTCCGTGATAGATAAAAAGCGACCGGCCATCGGCACTCCATGCGACGGGTGCTTCTCCCGCCATAAGACCCGGGATCAGCTTAGGATCGCCCTTGGCAACTGGAAAGAGATAGCCTTTTTCGTCCGGGCCAACCGCAGCGACCGACTGCCCGTCGGGAGACAACGCAAACGAGAGTGCATTGGTTCCTTCCGGGCTGATGGCCTCGATTTTGTTCGTAGAGATATCCTGCACATACAGTCGAACGCCGTGATTAGGTTCTGTTCCAGATAACAAAACCCGGCTTCCATCCGGGAACCACTCGGCTCTGCTGTGAATAATTCCGTGACCGTCCAACTGCTTGGGCTCTCCTGGTCCGGTGGGCAGAAGAAACAGATCGGTCTGGTTGTCGCCGCGGCTGGAGAGCGCCCATTTTCCATCGGGAGACAACGCCATGGATTGCCCATCTCCAAGCCGAACCGCTGGCGAACCATCGGTCTTGCGAAGATAAACTGCGTAACTAGGTCCACCGGCTTCGCCTTCTTCACGAAACAAAAGTGTCTTGGCATCCCCAGAGAGAGTGACTGGATAGGACCAATCCAACCAGGTGAAGTCCCGTTCCGCGGCGTCGTGAGTGGTGCGGACGATGAGTCCACGTCTCCAGTAATCCCGCGCCAGCAGGACTCGGCCATCAGGCAACGCATCCTGGAGAGTTAGATCGGCAGGCACTCGGGCGACCAACCGCTTCTTTCCTGACAAGCTGACCGAATAAAGGGCGCGATCGATGCCGAGTTGAGTTGCAGTAAACCAGATTTCCTCTCCGTCGGGCGACCACGCCAGGCCGATGGCGCCGCCTTCGTAAGGCTCGGTCACGGTTCGTTTCTTTCCGGCCATATCAACAACCGAAACGCCACCGATCGAATCTCCCTGAATGGGATGGTCGAGAAAAGCAATCATGTCACCGTGGCGAGAGATGCGAGGGTGGCTGATCCAGCCTCCGGTTTCGTAAAGCACTTTGCCGACGGGATACTCAAGCCGATTACGTCCCCCAACATCGCGCACGATGGCAAGCTGAGAGCCGTCTGGAGACCAATCGGCCCACTGAACATTCTCCAATACTTCGCGCGGAGCACCGCCGACCAGCGGCATGCGGGCCAGGGTTCCGCTGTGGACCTGCGACGTGGTCTGTTTGCTGTCCAGCAACAGCGCCATCTCGCCAGACGAAGAAATCCCCAGAATCTCGGCGCCGGGGACTTCGATGGGGCGCGACTCCGGAGTGCCAAAACGTGTGGTAAAGATTTCAACGGGCGCGCCTTCCCACGCGGCACTGTAGACAACAGTTTGTCCGTCGGGAGCAAACCTGGCCATGCGGATGGTGCCCCGGCGGTAAGTCAGAAGATGATAGGAGGCAGAGTTGATGGGCCCGCCGCGGCGGACGAGAAAGAATGCCATCACTATCAACGCAAGAAGCGCGAGCCCCGCGAATGCCAACGCGCGATGGTAGCGGCTGGCAGGAACGACCTTTGTCGCGGTGAGTGGGACAGGTTTCTCGGGAGCTGGCGCCGCCGGTTTCGCGTCGGGTTCGACCTCAGCTACGCTGGTGGAGAGGCGAGAAGAATCCATTCCGCGTTTCAGACGCTTGAGATCGCCGCGAATCTCGGCCGCGCTTTGATATCGCAACTCAACATCTTTTTCCAAAGCCTTGCTGACGATGCGTTCCAGTTCCGCCGGCAGATCGGGGTTCAGGCGGATGGGCGCGGTTGGAGAGCGATTGAGAATCGCTTCTGTTATGACGCCCGACGTGTCTCCGCGAAAGGGAAGAACTCCCGTCGCCATTTCATAAAGCACCACGCCAAAAGAGAAAAGATCGGTGCCCGCCCCGAGTTCCCTGCCCCGCACTTGCTCGGGCGACATATAGGCCAATGTTCCCAGAGCCGTTCCGGGGCTGGTTAAGTGAAGTGCGGCGCCATCGGCCATGGTTTGAGAATCACCGCTGACCGACTTGCCAGCGTCGGTGATTTTAGCCAATCCGAAGTCCAGGATCTTGGCGTGTCCACGCTTGGACACGAAGATGTTCGCCGGCTTGATGTCACGATGAACAATCCCTTTGGCATGCGCCGCATCGAGCGCATCGGTGACATCGATCGCCACGGACAGCAGGCGCTCGATCTCAAGCGGACGAGCGTTGATGAGATGCTTGAGCGTGGACCCGTCGAGATACTCCATCGCGATGAAGGACTTGCCTTCATACTTTCCGATTTCGTAAATCGTGCAGATGTTGGGATGATTCAGCGCGGACGCGGCTCGGGCCTCGCGCCGAAAGCGTTCCAGGGTTTGCTCGTCGTGAGCTACATCCTCGGGCAGGAATTTCAGGGCCACCAAACGGCCGAGTTCTGTGTCCTCAGCTTTGAAGACGACTCCCATGCCGCCGCCTCCAAGTTTATCTACGATGCGGTAATGCGAGATAGTCTGGCCGATCATTGGTTAGAGAGCGAGGGCTAGAAAACGAGAATCCGGATAACTCCCAGGCGTAAGCATGGTAGAAGGAAGGCGCAGAACAGTCAAAGCTTTTGAACAGCTACAGGTTTCAAGCTACCCGTGTGAACAGGTTTCTCGCTACGGTTCAATAACCACAGCAGCAGCACTACGGCTCCGAGCGCCAGCAGAAAAAAGACAATGCCCCCATGCCGGTGCAGATTGCCCTGCAAGAATGCGGGATCGACGCGGGTTCCGAGCATTGAGATGGTGAAGATTCGAACTCCGTTCTTGGCAATCGAAAGCGGAATCGCGGCTAGATCAAGAACAGCCTTCCGCCAAAAAGATCGTAGAAAGAGCTGCGCCAGCACCATGCTGGTCACAATCAACATTAGACTGGATCGGACACTGCTGCACTCCTGCGCGACTTCAAGATTCAGCCCTGGTATGGACACGAAGACGCCATCCTGGGTATTGGGGATTCCCAACGCCGAGAATAGCAAACTGGCTGAAATGGCAGAGCCATGTTGCCAGAAGGCAACGATCCTTTCTAATAGCAGCGGAGGAATGGGGACCAGCCAAAACAAAAAGCCCAGAGGAAACAAAAATAGCCGCGCGACGAGTGTGCCGAAACACAAGATGAAAGACCCGATCCACCAGATCACGATGGCGAGCATACTGAAAGAGAGTTGCATATCGACGGGCGCGGCAACCCCGGAGAAGCCACCGATCAGAATCGCGATAACCAGGAAAAACGAGCCGAGCCCCATGGCTGGTTCGGTCGCAGGCTTCAATAGTTCCCGGTCGAAAAAGATTAGAGACACGCTTATCGGCAGGATCAACAGTAGGTGGGTGTACTCGTCGTTACGCAGCGCCAGCGCGAGGGTGTTGAATAGCGCGTGCCATCCAGCCATCAGCGATACGGCGAACAGAAGCACAAACCGTGAAGACGGAGATACCCGGGCCGCGGTGCCGCTACCGGTTGACATGGAAGTCGTCAAGACATCACTCCATCATGTGCTGGTGAATCGACTTCCACTGGGCCCGTCTCCTACGACGCGGGAAATATACGCCGCTCTCGACCATGGTAAACCACCGCTGCGGCTGCTTCGCGAAACTACGGTAATGGCGGCGAAGATCTTCAACCACTTCGTTAATTTTCGATTAAATTCGCCCCGTCCGATTGACAGGGCCCAGGCGCGGCCTTAACCTGCATGGCTTATGAGCAATCCCGATCTCGATCAAGCGCGCCTCGCCTACAAGAAGGCTGTGGATGAATGGGTGGATGCCATTCGCGCCGAAGAAGCCCTGGCTACTCCCGATCATTCCATGGTCGCCATGGAGCACTGGGACACCGCGCACTTCAAGGAGCATGACGCCCATCAAAAAGCCACGGAAGCCCGTGAGGCCTATAAAGACGGGCTACGTCGCGTGAACTATGGAATCTAGGCAACTGGCACGCTGCCAAATTCGTTCTTCGCGCAAGCGAGATCAAATTGCTATTCCGCGGCCTTCGTGGCCAGGGTTTCGATGACCGCAATGTTCGGCAGCAGCTCCGGTGGCAGGTTATGCCGCTCCCGCAAATACTCGGGACTGTTGTACGTGACCCAAGTTTTTCCCTGAGTATCTTGCCAAACCAAGATCTTAAGGGGAAGATCGAGCGCGATGCTTGGCGATGCCAGCATTAGGGGGGTGCCAGCTTTCGGGCTGCCGAAGATTAACAGCTTTGTGGGCGGCATTTTCATTCCCGCCTTTTCTGCTTCGCCGCTGTGATCGATCAAGGCAAACAGTGTGACCCCTTTCGATTGCAGGATATTCTTTAGCTTTTCGACCGTTTGCTCGACCGAGTGACTGCTGGGCTTGTCAACGATTCCATTGTTCCCTGCCGGTGTCATGGATAACTCCTGAGTGTTTTCAAAATGTACGTTCGCAGAGCTGTGCACGGAAACCAGATAGATCGCCAT
>JBEKGG010000257.1:0-6139 GCA_050012915.1 Terriglobales bacterium | reverse complement strand
GGATTCCCGGCGCAAATCGACAGTGACATGAACGCTTGTTTGGTTTCTCTGGCTATGTTTGTGACCGCGGTAAGTGGTGCTATCTATCTCGCCGGAGGAGACTGCGAGGGACTAAGTCGCAGCCGGGCGCTTCTCGATCTAATGGTTAACGGCGTGCGCGAGGGATTCGGTGTAGTACGAGCTCTTGGGCGACCGGTTCACCCGTTCCCACTGCGGGTGCTCTTTTCCTGGCTGCCGCGTTGGTATGCCGCTTCTTACTGGCGTCGCTTCTTCTCGAAGCGAGAAGCAGAATACATTTTCGCCGCACATGTTCGTCACGCTTCGGCAGAGATGCAGTCGCTTGCTAGCGAATGCCGCCTTTTGCTTAGTCAGAGCGGCTTAGTTGCTCCCGCCTTAACCCAGTTGTATCGCGCCATCGACGAATATGCGGCGACCCGTGTTCGGCGATGACTTGTGGCGTCACGTCAGTAAGGCAGTCTTTGGCGCGACATTTGCGTACTTTCGGAATCCTGCAGCTATGACCTCGCTTAGCCCCGTGCTGAAGCCGACGGATTAGAAACTAAGTCAGGCAGGCGCTGCAATGGCGGTATTCCCTTTGTGTTCTTTGACACAATCCTACCCGGCCGGCCCCTCGTTCGATTTCCGAGAAAGTGAGCAATATTGAACAGTAGCGCATATTGAATCGCTGTAGATTATTTTGAACCTAGGAATTATCGATGACAATCGCTGAGCCCGAGCCGGCGATTACGAAGGGGGCGAATTTAGTGGACTACCGGATTAGTGGGGGCGAGGTTGGTGGAAGCACCGGCTCGCCGCCCGAGGAAAGCTGGGGCAAAGTAGCCTCACCTCTCATTAATTAAAACCGCACCGTCATGGGAAAGCGGCTCCTGTGACGGCTATCACATACATTCCAAACCTGCCCTCTCGACAACCCATCTGGCGAGCCTGCGCCGTAGAAGCAATTGGCGGATTGACTTATGTGCACGACGAAACTGAGAAAACGACATTCCTGGTTCGTGGGCTGGTTGCTGGTCGCGGCCGCAGTCCCGGTGTTGACGCTCGCCGCCTCGCAAGCCATGGCAGCGGACAAGAATCCTCAATCCGCCGGCCCAGCCACGCCCAGTGCGCCTTCGACGGAAGCCTCCAAGTATGTGGGAGCCGAGACCTGCAAAACCTGTCACGAGGAAATCTACGACAGCTGGGCGAAAACACCGCACTGGAAGACAACCCTCGACACAAAGGGTGGCCCATCCCACCAGGGTTGCGAAGGCTGCCACGGCCCCGGAGCGGACCACGTGGCCGGTGGAGGCGACAAAACCAAGATATTCATATTTGAAAAGGCCTCAACCAAGGAGATCAACTCCCGTTGCATGAGTTGTCACGCTGGTGGCACCCAGCATATGAATGCCGTCAATTCGGTGCACACGCAGAATAATGTCAGCTGCATCTCCTGCCATTCGCCTCACCACGCAGAGACGAAAGAGTTTCTTCTAATAAAAGCACAGCCCGAACTTTGTTACTCCTGCCATGTGCAGCAAAGGTCGCAATTCCAGATGCCCTTTCACCATCGCGTCAACGAGGGCCTGGTGGGATGCTCGGACTGTCACAATCCGCACGGTACGGTTGGGCCAAAACAAGTACGGACGTCGGCGACGCAGGATGCGGTTTGTTTTGGCTGCCACACCGACAAGCAAGGGCCATTCGTGTTCGAGCATTCGCCGGTGAAAGTCGAAGGTTGTTCCTCCTGCCACATTCCCCACGGAGGCGCCAATCCTCATATGTTGAGGGTGAGCAACGTCAATCTGCTGTGCTTGCAGTGCCACACTAACGTTGCAGCTGGCGCGAAAGCCGGCAGCGCTCCAGGGGCCCCTTCATTTCACAGCCAGGAGACTTTGTTCAAGTCATGCACGTTATGCCATATCCAGATTCACGGCTCGAATTTCGACCAGACGTTTTTCAAATAGAGACCGCTTATGAGTTCAATCCGACATCGCCATCTTCCGAAGGCTAAACTTCGATCGCACCGCCTGACGGCCTGCGAGTCCAGGTTCTTGGTCCTCGCAGCAGTACTGGCATGCGCGCCCCTGTCTCGAGCGCAGAACGGTGCGGGAGAAACCAAGGGGATTGATTCGGGAGACTACAACATCCAGCAGTCGGTCGAAGCCGGGTACCGGACCAGTTCGATCAATGGGAACATCAATACCTACGATACTTTCGTCAATCTCGGATCCGGCCTTCGCCTCTTCGACTACACGCTGGATATGCGCTCGCTTGATCATCACGGGATATTGTTCGACAGCCTCAACTTCAGCAACTTCGGTTATGGCGGCGACCCCAATGATGTGACTCGCCTTCGCATCGATAAGAACAAGTGGTATGACTTTCGCGTGCTGTTTCGCCGCGACAAGAATTTCTGGGATTACAATCTGCTGGCCAATCCGTTGAACCCGTCGCCCTCGAATCCCACGATTGGCATTGCAACCTCACCGCATTCGCTCGACCTGGTTCGCCGCATGCAGGATTACAACTTAACGTTACTGCCGCAATCACGGGTAAAACTTCGGCTTGGCTTTTCTCATGATCGTAACCAGGGACCCGGTTTCTTTACCACGGACGGCGGCACCATTCCTCAGTTCAATCAGACTTACAGCTATACGACGAACTCCTATCGCGTAGGCGTCGATTTCCGGATTCTGCCCAAGACCACGATTTCTTATGATCAGTTTCTCAGCTATTACAAGCAAGATAACGTAGTCACCGATAATCCGCAGAATTCCGGATTTCAACTCGCGAACGGCACTCCGGTGGATTTAGGCATCATCTGGAGCACGGCCGGGCCAGTTGAGATTCTGCCTTGTGCTGCGCCCGTCGCGACGCCACCGAATATTGTCAATCCCAACTGCAACGGATACCTTTCCTACAGTCAGTCCAGTCAGCCGCGTAATTTCATGCCCACAGAACGACTGGGATTTCAGTCCAATTACTTTAAGAACTTTGAGACGTCCGGCTCTCTGGGTTACAGCACGGCCAACAACACCATCCCAAATTTCAACGAGATCGTGAACGACTATGTCAGCCGAGACGGTTCGCGGGGAGGAACCACCGGTGGTCCGGCGAATGCGAAACGCGTTTCCGTGAATGCTAACTGGTCGGGAGCTTATTCGATCACCGACAAATTTCGCATCCTTGATTCGTTCCGCTACGACAACTGGCGCACGCCCGGCCTGTGGGATACATCCGAGACCAACATATTCGGCCAGATGCAGCCAGGCCTCGTGGGCTTGTCGCAGCCACAGTCGTTATTTAGTGCGGCGACATTTCTTTCACTCTGCCCTCCGCCATACACCGCCGCCACCTGTCCCAGCCATTCTTTAAGTTCGTCGGCCGACTCGGTGGATGGTCCCACCTCCACTTTTCTCGGACAGAACATCCGATCGAACACCTTCGAACTGCAGTACGACTTCACGCCACGTGTGACCGGCCGAATTGGTTACGAGTACACCGCACGGACCATTGCAGATTTCAGCGCTACGTTTCTTTCGGCGGAAACCTTTTTTCCAGGAGGTGCCGGCGGCACTCCCGGGAACGACTATTTTGCCGCACGGGGAGATTGCGCTATCCCCTCCGCCTGCACTGAGACGGTCGATCCCACAACTGGCCAGTTGATTTCGCTGACCTTTTCCGGTCCGGCGGCCGGCAACGATACGTCCCGCAACATCACGGAGATCCACGAGCAGACGCTGCTTGCTGGCTTCACTGCGCGACCGATCGATGCCCTGCGCATCACGGGAGATTTCCAGTTTGGTTATAACGACTACTCTTTCACCCGTATCAGTCCGCGGCAAGTGCAGAGCTATAAAGTCCACGCGAATTACAAGCCGCGGGCCTGGATCAATTTCGACGGGGCAGTCGACCTCCACGAAAATCGCGACAACGTCTCAACGATTAACGATATCGAGCACGGTCGCGCCTACAGTTTTGTAGCTACGCTTATGCCAAACTCCAGAATATTTTTCGATTTGGGTTACACCTACACCGATATCTACACCCAAGCGCAGATTTGCTATTACAACAACGCTTTCGGGCCGCCGCCTGCGACCCAGTGCCCAGCCAGTTTAGGGTATGTTCCGCCAGCCGTGCCCGGTTTGGGATCGTACTCCAGCAGACAGCACTTCCTTTATGGCGACATTAGTTGGAAGCCGATCAAGAGAGTGACCGCGACGGTCGGCTATGTGGGAACGTTCGTGGGAGGCAGCACGCTCGAAATCAATCCGCTTCAGGTCCCGGGAACCCTCGCTTTCAATTATCAAAAGCCTTTTGCTACAGCAATTTTCGACGTTTACAAAGGTCTCAGTTACCGCATGACCTGGAACTATTACGGATACAACGGCAAAGGGATAGCTTCGAACGCAATTCCAGGGCTGGCACCAATTCCCATACAGGATTTCAACGGCAGCACCGGCGAATTTGCATTCCGGTATGCCTTCTGAGTCCAGGACTTTCGGCTCAACCCGTCAAACGAGTATGTAAGCAATAAAACAAAACGACACTTTCTAATCGAATGGAGCTCGACAATGAAGCCTATGATGAGGTTTTCTACCTTCACCGCGGTCTTGGCGCTGGTCCTTTCGGCGCCGTCCGCAGTTCGTGCGCAGAGCGCAGCAGCAACGTACAAAGCTAAGTGCGCCGGGTGCCACGGAGCGGATGGGAAAGCCAATACCACTCCTGGCAAGGCGCTGGGAGCGCATGATTTTGGTTCCGACCAAGTGACGAAAGAGAGCGATACGGATCTCGCAACAATCGTCACCGCCGGAAAAAATAAGATGCCCGCCTATGGCAAAACCTTGAAAGAGGCGGAAATCAAAGACCTGGTAGCGTACGTTCGCGAACTCGGCAAACAAAAATAGTTTTGACAAGGAGCGCATGACGAGGAGACTTCCACAGTCTTCGGTTGGGCCAATAAACCGCTGAACACATCCAAATGATGTTTCCTTCGACTGTCGTGTTCTTCCTGATTGGCGCCAGCATTCTGTTGATCCTGGTGGTGGTTATCCGACCGTCCATTACTGCCTCGCGCGAGGGAAAAATCCTCGCGTTTCTTGCTCTCTTCATTGTTCCTCTCGTCGCGGCGGGTGTGGGTGCGTCGGAGCACATGGAACGCTCGGAACAAACTCAATTTTGCCTATCGTGCCACATTATGGAGCCCTACGGGCGGAGTTTGTACGTGGACGATCCCTCCTATATTCCGGCCGCTCATTTCCAGAATCATCGGGTTCCCGCCGACAAAGCCTGTTACACCTGCCACACCGATTACGCCATGTTCGGGACCATCCAAGCCAAGTTGAACGGTTTGCACCACGTCTATGTCTACTGGTTCGGGACGCCAATGCATCCCATTCGCCTCTACCACCCATATAACAACCGGGAATGTTTGCACTGCCACGCCGGGGCGCGGTCATTCGAAGACAGTCCCACCCACACGGCAATGATGAGCGATTTGAAATCGAACAAGCTTTCGTGCACTACCAGCGGATGCCATGACACGTTCCATCCCGTCGACAAACTTGGCCAAGTGAAGTTTTGGAAGCCGACGGAATAGCGCGAGACGAAGGGATAGCCATGCGACGAAAACTGCGAATTTCTGGAATCCTACTGATTTTCGGACTTGTCATTGAGGCGCTGAGCCTGTGTTGGAACAGTGCGATTTCTTTCATGTCTTTCGCGGTATTTGGCGGGATGTTTTTTGCGGTAGGTATTTTACTGTTTCTCTATTCCCTCGTTCCCTCCGGGGCTTACCTTAACAACAACTAAAACTTCAGCGATGTTCCTTGAGTCCCCGACACAGTCGGACAAAAACGAGGCGTCTGAATGGAAAGAACGACCCACGAGTTTGCGTGACTAATGACGTGCAAAGTTTTCGAGTCTCAAATTTCTCGCCCATCCACTTTTGGAAGGCCGCCATATTCTGCGGACGACCGAGAAAGTTCTTCACTAGATCGTTTGCGACATCGACCCACCCGGCTCCAGCACCAGCCGCCTGTGGCGCCGTTGCTGCCATCGCCCAGACTTGCAGCACCTTTTCTTCCATTCAGCATTTGTGCCGGGGGTTATCTGGAAGAGCAACCATGCCCATGACGCC
>JBEKGG010000256.1:0-6147 GCA_050012915.1 Terriglobales bacterium | reverse complement strand
GCGTTCAGAATGCGCATGACTTCCATTGCGACCACGGTGCCGGCTCCGTTGTCGGTCGCGCCGGTCGCGGACGCCCACGAATCCAGATGCCCCCCAACCATAACGACTTCGTCTTTCAACTTCGGATCAGTTCCAGGGATTTCCGCAATAGTGTCGAAGCCGTGCTCGTGATCGCCAAAGAATTTTGTATCGACATTCAACTCGATCGTGACGGGTACGTTGGCTTTGAGCAGGCGGTAAACTCGTCCGTAGTTTTCAATCGCCATAATTACAACGGGGAGCGGTTGAACGTGTTCACGCTGATAGCTGTACCATCCGAGGCTGCCGCCGCTGTCAACGAAGATGGTCCCGCCAGAACCGCCGTTATCCCTGCCATCACGGCTCGGCAGAATCACTGCCAGCGCGTGCTCCGAGGCCAGCAACTGCGCGACCTTCCCTCGCAGTTCGAGCCGCTTCATGTACTCCATGATGTAGTCGCGACTTTCGGGGCTCAGCGGATATTCGACAATCTTGGCGAGGTCCTTTTCATCGTCCCGCGCAAACAACGGTTTGTCCACCGGCTTCACTTCGCGCATATCGCCGAGCAGAACCACCTTGCCGCCAAGCTTGCCTTTATATTTATCCAGATCCTCGTCTTTCTTGACGTCCAGCCATATGGCTTGCCCACTGAGCGCGCCATTGCTCGAAGGCGACCAGGGTGCGGCTTGTGTGATGAATACCGCGGTATCGGGCGAGGCCATGCGCGTCCATGTATTCAACTGCTGCCAGCCCATGCCGAATTCGCCCCAGTCTTCGAGATGCGCGTTGCTGCAACCCATGGCGGCAAGTTGATCGCGCGTCCATTCGTTGGCGCGCTTAAGATTCGGCGAACCGGTGAGCCGCGGCCCAATTCCATCCATCAGCCCAGAGGCGTAATCCATCACATGCGAATGGGTCAAGCCTTCGATCCTGATCTGCTGATACATGTTGAGATCGAGATTCTCTTTTGCCGGCTGGGGCAATTCGTAAGACGGTTTATTCGCGTCGGAAGAGTTTGCGGTGGTTTTACTTTTGTCGGCTGCCGCGAGTGGAAGGGCAAAGTAGATCAATAGTGTGACACTGAGAAGCTTGTGATGTCTCATCTCTTGAAGATTCCCTCGTTTGAGAAGCCATAGCAGATTAGCAGAATTGCATTGGCGGCACCAAGCCGTCGAACGGGGCGATGCTCACCAAATCTAGACATTCTCAGTCTATCCTCAGAGAAGAAATGGTTTGGAGATTGAGTTCCATGTTCAAACGTCGCGTGTTGTTGCCTGCGCTGCTTCTCTCGCTCAGTTGGGGTTTTGCTCTTGCTCAAAGCGCTCCCTCACCGCCTGCGCCGCAGACTGCACCACGAAAAACCAGCACGCCTTACACCGGCGACCTGTCGATTTTTGACTCGCCGGGACGAGATGAGCGGCTTCAGATCAATCGTGTCATGGATATTCTCGGCATCACACCCGGCAAGAATGTGGCCGACATCGGCGCCGGATCTGGATGGTTCACCGCGCGGGCGGCCCGGCGCGTGACGGATCGTGGCGTAGTTTACGCCGTCGACATCAACCCTGAGGCTATCCATTACATCGATCAAAGAGTTCAGAAAGAGGGTCTGCACAATGTGAAAACCGTTCTGAGCAAGAGCGATGATCCTGGACTTCCAGCGAATCAGATCGACTCCGTGTTGCTGCTGAAGACTTACCACGAGATTGATAAGCCGGTCGCTCTGTTGCAAAACTTACGCCCTTCTCTTCGTCCGGGAGCGAAAGTCGGAATCATCGACCGCAACGGAAACGGAGAGAATCATGGCGTATCTGCGGACATCGTGATTAAAGAGGCATCCGATGCGGGCTACGCTTTGCAGTCGAAGTATGACTTCGTGAAGGGCGATGGCATGGACTATTTTCTGGTCTTCGCCGTGAAACCGTAACTTTGTCGGGTTGCATCTTTGTATCCATACTGACGAAGGGTCGCGGTATTCTGAACGGGCACTATTTTCGTCGCGCGTGGACACATTCCCCAAAACTTTTGTTGCGAAGCCCGAGGACGCCGGTAAGCGGCTCGATCAATTCCTGGTCAGCCAGATTGCCGACACCAGCCGCGCCCGCGTCCAGCAATTGATCAACCAGGAAAAAGTATTAGTCAACGATGATGCTGCGAAAGCCTCGTTGCACTTGCGCGGAGGAGAACGTATTTCGATTCTCGGCGATGTCAAAGTGCACCCCCTGCGAGCGATGGCTGAAGAGCTTCCGCTCGACATCGTCTATGAGGATGACGATTTGGCTGTGGTCAACAAAGCTGCGGGGATGATGGTGCACGCCGGTGCGGGTGCGACCGATGACGAACGCAATCGCGGCACGCTGGTGAACGCGCTGATGTACCGGTTCGGGCAACTCTCGGGCGTTGGTGGAGATTTGCGCCCCGGAATTGTCCACCGTCTCGACAAGGCTACGAGCGGGTTAATCGTGGTGGCCAAGAACGACGAGACCCATCGAAAGCTGGCGGCTCAGTTCGCGCGACGTGTGGTCAAGAAGACATATATTGCTCTGGTGCACGGCTGGATGAAGCAGGATCGAGGGACGATTAGCAGCAGCATCAGTCGCGATCCCGTTCGACGCACTCGCATGACGACCCAGCGCTCCGGCGGGCGAGAAGCGATCACGCACTACACGGCGCAACAACGAATCGATTCGAAGTACGGAAAGTTCACCCTGCTGGAGGTGCGGATCGATACTGGGAGGACGCACCAGATCCGCGTGCATCTGGCTTCGCTGCGGCATCCCGTCGTCGGCGATACTTTGTATGGAGCGCCGCGCGAGATGATCGCGAAAAATGAAAGTCCTATTTTCTTGTCGAGGAATTTTCTGCACGCGGCTGCTTTGCAGTTGCAGCATCCCCGGAGCGGTGCGACGTTGTCTTTCGCGCGGCCGCTGCCCAAAGAATTGCTGGAGTTCTTGCAGAAGATAGGCACAGGCTAATTGCGCGGCAACCTGCGGGATCAGTAACGGCTTTCCTTTATCCAGAGGCGGACTTGTTCTTCGACGGAGAAACCTGCCGTCGAGTCTCGATCAAACTTGGACGTCAGCGCGAAGGCGTGCGCCTCGAGTGGCACGGCGAAGTGGGCATGAGTTCTAAGGAAGCCGCGAACCAGAAGATTGACGTAGCGCTGCAATCCGAGGAGTTGGAACTGGACCGCATGCACCAAGGCGTGAAAGAGGGCGTTGTCGGTGATTCTTTCCTTCGACACCACGACGTCCATGAAGGTCAACGCCTTCATCTCGGCGAAGCTGGGCAAGTTGGAAAATCCAAGCTCTCCGGCCTTGGAATAGAACGGCGGTTCGGGAAGGTCTTTGCCGCGCAGTTCCACAGTCCTCAAGTGGGCGAGCAGACTTGGCGAAAAGAAAGGCTGCATGATGGACTTCGACTGGGCACTCAGCGGAGTAGCCGAGGGAAAATACCGGTTGCGTTGCTGCTGGATGTACGAAGCGATGGAGGTGCCGATCTCGTTCGCCTGTTCTTCGTTCAGCTTTGCAGAACTGGCGGGCGAGGGCTGGCCGGCCTGCGGGATCTGTCTGTCGATCGAAGCGAAAAAATCGTTCAACGCTGCTGCTGATTCGATGGCCTTGCGCAAGAGGTCCTGCTCGCCGTAGCGGGCGAGGTCTTCGACGGAAAAGCGGAGGCGAAGCTGATGCGTGGCGCATTCGGCGCTCAGCAGCTCGAGCCGTGCATGACGCAGCTCAGCGTTCATTTGCACGACCGCGACCCGGTCTTCCGGATTGTCCCAGGAAAACATCGAATGGCTCCAGAAATTCGCTATACAACGATGGGAAGCAGGCCTATATTGGTTATGTATACAGCGTTACGTTAACGCTGTCAATATAAATCATTAAATCGTTTCATGTAGGGATAAAGGACGGAAATGCCACGGCAACCTGATCCTCATCTGCAGGAACGTATTTTGAACGCCGCCCAGAAATTGTGGAAAAAGGGAGCGGACGAAACACTCACCATGCGCGCCGTCGCCCAGGCGGCCGGGACCAACACTCCTGCGGTTTATCGCCGCTTCCGGAACCGCGAGGAAATCTTGCGGGCGCTGTTGCGCCGGATTCAGCAGGATGTCGTCGAAGCCCTTGAGCCTTGCGCGGGTGCCGAAGAAGCCTGCGAACGCTATCTCGAGTTCGCTGTGAACCATCCTTATGAGTACGAGCTTTACTACACTCATGCCAATGAACTCTCCGATTCAGCCCGGCCGGATCGTGCTTCGGCGCTGCGGGAACATCGGCCGACCATGCGATTCATGGAGAAGAAACTCGCGCAGCGGCTGGGCGGGACGGCTGCGGACCACACCCGGCTGTCGCTGGCTCTGTGGACCATGGCGCACGGAACCGCGATGCTGCTGATCTCGAAAGCTATTCCGGCGGGGCATGTGACGGAACTGCGCTCCGTGTTTGCGGCCGCGGTAGAAGTTCTGATCAAGAACTCGTCCAGTTTGTCGGTTGAGAATTAAGTGGCTCGCCTCACGTTCCTCGGGATGCAAAGGGGTCTGGTTTGAAATCGGGAAGCTCGCGCCTTATGTAGCTTCCTTGTTTTGTTGGCAGATTCCGGCGAATTCAAAGACGGTTTTGAGGTCGCGCCAGTTTCCTGCCAGGGCTCCGGGAATTGCGGCTTGCGCTTGTTTGATTCGTTTGTATTCTTTCGGGGTCCCGGGTTCGGAGGTGGGTTTCTTTCGCTCCTCCGGAGCTGGATTTGTTTCGGGTTTTGTCCCACGGCTTGCGCCGTGGGCTGCACTCTTTCGCCGCTTTGCGGCTGGGTCTCTCGCTGAGTCTGCGGCTTGGCTTTTTTCGGCTTCGCGTTTAGCGGCTTCGCCTTCTTTTGTGGCTTGGGCTTCTAGTTGGAGCCCGGATTTTGTTGTGGCCTCGCGGGCGGGGGCGCCCGCGCCACACTTGCTTGCTTCGGCTTCGCCACGGTCGCTTAGCGGTGGGCCGTATTCGGGGTGTTCGATCAGATATTGGCGGGCGTAGTTGGGGACTTCGCGCACCATGGTCTGCTTGTCGGCTTCGAAGGGCGTGCCGAAACGGAGGTGTTGTACGTTCCGGGCGGCCAGGCGCAGGGCTTGCAGGATGAGCCGGCCGCGGATGGGGTCGAGCGTGCCTTTGACCAGCCCGTCGACCACCAGCATGATCGAAAGCTGGACGGATTCGCGATCTTCGAGCATGGCGATCGAGCCGAGTTGCTTATCGACGCGCTGTTGCACGCCTTTGATGACCAGGGTGTGGAAATAACAGAAAAACTCGCGGCGCAGGGATGGGGAGCCGCAACGCTGTCCGTTGACTTTGATGTGGGTGCAGCGACGAACGTTCGGATGGGCAGGTAGAGGTTTGTGCATGGGACTACTCCTGAAAAAAAACACGCGAATTCGCGTAAATCTATGAATCGATTGAGTCGGACTGCGAGGGTACGGGCCAGATCTATGAAACGAAAGGAGTTGGAGGCAAAATCTTGGGAACAAAGGAGTTGCGGGGTGGGGAAACGGGAGTGGTTGGGGAGGGTTGGGAGCATTTTGATAATTCTTTCTGAGGAATAATGTTATTGTGAAATATATCTCAAAGTAAAGTCAAGGGAATAGTGAGGAAAGTTGGGGTGGAGTTCCGAAATGGGAATTGTGGATTGGGAGTTCTCGGGGAAGGGTGGGTTTTAGGAAAAGCTGTCAGTTCGGGCGGTGTCGCGTCCCACCGTCCGCGGAGGGCGCGGAAGGGTGGGGCACCCTTTTCTTAAATGTGGTTTAGAGTGGCATTGGAATGGGTGGGCCACCCGCCAGGCCTCACATCATACTCCGGGGAGTTCGAGGCTGGGGCGATTTCTTTGGGTTGTGGGAAGAATGGGTTGGTGGGGTGCCTCAGGGGCTGAAGCCCGAGTCTATTTTCAGTCTTTGCGGCACGAGTGAAGTCGTGCCCTTCCCGGATTGTGGAGGATTTTCCGCAGCCTCTGAAGTCGTGCTTTTCCCAGTTGGGAAGTCTTGCGGCGGGGGTCCGCAGAAACCGGAAACATAGCTAGCTATGTTTCTACGGCATCTGCGGGTCGGGAAACTCGGGGGAAACTTGGGAAAAGACAGGACTGACCCGGATTTTGGCG
>JBEKGG010000255.1:0-6191 GCA_050012915.1 Terriglobales bacterium | reverse complement strand
CCTACATCGTCTCGCTCCTCTTACGTAGAAACGCCGGAACGTCGAGATCCGACTGCTCGAAATTTGCAATCATGGCGTTGCGCATGCTGTCGACCGAAATGGATTCGGTCGAAGCCACAGCGGCTGCGTGCGGCGCAGATTGCTCCATCACCATCGGCGGAGGCAGGGGCTCGGGATCAAGCTCTCGCTCCGGTTGAGGTTCATCGAAAAAGTCGTCGTGGGGCGAAGCGCTCTCGCGCGAAACCACGAAACTCGGCCGTTCTTCGTGCCGCCGGTGATGACGATCAGAGTCTTTAAAGCCGGTAGCGATGACCGTGATCTTCACTGAGTCTTTCATTTTTTCGTCCATCACCGCGCCGAAAATGATGTTGGCATCTTCGTGCGCGGCGCTTTGAATGATGGTGCAGGCTTCCTGCACCTCCGCGAGTTTGAGCGATGAGGACCCCGTAATGTTGATCAGGATGCCGCGAGCGCCGTCGATGGCCCCGGCTTCGAGCAGCGGCGAGGCAATTGCTTTTTGCGCGGCTTCGGTGGCGCGGCGCGCCCCATTGGCCGTGGCCGCGCCCATGACTGCGTAACCCATGCCGGCCATGATGGCTTTCACGTCGGCGAAGTCGCGATTGATGATCCCGGGAATGGTGATGATGTCGGAGATGCCTTGCACGCCTTGGCGCAAAATATCGTCGGCGATGCGGAAAGATTCGAAGAAGCCGGCATCCTGCGCGACCGCCAGCAGTTTTTCGTTGGGAATCACAATGGTGGTGTCAACGGATTCCATCAGCTCCGCGATGCCGCGTTCGGCCTGTTGCATGCGACGTTTGCCTTCGAATGCGAACGGCTTGGTGACGACAGCGACGGTAAGCGCGCCCATCTCGCTGGCCAGCGACGCAATGATTGGCGCCGCTCCGGTGCCGGTGCCTCCGCCGAGGCCAGTGGTGACGAACACCATGTCGGAACCTTCGAGGGCTTCGATGATTTTGTCGGAGTCTTCGAGCGCGGCTTTGCGACCGACTTCAGGATTCGCACCCGCGCCCAGACCGTTGGTGAGCTTGACGCCGAGCTGAATCTTCATGGGCGCGCGGGACATGCGCAGCGCTTGCAGGTCCGTGTTCGCGACTACAAACTCAATGCCTTCCATACCGGCATCGATCATGCGGTTCACGGCGTTGCCGCCGCCTCCACCCACTCCAATGACTTTGATCTTGGCGTCGTTGCGAGCCTCTTCGTTGAAGCTAATGCGAATATCATTTTCATTTTTCATGGTTACTGCACCTCGATGGATTTTCTTTCTGCACTGCAAAAACCGTTTTGAATTTCATGCTCCCTTTTTTGCGAACAATCCCATCAAACGCGAACTCCAGCGCGTATCCTGCAGGCCGCGGGCGATTCGCGATCGATGGCCGTAAAAGATCATTCCCAGAACTGTGGCGTACTCTGGTTCTGCCAGCGTCGACGGCATTTTCGCCAGCGCGGTCGGCCAGGATAAACGCATAGGACGCCGCAAAACCGATTCGGCAATATCGAGAATCCCCGCGAGACGCGATGTGCCTCCGCTCAAAACGATGCCGCCCACGCACACATCGAGCATGCCGCTGTGGCGCAAGTTGTCGCGCAGCATTTCGAATAATTCGCGGGCCCGCGGCTCGAGAATTTCTCCAACCATGCGTTGCTGAATCAATCGCGAAGGCCGGTCGCCGACCGATGGGACTTCGACTTCATTGCCTTCGGGAATCAAAGTCACGATCACGTTGCCGTAGAGCTTTTTGATCTTCTCTGCCTCGGCCAGTGGAGTACACAGGCCAACTGAAAGGTCGCTGGTGAAATGGTCGCCCCCGATCGGAATCACGGCGGTGTGAATCACGGCGCCTTCCTGAAAGACAATCAGGCTGGTCGAGCCCGCGCCCAGGTCCATCAAGCACACGCCCAGTTCACGTTCATCGGAGCGCAAAACGGCATCGGCGCAGGCCAGCGGCTCGAAGACGGTGTCGTCGACGTGAACTCCCGCGCGGTTCACGGCAGTCACTACATTCTGCGTTGCGCTCGAACCAGCGGTGACCATGTGCACCCGGACCTCGAGGCGCATAGCCATCATGCCCATTGGATCGTGCACACCACTCTGTTCATCGAGGATGAATTCCTGCGGCAGCAAATGCAGAATTTCGCGGTCGGCGGGCAACGGAATGGCGCGGGCTTTGTCAACGGCCAGGCGAATTTCGTCGCGTGCAATCTCGCGGGCGCGCGTGCCCAGGCTCAACCCGCCATGACTGTTCATGCCGCGAACGTGCGAACCGGCAACGCCCAGCAGCGCGTGCTCGATGGGAGCCCCGCAAACATCTTCGGCCTGCTCGACCGCTTTCTGGATCGACGCGACCGCTTTTTCCAGATCGACGATCACGCCCTTGCGCGAGCCGCGCGATTCGGAAATCCCGTGTCCACGATAACGCAGGCCGGAGTCGGTGATCTCGGCGACCAGCACGCAAGTCTTGGCGCTGCCTACGTCAATTGCCGTCAGAAAATTGTGCTGCGGATTCGCCATGCCTATGGATGATCCTCTCCCTTGGCAATTGCTGGACTCGGTTTGCTTCCTGGTTTTACCGCGACTGTTCCCGTTGACGGCGGCGGAGTTGTTTTTATGGGTGTGGTCGGCGATGGCGCGCTCGGCGCCGACGAAGACTGCGCCGTCGGAGCGATACTTTTCGCGACACTTTGATTTTGAGCCGGCGGATTTTGAGCCGGCGCGCTTTGCGTCGGCGTAGCTTTTGCTGTCACTTTGTGGTGCGTTTTTTTTGCGGTCTTCTTCGCTACAACCTTTGCCGGGGGCTTCGAGGCCGGAGTGAGAACAGCAGTCGATTTTTGGGCGAGGACCTGGTGCGTGATCAGCGCCGCAGGCTTCATTCCGGCGGCCACGGCGATCTGGGCTGATGATTTCGTGAGCGGCGGTTGTTTGATTGTCCCCTGCAAATCGGGGTTCACGATAATCTGTCCGTCGTAGCGCAAGTCGACGGACTCCAGTTTGTCGAACTGCTGGCGCCACTCGCGCACGTGGCTGACGTAAACCTTGTAACGTTCAAGGTAGTTGGACGACCCCAGATGCACCAGCACTTCGCCTTGCGGGTCGCTGGGAAGAACCTTCACATCCTCCCCATCGGTTAAATCGACTTCGCTGAGCTCCTGCGAATAGTGTGTCCCACCCGCGTCCAGTTGGCTGACCAGGTCGTTGTAGATTTTCATGCGCGCGGCGCGCGTAGATGCGGGCTCGCCCAGATTCATTCCCAGGATCACGGGGAATGAATACTTTTTCTTGCCCGCAGCGGGCAAATCCATGAGCGTCCCTACGGGGTCGATCAGCATGATTTTGGATCCGACCCGCGCGAAGGCGACGGGCGTGCGTTCGTGGATCTCAATCCGCAGACGGTTGGGAACGAAGCGCATCACGCTGGCCGATTCTACCCAGGGGATTTTTTCCAGAGTCTGCTTTCGTTCGCTCAACGGCACAAAGAAGATGTTGCGTCCGATGTCGCCGCCCATGACTTCGAGGATCTGGTAGCGGCTGACGTTCTGCAGTCCCGTGATTTCGATGTCGTCGCTGGAGTCAACGCGGAAGCGCCATGAATGTTCGCCGTAGTGATACAAGGCAGCAACCGCAGTGCTGCAGACAAATAGAATGACCGCCGCGAGAATGCCCCAAGTCAGGCTAGTGGCAGCTTTTTTGGGCAGAGATCCCCGGCGAACCGAGACACGCTTTTGTCCGCGCAGGAAGGGCGATTCCTGTTCCACGTCCAAGTCGAGCATTCGCGCGTCGTCGAGTGCGCCGTCAGGCGCGGGGCGCGCAGGCTCGTGGGCCGGTGGGTACAACTCCTCCTGCGAGATGGTGGAACCGCTTTTTCGCGCCATCAGAACAGGTCAGTTGTCGTCAGTGAATCGCTGAGCGGAAACAACTATAACTGCTTTTCGGGAATTGAGATAGATGAAAGTTGGTGCACAGTGTGAAAAAAGAGCGCGCCGTACCGTTCACCGTGCCCGATCCCGGATGGGACAATTCCCGTGCTAGACTTGGGTCCCGTCTTCGCGCCCTATCCGATTCTATTGGAGGCAGCAAATGAAATTCCCACAAATGTTAGAGAACTTCGCTTTATTGGCTTTGGCCGCGCTGTCGCTGTTGGTGACTCCGGTTGCCGCAGCCCAAACTATTATCAGCAACGAAACGCTCGTGACCACCACTTTTGTCGTCGACAAGTCAACCGTCCACGCCGGATGTACTGGATATGGTTGTCAGGGGATGACACCGCTGTTGGCTTCGATTCCGGTAACCTGTCCCGCCGCCACCGGACAAACGTGCACTTTCCACATTTCGCTTGAGACCAAGGTTGCAACTACCTTTCCGTGTATGGGGGGAACCTGTCCTGGACCAGGACCTGAAGGGTTGTACCAGTTTTTGATTGACGGCGCGGCGCCTACAGTCGGACCTACAAACCCGAACGGAGAATATACCTTTGAGATGGGCGTATTCACGACTGCTACCAACAGCGGTGACCAGTTACACGCGCGTCAAGGCTATCCCGCTTCAGTTGTAACCAGCGTGACGAATACCAGCTCCAACAGTCACACGATTAGCGTGAGTGTTGGTTGCGCAGATGCTGATTCAGAACTCGGCGGCTGCGGCGCAATCACGCAT
Organism: Terriglobales bacterium; assembly: GCA_050012915.1. Taxonomy (GTDB): domain Bacteria; phylum Acidobacteriota; class Terriglobia; order Terriglobales; family Acidobacteriaceae; genus JABDBE01. Next base: position 1,516 of record JBEKGG010000255.1, on the reverse strand, counting down.
TGGAGCACCATGAGAGTGGACGTTTTTGAACCTTAACGAACGGATTTCCAAAGCGCAGTTTATTCGGGTTTCGAAGGCCTTATATCCTGGAATACGCGAACGCGGAGAAGCCTCCCCGCTCCTGGCTCGGAGTGCGCCCTGATGCCAGCACGGACTAATGCGGCTTGCTGGAGTAAATGATCTTTCCTCCGCGGATCGTATACGCCACCTTAGCCAAATTCCGCACGTCGCTCGCGGGATCGCCATCGAGAACAACTAAATCGGCGGTCATTCCCTCTTCCACCCGGCCTTTCGCAGCGTCCTTGAAGAATCCCGCAGGATTTGTGGTAAGCGATGCCAGAATGTCGTGCCGCGGCATGGCTCGGCCCATGAACTCATATTCCTCAGTCGTGTCGTACTTGGACTGGAAGCCCACATCTGTCCCGAACAAGACGGTACCACCCTGGGAGAAAAACGATTTCAACTCATCGACGCCGGACTGCACCAGTTTATCCGCGACGGCAGGGTCCGAAACCACAGTTGTCCACAGAGTCAGAGTCGGGATCAGGGCAGTGTGCTGTTGCTTCATGCGCGACAGCTCGTCCGGCGTATAGTGGCCTTCCGTCGGAATGGTGTGTGCGAGTATGTCGACGCCGCCAGCCAACGCGTTGTCCACGCCCGCCCAGTTTTGCGGATGGGCAAAAACTGGCTTGCCCTGCGCATGCGCGACGTCGACCGCAGCTTTTACGATGGCTGTATCCATATTGATCACGGGTTTGTCGCCCATGAACGATCCGGTAAAAAGTTTGACGCCGTCGAGGCCCATCTTTAGATATTGCTGTGCCATCTGCTCCGATTCTTGCGGGCTGGCGGCCTCGGGCAGTTTCAGTTCTGGAGGAAGATAAACCGGGTGGCCGTTGTGGGGAAAAATATCGCCCGCCATGAGGATCTGCGGTCCAGAAATTTCTCCAGCCTCGATCCGGCGGCGAAGCGCTAATGTGTTGTTGGGATCGGAACCGAGATCCCATACCGTCGTAAATCCCCAACGGGTGAGCATGTCCCGCATGTGAGCATCGAGTTTTTCAGCCGGGGCGTGCGCGGCGTCCGCCCAGCCATTTTCAAAGTGCACATGACTGTTCCAGAAACCGGCGACGATTACCTCGCCAGTGCAATCGATCACTTGCGCGGACCTGGGTATTTTGACATCGCTCGGTTTGCCGACCGCAGCGATCCGGCCATCTTGAATGAGCAACACCGAATCCTCGACGGGCGCAGCGCTCGGCGAGGCATAAACCTTGCCGCCTCGCAGCACGAGGCCGCGATCTTCAGCTGCGGTCGCGACAACGTGGCCGAGCACGAGGGCAAGCAGAATGCCGATTCCCAGTTTCATATCACGCGGCCTGCTTGCTTCGGCTGCCCTTTGCGATCTTCTCTACTTGTTCCAGATGGTTCAAGTCGTGGCCGGCGAACATGCGGACGATGTGCGTGATCGTCTCCTTGCCGCGTTCCTGATGCATGCCGTAGTTTTCCCACAAAT
>JBEKGG010000254.1:0-6202 GCA_050012915.1 Terriglobales bacterium | reverse complement strand
TTCCAGGGCATTCAATTTTTCCACATCAAAGCCAAGATCTATGAGTCGCGGATGAAGAGTGAGTCATGAGCGCAACCTCCGCTCAGTTCGCCGCCGACGCAGTCGCCTATCACGGCTCACTGGCAAATGAGTGGGAATGCCGTTATCAGAAGTCCTCTTTTCAGATGCGCCGGGCAGTCTTGGAGAAGTGTTTGCGGGGACGGAATTTAACTGGCACTCTTTGGCTTGACGCAGGCTGCGGTACTGGCACACTCGCGCGCTCGTTGGCGGCGCGCGGCTGCGGTGTGGTGGGTGTTGACGCCGCTCCCGAAATGGTGGCTGCGGCCAATCAGTCTCTCTGTTCAGAAAACCAATCTGGCCGTCTCAGCTTCGTGCGCGTAAAGACGATTGCCCGCCTGGCCCTCGACGATCGCTCTCTGGACGGCATCTTGTGCTCGAGCGTATTGGAATATCAGCCCGATCCCGAAGCTTGTTTAACCGAATTTGCCAGAGTTCTTAAACCACGAGGGCTACTGCTCGTCTCGGTACCGAATCGCGATTCTATGGCGCGTCGATTGCAGCTTGCATGTCATCGCTTCGGCGGTCTCATGGGACAGAGTTGGTGCAAGTTTCTGGATTATTCGCGCAATCAATATTCAAAGCCTGAGTTTGACTGTTTGCTAAAGGCCAACGGATTTTCGGCCGAGAAGCTCGAGCCGTTTGGTGGTCCACTGCCGAGGTTAGCTCGTCGAAGCATCCATTGGGCGCCATTGCTGATGTTCGTTGCGCGAAGACTGGCATGAAAAACGCGCCCACAGAATTGAATCGAGGAAACTGCTCCAGCCGATGTTGATTCTGGGACTGAACATGTTTCACGCGGACGCGTCGGCTGCACTGGTGCAGGACGGCGAGGTTGTTTTCGCCATTGCCGAAGAGCGCTTGAACCGCATTAAGCACTACGCTGGTTTTCCGGCGCTCGCGATTAAAGCCTGCCTCGACTTCGTTGGCGCGAAGATTTCCGATGTCGATCACGTGGCGATAGGCCAGGATAGCGATGCGAACCTGGCGAAAAAAGTTCAATACGCGCTGGCGAATCCCGTCAAGATTCTCAACTTCGTCCGCTTGCGTCAGCGTAAGCAGCCGATGCGCAACGTGGCTTGGCTGATCGCCGAGGCACTCGGCGTCGATGCCAAAACGCTTCGCTTCCGCGAACATCACCTCGAACACCACATCGCGCATATTGCCAGCGCGTACTACTGCTCGCCTTGGGAAATGGCCGCTGGCTTCAGTTACGACGGCTCGGGCGACTTCGTCTCTACCATGATGGCGCGTTGCGAAGGCAATCACATTGAGGTGCTCGATCGTATTTTTCTACCCGACTCGCTGGGCAGCTTTTACACCATGATTTGCGAGTTCATCGGCTATGAGCAGTATGGGGACGAAGGCAAGGTGATGGGACTCGCGCCCTACGGCACCGACAGGCTGTGCGGCCAACTTGGCAAAGTGATAGGGTTGAGAAACGGTCACTTCGACCTCAACCACAGTTTCTTTAAACCTCTGGGCAGCAATCAGGGCATGCAGATTTTGTCCGACGGCACGGTTCGTCTGGCCCGGCATTTTTCTTCTCGGATGATCGAGGCTTTCGGCGAGCCGCGTGAGCCGGGCGCAGAAATCACCCAGCGGGAGATGGACCTCGCCTATGCCATGCAACATCGCTTTGAAGATGTGTTCTTCCATCTCCTCAAGCAACTGCATGCCCGCGTGCCGTGTGAAAATCTCGCGATGGCGGGCGGATGCGCGCTCAATAGCGTCGCCAATGGAAAGCTTTTTTCGCGAACCCCGTTTCGTCGGACTTGGATCCAACCTGCCGCCGGCGACGAAGGATTGGCCATCGGCGCGGCTCTACATACTTATCACTCGGTCCTCAATCAGCCGCGCCGCTTCGTAATGAAGAACTCGTATCTTGGCCCTGAATTCTCCGATGAGTGCATCGAATCCGAACTCAAGAAAGCGAACCTGCGCTATCGCAAACTGGAACGCGAGCCACTGCTTGAGATCGTGGCTCAACGGATCGCGATGGGCAAGGTCGTCGGCTGGTTTCAAGGCCGCATGGAATGGGGTCCGCGGGCGCTCGGGAACCGGTCGATACTGGCTCACCCTGGCTTACCAGGAATGAAAGACATCCTGAATGCACGCATCAAGCAGCGCGAGTGGTTTCGTCCATTTGCTCCATCAATTCTTGAGGAACGCCAGTGCGAATACTTCGAGCACGATCACCCATCGCCATTCATGTTGCACGTGTACAAGATTCGGCCGGAAAAGCGTGCCCAGTTGTGCGCGGTCAATCATGCCGACGACACCGGTCGATTGCAGAGCGTCAGCCGCGAGGAGAATCCGCTCTACTATGATTTGATTTGCGCCTTCGAGCGCAAAACAGACACGCCCGTAATCTTGAATACCAGCTTCAATGAAAACGAACCGATTGTGTGCCGGCCTGAAGAAGCGATCGATTGCTTTAAACGCACACGCATGGACGTTCTGGCCATCGGGCCTTTCTTGAGTATGAAAGCTGGGAACTAGAGCCATGGCAGCCCATGCAATCCCGTTGAGCACAAATGACCAGACTGGCGAACTCAACCCAGTTCGCATCGCAACCTTTTCTCACATGAGAGCGTTGGCATGGCATGATGACGTGCTTTATGCCTCCCGCGGATATCGGGTACTTCGCGCCAAAGTGCGTGCACATACGAGCGCCCTCGAATGGGACGCCGTCGGACAATACCGACCCAACGCGTGGCGATCGATCACTTCATCGTCACGACTGACTTCGCGACTTTTCCGCGACGGTTTTCACGCGCTCGCGGCTTTGTCTTCCGGTCACTTGGTCGGTGCGGTGCCGAATGGCATTGTGACTTTGGCACCTGGAGAGAACGAATTTAAGATCGCTCACAAGATACTTCGCGGTACTCGGCCGCTCCACCTGGCCACCACTCCAAACGACCAGATCTTCTGGGGAGAGTACTTCGACAACCCGCAGCGCGATGAAGTTCATATTTATGCATCTACCGATCGAGGCGGTCATTGGGATGTAGCTCACACATTTCCCAAGGGCGCGATTCGCCACGTGCACAATATGATTTACGACAAATGGGAAAACTGCCTGTGGGTGCTCACCGGTGACTATGGCTCGGAGTGCCGTATCCTTCGTGCTTCGTGCGATTTCAAGATTGTGGATGTGGTTCTATCGGGCAACCAGCAAACACGGTCGGCTGCGTTAGTCCCCACCCCCGGTGCGCTGTACTTCTCTTCAGACACTCCGTTCGAAAGCAATCATGTTTATCGGCTCGACCGCCGGGGAGATCTTTCCGAGGTCGCGAGCCTGAACAGTTCCTCGATCTACGGTTGTCGTGTTGGCAATGCAATTTTCTTCTCCACGATGGTTGAACCGAGCGCGATGAACCGCGATCGAAACGTGTGTCTGTATGGCAGCTCCGACGGCATTCAATGGCATTGTGTTTTGCAGCACAGAAAAGATGACTGGCCCATGCGTTGGTTTCAATACGGCAACGCATTCCTGCCCGACGGCAAGAACATCACGAATCTGCTTGCGGTGACGACTGTCGCCGTCGAGCATGCCGATCTCGAAACCACTATCTGGCGCGTGTAAGGGTCAATTCGCGGGGAATCCCGCACGTCATCAGCGCCGTGCGTTTCTCATGCTAAGGTCGTTTTGTGAGTCGTCTGCAATACTATCGGCGAATCTTCAGCGCTTATCTTGTTCCAGGAAACAGTCATCTCACTTTTTGGCACGATGCTCCAAGAGAAAATCTTAATGCGAGTATTCGTCAGCTCGGCGGATACTACATGCTTTTTGCCGAGAAAGCGGATTATCGTGGACATTACGATTCTGCTGGCATCCCGATGCTTGACTACTGCGGCAAGATCGGCCTGCGACATAACCCGATCGCGATTGCGCAGTGGGGGCTGGGCAACTACACCCTCTTCTGCCGAACCCAAAACGACGAGCGAAAAACAAAATTCCTTGCGGCCAGTGATTGGTTGTGCGAGCACCTCGAAACGAACTCGCACGGGTTATGGGTATGGAATCATCATTTTGACTGGGAGTATCGTTCGCCGTTGAAGGCACCCTGGTATTCCGCGCTGGCGCAAGGCCAAGGGATTTCGCTGCTCGTCCGCGCCTATCGCAAAACAGGCGCCAGTGCTTATCTTGAAGCTGCCGAGCGGGTGTTCAAGAGCTTCCTCAAATCAACTCACGAAGGTGGCGTCGCATTCCGGGATGATCGCGGCAATCTTTGGTTCGAGGAATACATTGTTTCGCCGCCCACTCACATTCTTAACGGTTTCATCTGGGCTGCGTGGGGCATCTACGACTATTTTCTGGCAACACAAAGTCAGCCCGCGCGGGATTTGTTCGAGCAGGCGGTGACCACGCTTCGGGCTAATCTTGATCGCTATGATCTGGGATTTTGGTCGCTGTATGAGGAATCCAACACTGTACTGCCGATGGTGGCCAGTCCCTTTTACCATCGATTGCATGTCGTACAGTTGCGGGTGATGCATCGGATGACCGGTGACGAAGTCTTCGCCCGCTACGCTGACAAATGGGAAACCTACACGCGCAGCCGCGCAAAGCGCACTCGCGCGCTTTGCTACAAAAGTGCGTTCAAGCTCTGCTACTACTGAGAACTCATGAAGATTCTCTATGTGTCGCAATACTTTCCGCCGGAGATGGGAGCGCCAGCCGGCAGGGCGGCTGAGTTATCGCGTCTTTGGGCGGAGGAAGGCCACGAGGTCGCCGTTCTCACGGGATTTCCCAATCATCCCACTGGAATCGTGCCTCCTGTATATCGCCGCAAGATTCGTCACTTAGTCGCACGCGAGATATACCACGGCGTCAACGTCGTCCGCACCTGGCTGCTTCCCTTCCCCAATCGCAAGGCTTACGAGCGGATGTTGAATTACAGTTCGTTTTGCATTTCAGCGGCCGCCACCGGTTTATTTCTGCATCAACCCGACGTCGTTATTGCTACTTCTCCTCAATTGTTGGTTGGGCTTTCTGGCTGGTGGCTGGCCCGTTGCAATGGCGTACCGTTCGTGTTTGAAGTTCGCGATCTCTGGCCCGAGTCCCTGGAAGCTGTCGGCGCCAGCAGGCCAAATTCGCTGCTCCATGGCTCACTGAAGAAGATCGCCGGATTTCTCTATCGCAGTTGCGACCGCCTTGTCGTGGTGACTCCGGCCTTCAAGGAATATCTGATTGAGCATTGGCGGGTTCCTGAGGAAAAGATTTTCGTCATTGAAAATGGAGTCGAGACAAGTTTATTCAGCAGGCTTACTCCCAATGCTGCACTCAGGCGCTCACTCGGTGCCGAGGGGAAATTCGTTGTCTCTTATATCGGCACAATAGGGAATGCGCACGGTCTGGAAACTCTGCTGGAAGCCGCAACTCTTCTTCGCGAGAAAGTGCCGCAAGTTCTATTCTTGCTAGTCGGGGAAGGCGCCGAGAAGGATCGCATGGTTTCTTTGGCTCACTCCCGAGGACTCACCAATGTGCGATTTGTGAGCCAGCAGCCCCGCGAAAAAATCCCAGCTTTCATTACCGCGTCGGATGCTTGTCTTGTAATGCTTAAGCGGGCCGAACTCTTCAAGACCGTCCTTCCGACCAAAATGCTGGAGTTCATGTCGTGCGCCCGCCCGGTGATTCTAGGCGTGGATGGCCACGCTCGAAAAGTGATGGAGCAAGCCAACGCAGGAATTTTCGTTACTCCGGAAGACTCCTCGGCATTAGCAGAGGCGGTAATCCAGTTGGCTGCCGATCCCGCATTGCGTGAATCCCTCGGCCGCAATGGCCGTCAGCATGTTCTTCAATACTTCTCTCGTGATCGCACTGCCAGGCTCTATCTCGATGTGCTGCAGGACTTGTTGGAAAGAGGAGAACGTTTCACTTCAGCGGCAACTGCTTAGCTGTGTAGCCCACGTGCGCCGCGCTAAAAATTCCCCTCGTCATTTTTTCTTAGGGGAGGGCCACGATGCTAACCGCGGTAGCGGCCTGCACTGCTGCCTCAAACGTACGTCCCGCAATGATCTTGGCTGTGCTCGTCGGGACAAAAAGTATGTCGTCCGCCTGCATCGTCAAGTCGGGTGCTTTGGCTCGTAGGATCTTCTTCAACTCCACCGGAGTTTCACTGGGCCCGCTGGGTCCTCT
>JBEKGG010000253.1:0-6231 GCA_050012915.1 Terriglobales bacterium | reverse complement strand
ACACGAAATGTCGAGATCGAGGACATGGACATTATCAAAGTGTTTCGCGAGGGACTTAGACCGAACCAATAGCCACATTCGCCACCTCAGGCTACATACCAGAAACGCGGCGTCAGAAACCCAGCTTGCCTGCGATACTCGCCATACTGCTCGCCGAATTCAGTACTCAGCAATGCCTCTTCCTTCGCCGCTTTGCGGGAGAATTCGACTAACGCCAAAAAGACCGCGAGCACTGCGCGCCACTCGCCGATGATCAATACAGTGCCAGCCATTGCCATCAGCAGCCCAGAATAAATCGGGTGACGAACGTAGGCATAAGGACCCACACGGATGAGCTGATGGTCTACTTTCAGCGTAACTCGGCCGCTCCAGTATTGACCCAAACTGTACCGGGCCCAAATGGCAACTCCGGCGCCAACAAATGTCAGGAAGATCCCCAAGTCTCGGAGCAAGGCGGTCTCTGGCGCAAAGCGTAAGTTTAAAGCGCCGAATTCTGCCCGGTCGGAATACAGAAGCATAAATACCAGAATCAATAAACCGAGGTGCCACAGGCGGCCGCTCAGGCTTTCCGAGACCTTGATGCGCTTTAGACGCAAAGCGCTGACGGCCCAATAAGCAGCCAGGGCATACCACGGGGCGATCTCTAAAGTCGACAGCGTGATGAGCTTCATGCTTTCCTTCCCGCCTGCCTGATACGCGCGTTCTTTGCGGATTATTGATCTTCTTCTGATTTACGAGCGACGCAGCCGGCAGGTTCCATTTGCTGAATCCTGCAGCCATCCTTTAGAATCGAATGGTTCGGTACAGAGGTTAAAAGATCATGAAAGCAGCCATTCATCCCGCTTACAACGAAATCCGCGTCATGTGCGCATGCGGCAACAGCTTTAGCACGCGCTCGACCCATAAGGGCGACATCCACGTAGAAATCTGCTCCAGTTGCCATCCGTTCTTTACCGGCAAACAGAAGCTGATGGACACCGCCGGTCGAGTAGAACGCTTCCGCCGCAAGTACGCCAAGAAGGAAGCGCCGAAGGCTTAAGTCTCGGCCTAAGGATTGACAGAGCCTCCCCCGCGGAGGCTCTCTTCATTTTGCCTCCTAAGTGCGTCGATGGAGAATGGTCGTCCTCGCCCGTCCAGGCACAGCGCGAATCAGTCGTCCTCCGTGGGATTGATGGGCTCTCCCACGATGTTGTAGTAAATCTCTTTAGGCGGCTTCGGTTTCGCTGGCTTCGGTTTTACCAATGGGGGCGGCGCTGCTGCCTTGGCCTGCGGGGACGGTGCTGGCGGCGACCACGATTGCGCCGAGTCGGACGCTTTCGGTGCAGTAGCAGATGATGCTGTCGCGGATGCTGTGACTTGTGGCGGTGCTGCCGGAATCATTACTGGAGCCGGCGCGCTAACCGCCGGAGCCACCGGCGGCGCTGAAACTGCCGGTTGAACTGGCGCAGCCACGGGAACCGAGGGTGGTGGAGCTGGGGACTGGAGTGGAATCGAGGGCTGCGTCGGAGTCGAGGTCACTCTGACCAGCTTGCGCGGCACTCTGGATTTACGTTGTAGAACGGAATTCAGCACAACCGCGGCGATCCCGGCAAAGCAAAGCTCGAGCACCGCAGTGAACAAAGCCGGAACGTTGATGTCGCCCTTGCCCAGGTATAAAGGCGATTGAACGTCACCGCCCATGGTTCTCGCCAGCAACGGCAGAATCAGGCCGTTAGTGACCGAAACAATAAATCCCCAGATTGCCTCCGCTAGGATCACGGCGATGACCACTCGGCCGATCCATGCCCCGGCATCCAACCCGGACGATTCGGACGAAGGCGTTCTGGGAGTTTCATCCATAAATGGTGTGATGCAAATTGTGCCACAGCTGCATAACTTGGGGAAGGCAGTAAAATAGACAAGTGCGCAAGTACTGGGACAATCCGGCGAATACGGACGCGGGCGTGATCGCTCAAGCACGCGCCACGGTTCCCGGCCGGGTGATGATCGGCGATATCCAAATCGCCCCGGCAACCGTTCTCGCTCCCATGGCGGGCGTCACCGATACCGTCTTTCGGCGCTTCATTCGCAACCTTGGCGGATGCGGGTTGATCATGACCGAATTCACATCCGCGGACGGTGTTCTCCGTGCGAAGGACCAGAAAGCCAAGCGATACCTGCATTTCTACGAAGACGAGCATCCCATCTCGGCTCAGCTTTTTGGCAGCGATCCTAGAGTAATGGCGGAAGCCGCTCGCATGGTCGAGGGCCTCGGCTTTGATCTGGTCGATCTCAACCTGGGATGTCCAGCGAAAAAGGTAGTCAAGTGCAACGGCGGCTCAGGCCTGCTTCGCGATTTGCCGGCGATTGGCAAGATCTTCGAGGCGGTGCGCGCGGCTATCAGGATTCCTTTCACGGTCAAGTTTCGCGCGGGCTGGGACGATGAAAATATTGTCTGCGTAGAGCTGGCGAAAATGGCTGAGGATTGCGGCCTATGCGCGGTCGCTCTGCATGCTCGCACCCGCGAGCAAGGCTACAGTGGACAAGCCCGCTGGGAATGGATTACGGCCATCAAACAGGCAGTCAAAATTCCCGTCATCGGCAATGGCGACATTCGTACTCCTCAAGATGCCTGCGACATGGTTGCCCAGACGGGTTGCGATGCCGTCATGATTGGGCGGACCGCGCCGGCGAATCCCTGGATCTTCCGCCAGATCGCGCAATACAACGCTTGGATCAGCGAAAACCCGGCGGAGCGAAGCCCCGCACTCCCTTACGAGGAACCCGCCGAGGCCGATCGTTATCAAATGATCCGCACCTACTTTCAGATGCTGATTGAAGAAGAGTTGCCAGACGCGGTTGGCAAGATGAAACAGTTCGCCTCGTGGTTCACGCACGGCGTTCCGGGCGGGGCCGCGCTGCGCAAGGCGATCTACGAATCAAAGAGCGCACCTGAGATTCTGGCCCGAGTAGAAAACTTTTTCGAGGAAAGACTACGAACTTCGTCGCTGGTATCCACAAGTTAATCTACCGGTCGCGCCTTCATTTTTCCTCTTTCATCTTTTTCAATGTATGCCCACGGGGTGTTCGGATCATGGGTAAACATGGTCAGCCACTTTTCGGGAATCGACTGGGCGTAATACCGTTTGCGGCTTTCGATGGTTTGGAGCGGCAGCAGATCGAAGGCCATCCCCCAGGTCAGATCGATGTGGGCGGTGGTGGGAATCAGATCGGAGATGTAGCATGCCGTTTGGCCGCCGCTCGTGATGAATACGGCTTGCATGTGCTCGGTATGTCCGGGGAAAACTTTGACCGATATTCCGGGGACGATCTCCCGGTCTCCTTGCAGTAATTCCATCTGGCCGCTCTTGATCAGCGGATCGTAATTTTCCGATATATAGCTGATCGCGTCGCGCTCGAGCTGAAGGCGTCCATGCTGCCATTCGCCTTCGGGGGCGAAGTATTTTGCTTTGGGAAACGTTGGCTCGATTTTGTCGCCCTGCAAAACCGTGTTCCAGCCGCAGTGATCGTAATGCAAATGTGTGTTGATCACGATGTCGACGTCGTCCGGCGAAAAACCTGCGGCGGCCAGATTGTCGAGCAACTTGGCGGGTTGGCCGAAAATCTTGATCAGCCGCTCCGGCAATTTGTTGCCAATCCCGGTTTCGATCAGAACGGTTTGCCGGCCGGTTCGGACCACAACTGAGTTCAATCCGACGGGAACGTAGTTCTCGGCGTCGGCCTTCACTTTCTTCCCCCACATAACCTTGGGAACGACGCCAAAGAAAGCTCCTCCGTCGAGGCGGTAGTGACCGTCGGAGACAGCGGTGAGTTCGAAATCGCCAAGCGTCAGGCGGTGCATGGATCAGCTTTGAGTTTCCAGGGATTTGTTTTGCACCGCTTTATTTTGCACTATCCGGCGCGGAGACAAAGGTTTACTTTCTGGTTAGCGGGTACCCCCTCCCCCCCCCTGATCTTTTGGAATCATGGGGTTAGGGCGACACTACCACCAAAATCTTTGAGTTAGAAGGACTTACATGCAAAATATTCCGGACAAAGGAGTTAGCGGGCTTTCGCATTATCTTGAGGCTGATTGTACGATTGCAATATTAGCTTGATGTCTGAGCGGAAGTCAAGGACGAGTATTCACGTGACACAAACAGGGTACCGGTTCAATCACCACGCTGATGACGCTGCGTCTATGGACAGGTTGCGGCGATTGGCAGGATTCAAACTGCCATTCGATGTGCTCACTTCGGAGAAGGCTTAGAAGGTTTCTTTGGGGACTTTATTTCAGTAGTCTTTTGTGGAGACTTCTTGGGCTTCCGGCGGAGAACTTCACCGAACTCCCCTTGTCGGTTTTCATCTGATACCACATGGTAGAATCAGACAGATATTTGCGGCGGACGGCGGGGAAATCGGACCCCAATCACCCGTCACGATCTACGGATTATAAGGCCGCTCCTGGCAACCCGCTAGTCGCCCTCCGTTGAAGAAGCTAACTTTGCTTCGTCTGGAATCTCAATCACTCCGTATTTCTTTTCATAGTTGCTCAACGTGAGAGTGAGCATTTGAGCCAATAATTTGGCCTCAATTGGACTCATCACGATCTTTGTCTTAATTTCAACTGAAACTTGGTCTAGCCGTTCTGGAGTAGTTCCAGCCTCACCGAAAAAGAAAGAAAGCTCAAATGGGTTGAAGCCCAATCGCGCAAAGTTCACGTAGAGTGACCTAAAGTCTGCGGCACGAGTGATGCCTGCCTGATTATCTTTATCTGCGCCGTTGGTTTTATTTTCCTGCCGCTGCTTGGGCATATGTTTCTCCTGCGAATTGGTTTGATCCTGTCTCGTGCCGAGGTAACTTGCGCTGCGCGACTGGTGCATCATCGTCAACTACGAGGCTATTTACAATACCTTCGTGGCCGACGAGTGGGGTGTTGCTGCTGCCCGGCATTAGGAGTAACGCCTTGCGTTGGACCGGCGCGTCCACAACAAACGGAGAGAGATCGCGTGGACATCCCTGCGCTTGCCATGCCTTCTCAAAAACTCCTGAGTAGATTGGTCCCTTATCGTTATCAGGATCACCATCGTCGTATACGACGATGGCCACTTTAAGGCCGAGCTCACGGGCATACCCAACGATGGTATCAACGAAGGGATTCTCCGGCGGATTATTAAGAGTTTGGGACACTGCGCTAGGTGTCACGTGAAGCTTGTCAGACAATTCCTTGCGCGAAATGCCGCTCTCCTGCATTCGATCTTCAAGTTGAGTGAAGAAATCCATCGAGATGTTGTATGTAAAATCGGCGGTGTTTTGTGTCCAATGCTTCATGATTTCTTCTCGTCCTTTTTGTCGGGATATGTTCGGAGTAACGCCTCCTTGGTCGCCATGTGATCTTTCCACATCAAAATACGATTCAGCACTGCTACGTCCGTTCGATTCTCCTTTTTGTTGTCGTACTCGGTTAAGACCACCAGTTCAAATCTCTCGGCAGTGTTCGGCGTAGGATGGCAGGTGAATCCATAGAGCCTTAGCTGCGCCTCAAGATCGATGAATACGATACAGTCTTTATACTTCTCGTCAATATTCTTAAATCGGTGAAACTTACCTGCTGTGTCAGGCACAAATGCTATCCACAATCCCATCTTGTACTTAACGCGCTTACCCACGGAGCTCTCCGCTATTGCGTCATACTCCGGCCCAGCAGTCAGGTTGCCGTGTCCCCTGAGGATCGCTACGGCTCGTTTATCGGTATGGCCAACACTCGGCACCAACTCGACAATAAGCGTAAGGGGAGCCATTCACTACCTCAGTTTAGCCACAGCTAAACTCTCAGTCAAGTCCTATTTTAGCTGCGGCTAAACTACGATCTTTCGCGCTATCACGGCAAGGCTAGAATACCAGCTGTCCCAAGTGAACACTCGTTGCCCCCTCCCCGACGATTTTTTCTCCATTGAAACTTATGGAGGCCCTGTTCCGTAAAAGCAGCGGAGGGCACATCGATGGCGGCTCAAGAAATGACGATAAGCGATGATCCTCAGGCACCGCCGGCGGACTCGACAACCAGGCGAGTTTTCATTGGTCCGAACGGCTTGCGCGCGGGATGGCGCCTGCTGATCTTCATGGCGATCGTAGTGGCAATGTCGAACGTGGCGCGAATCATCCTTAGGCGCTTCTTCCCTGACGCGCTGGATCCGGTGCAATTGACACCGCTGAGAATCATCGCGCCGGATCTACTGGTCTGCTTCATCC
>JBEKGG010000252.1:0-6343 GCA_050012915.1 Terriglobales bacterium | reverse complement strand
ATCTTGCGCTCTGGTTCTTCGCAATCTTCGCAATCACGCTATTGGAGCTCAAGACCAACGCCGGCGACTACTCCGGCGACAAAATAAAGGGACTGGGGACAGACCTTTTCTTAGCCTTTTCTGTTCTCTTCCTTTTCGGACACTATTACTATCCGCACATTAAATCCTCATGGGGTGGGGGCGCCCCCGTCGCCGTCACGATCTACTTCACGAAGGACTCAGGGGTCAAACCAAGTCAGTCTGTTTCAGCGCGATTGGTCGAGGAATCTGACGAGGGTTTCTACATCGTCGGTCGGGGAGAAACTAAAGCGCTATATGTCCCACGCAGCGCCGTGTCAGTCGTTTATTTTTCGGACAGCACATCGGACTCGGCGCTTTTAACGCGCGAAAGCAAGTGAGTCCGGCCTCTACCCACATTTCTGTAATAGGTCCAAAGAAACTCGCGGGGGTTGATGTGGGTTATGCTCCCGGGAATCCGAACATCAGCCACGACTGATTGGCTACCCAATGCGGGTAGAGCTCCGTCATCTGATCGAACAGCTCCTGGTCGGACGTCGCGGTTTTCTGCAGCCGATCGAAGTCCTCGAGGTAACGCTTGGTTTCCTGGATCGTCGCGGGAGAGTCGGGCGCGCCCGGCTTCTTGTGACCGGCGACAACCATCGTCGGATTGAGCGCCGCTAGCCGGTCCAGCGCCGCGATCCAATTCTTTCGGCTCTCGGGGGTGGTGTCGCCGACGTACATGCGGCATTGGTTGTACACAACGTCGCCAGCGACGACTAGGCCGATCGATGGAACGTATAGAGAAGTTGTGTCGGCACTATCCGTGTGGCCTTGCTCGATGATGCGCAATTCCTGGCCCTCGAGAGTGAACGTGTCGTCCGCGTAGGGCTCAGGTGCGACCAACTTCGTGGGCACTTGCCCAGGAAACAACCGGCGGGCTAACCGCTCCACTGTGGGAGTAAAGGACATCTGCATGGCGTCCACCGTCTTGGGCGTTGCGATCGCCCGAGCGCCGGGGAAACGGTCGAGCAGAATGCCCAGACCGTAGAAGTGATCGAAATGGGCGTGCGTTATGTAGATGGTCTCCAGATTGCGGTTGTGCAGAGCAACCCAATCCGCGAGAGCCTCGGCCTCAGCCACCGTCATCATCGCATCTACCAGCACAGCGTCGTTCTCGCCGAAGATTAAAGTCGAAGTGATCGGGTCAAAGCCGAACGCTTCGCCGAAGTGTTTTGGCCGCTCGCCGACCATAGTCTTTCCCGGCGCAGTAAAAACATTCACACCAAGCGTGCTCGACGCGACCGGCGCGGTTACGAGCGCGGTCTCTTTCAGTCCATTTGTGGCGGCCATTGGTACTCCTTCCGATGTCGGAGCGAGCGACTGCAGGGAAAATAGCAGAAGCGCGACGATGAATCTATTGGACGAACGTATCGACCAATACGAAGGTATGGGGCGGACATTCAGGCGCAGGATGCCATCAAATCGAGTGGCATCCCTTCAGCGATCGGTGTCATGGCCAGGGGCTGACCCCGTCTCCCATAACCACGCGATCAACCATTCCCACTCTTGCTCGTTTCCGCCGGCGTCGGGAAGCGTTCTTGAATCCAGGCTTCCCAGAGCGGCGTTTCGCCGGCGACGGTCCCGACTGCCTGATCGCCGTAGAGGTAGAAGCTCAGCGTGACCATACTTTGACCGCCGAAGTTGACGGCGCCAAGCGCGGCCGTGCCCGGCCCAGGCTTGTCGAGCCGCAGCAGCGCGGTGAAAGGACTCTGGCTAACGTGCTCCACCACTCCGCTGAGTGCCGGCCCTCCCGCCCGGGCGGTCCAACTCTGCCCCGCGCTCACGCCTTTCAATCCCAATGCCGCAGTCAGCGTGTCCCAGGCCTCCGCTTCGGTTCCCGCAGCGGGGGCTAGCCACTGCATCATTGCAGAGCGTTGGCCGCGGAAGTGCGTGAGATAGATCCGCAGGATGCGGAAGAAACCGGGCCAACCGGATTCGGTGCCTTCCAACTGGTTGTCCCAGTCGTCCGTGCTGGCGAAGAGACTATGCACGATGCGGACGACGCACATGCCTCCCCCGCGCGCTTCGACGCTCCACTCGTCCGCGATTACCGGCGAGCCCGGAACCCAGCCAGGGGCTTCTGCGGCAAACCTGCGCGGCGGATCCCATGCCGTCACCACCGAACTGGTCTCCATGCCGGGCCCGAAGTTCAACTTCACCGCAACCGGCTTCCCGTCGCGCTCCTCGAACTCAGTTGGCACGAACCATGACGAAATACCCGGCCCGGTCGCGATGGCCTGCCAGACTTCCTCCACCGTGCCGGGAACTTCGACTTCGACTTGGACTGAACGGCGTCCGGATGCTTCTTTCTTTACACTCATGATGGCTCCTTAGGATGGGGTTTCTGCGGCAGAGGGTGCGCCACAACTACCAGACGATGCGCGCGGCCGCCGGGCGCGGATTCATCGTGATACTTTGAAACCAGTTTCGTGATGGCCTCGGCGAGTTCGCTGCTGAAAGCCGCCCGCTCCGTCGCCGACCTGAAGCGAACCTCGGTATCCACCGCCAGGGTCGCCAGGCGTTTGCCCGTCGCCGTCGCGCGACGAACCAGATCGCCCACCTCGCGGACGACCCGTGCGCCGAGGGCGATCAGATAGCTCGCGGACAGCCTATCGATTTCACGATTCGGATCTGCCGCGACCGGACCCAGAGCGCTCGGCGAAACCACGTACGAAGCGGCCGTTGCCACCAGCAGCCGTTCCGTCAGCCCGCCCCACTTGCGTTCCTCGGCCAACCGCACCAGCCCGTGCGCCTCCAGCCCGTGCAGGTAGTAGTTGACTTTCTGCCGAGTCAAGCCAACCCGCGTGGCCAACGTCGCCGCCGAAGCGGGCACGAGCAGTTCGGAGAGAAGTCGACCCCGCACGGGATCCAAAGCCGCCGTCGCCGCTGCCGGATCATCGATGACTTGCAGGTCAAGCACGAGGAGACGTTACCATTGACAACTTTTATTGTCAAGGACGATTCAACGAGGGGGATGAACACAAAAAAGCGAATCACAATTCACGGTGTACTGCGCCAGCAGTCATCCATGGGATGCGGTTCGTCTCGAGGTGCCGAGGCAACTGGGGGCCGCGCCCACCCCCAGAATCACGATGCAGTATTCAGCCTCGCCACGCACGCCGCGATGAAAGCCGCGGCTGGAGGGCCCATCCCCCATGACGCGTGCGATGGGCGACCCGATCGCGGTGTGAACTTGGCCTGAAAAGGCGACAGATCAGATGTACGCAATTCCCTTCTCTCCGGCGGACGGCGTAGACATCACCATCCGCTTTTCCTGCTTAAGCGGTCCGGAGCAATCACCATGCATAAGTTCGCCTTGTTCTCTGGAGCGCTGTTGGCTGTCAGCTGTGACTATCGATCGTCCAGATAACCGACAAGATCTTCCACTGCCCATCAATTTTGCATAACTGCCAGTGTTCGACGCCTGAATTGGCGGCCGTTCCACCCCCACTCTTACTTTTTGGCAGTCGGCGGCAACACACTGTTCAAGCGCAGATACATTGCGGCTTCGGCGTAGTGGTCAGACCAAGCACCGGCGAGGATCAGGCTCGCCCAGGCACGCGAACCCTGGTGTCCGGGGAAGATTTCCGTGGTCTCGGCCAGTTTTGAGTCATCCATTTTCGTCAGCGCGTCGGAGCAAAAATCAAACGAGGCCTTGAGCGCGGCCACCAGCTTGTCTTTCGAGTCCGTGTCTTTTACTTCCTCGCCCTTGGGAGCCGGGACGGCGGCGGCTTTGCTGCACAGGAGGTTATTGGTTTCGGCCATGTGGACGACGAGGTGGCCGAACGTCATCTGGTCGGCAGTGGGTTTGTAGTTGAACTTGTCGGCAGGCATGGCTTCGACGGCTGCAATGGTGCTTTTCTGCCGGCCGGGCAGGATGTCCCTCAGGGCGGTGCTGACCGGATTCTTCGCTTGGGCGGGCGTTGTTTGTGCAGCCGCCGACGCGGCGAGTAATAGCAAGGCAGGGATCACAAGAGTTCTCTTCATTTTGTCCTCATTTCTAGGCGAATTGGTGCGGCAAACCAACATTTTAGAATGTTGCCTGTCAGCTGGGAACATTCCTGGTCCAGACAACGGACAAGATTTTCCACTGCCCATCAATTTTGCACAACTGCCAATGCTCGACGCCTGAATCGGCAAGCTTGTCGTTGATGTAAAACTCGTAGTTAAATGTCACCATCCCCAGAGGACCGTCCTGGCGAATCTCGATGTTCTGCAATTTCCCTTCGAGCTTGTCCTTCGAGGTAGCGAAGATTTCCACAAGTTCATCGAGATGGCTCGGGCCAATCCCATCAAATTGCGCGTTACGTTTGCGGGCGCTATCAATCTCTTCCTGGGTGTTGATGTGGTGAAAGAGGACATTGTGGTTCAGCACGAGCTTCGTTATGCCGTAGCCGTCTTTGCGAATAATATCCTGACGGTACTCCTCCAATATGCCGCGAATCTTCGCGAGGTCATCGGCATTGGAGTTGAATTTGGGTTCCGCGTCCTGCGCTGACACTGGAGAGGCCAAACCCCACATAAGAAGTGCAACGAATACTGCGCTCATTCTCTTTCTATTCATATGGCATTTTCCTTTCGCGAAATGCGACGCTACTTCATCGGCGAAAAATCCGTCGACCGCATGTAAGTCGAATCAACTTTCTCCAGCAGCTTGTCGGCCTGCTCAGATTTGAGCAGCTCTTGAGTTGCGGGGTCGGCCCGCATCTCTTCCCAGTTCTTTTTCGCTTCCTCCCGGCTTGAATGAGCTACGAGGTAGATGAATGTGTTGTCCCAGGCGGGCGCCCCCTCGGGCACCCAGTAACCTACAACCTTCAGATCGTGTTTGGCGAGCAGCTTGGACCATGTGTTGCGAAAGTTAGACTCCAGCGCTGGCAGTTTGTCCGGCATGGCGTGATAAATGCGAAGCTCGAAGACGCGATTGCTGTCGGCCCTCACGTGGTCCACGTGAGCGAGGCGCGCAGTCATGAGCGATCCGGCGGTGAAAGAAAGCAGGGCAATGGCGCAAAGACTGCATGCCCAGGATTTCCCGTCCTTGAATTTCCAGCAGTTGACCTTCATCGATACCCCTTTCTAGACGACGCGAAATGAGTGGCCCACACCGCGGGGCGCTCCTACTTAGACCAGGGCGGAACGACGCCGTTGCTGCGCGCGTAGGCGATCGACTGCCCCAGATGCTCGTGTTGGTCCTCGAGAATCGGCATCAGCGCGCCCTGCTTCGTCATGTCTTCTCCGAACAGTTTCACCGGCGCCTGCAGGTCGTTGTCGGAAAGTCCCGTGACGGCTTTTTGCGCCTGTGCCAACGGCACCATCAGAGCGATCGCAAGCGCGAACGCTCCGTACTGAATCAGAATCTTCTTCATGTGGAACTCCTCCTGGCGATGCTCCTGCTCACCGGACAATATGCCGCGAGCAACGAGTGTTTGCCGGAAAAGTGACATGCGGTATCCGAAGTGAGACAAGCGGTCTGTCCTCAGTGATGTCTCCTTCGAAGGCTCAGCTATAATCCGTGCCGGAGAGGTCGACACACCCATTGCCGCAGGCCACACCAGATATGGGACGCGCAAAGTGGATTTTGATCCTGTGTGCGTGGACGATGGTAGGACTGTTGTTCACCGTGCAGGAGATCGTGGTGGCGAAGGTTCACGGCGGGCAGATCAATTGGGTGCTCGTGGGTGTGATCGAACTCGTCTACTGGAACGTATGGGCGGCGTACACACCGCTTGTGATTGGTCTGGCCAAACGGTTCCCGTTGACGGGGCCGAGGTTTGGACATCACATAGCGATCCACACAATCGCCTCGCTCCTGATGGCTCCCCTGGCATCTGTCACCGAATACATTCTAAGCGGTGGACTTCTGCGGTTACTTTTTCGCATAACTGATCCTGGTGCGCTGCGCCTTCTCCCGACGTTCGCAGTCAGTGTTCTATCGATGAGCGTCACTGGCATGCTTACGTACTGGTTGGTTGTCGGACTGTATCAGTCGATCCACTTTTACCACGCCGCTATGGAGCGCCAGACTATCGCGGCGCAACTGGAGACGCAGCTCTCCCATGCCGAACTTGAGAACCTTAAGAGCCAGTTACATCCGCACTTTTTGTTCAACAGTCTTCACACTATCGGAGTCCTGATGCAGGAAGACGTCGATGCTGCAAGCCATTTGCTGGTCAGTCTCGGCGACTTGCTGCGCATGGCACTCGAACGGCGGGAGAACGAGATCACCTTGCAGAGCGAACTCGAGTTTGTCGGCAAGTATCTGGAGATCGAACAGACACGCTTTCAC
>JBEKGG010000251.1:0-6350 GCA_050012915.1 Terriglobales bacterium | reverse complement strand
GAGGGCGCGTGCCAATGAATCGGTGGGGCGGGGCCGAGCTGAAAACCGCAACGCCGGCAGCGTGAGTCCCCACCTTTACAAACGTAAAGGTGGCCAGCCACCGAATCGTGGGATTCGAGAGACTGCTGAGGACTCCGCCTCCAACAGTTGTGGTTGTTGTTGCTGACTTTCCACGCTGAAGGCTAGAGATAGTTATTTCAGAAGAAACGTTACGACAAGAAAGCCTATTGCGACGGCAATCCCGAGTGCGCCGACCAGGTAGCATGTCACGCACATGGCGTGATCTTCGGAGGGCGAACACTCATGTATCCGCGCCACGATGAAACCTCCCATGGGACAACGAACAAGTCGCCACTCGCTACGACGATACCAGAGCGGCACGGGGTTGTCCGCCACTTTACACTACGATAGCCGCGATTTCAACCGCCCCAAGCACACCCCAGCATATCGCTCGTTTATGCTCTCCGGCCAACCAATAACCCGTAGCGGCACTCAAGCAAAGGGCAGCGCTAGTCCATCCACTTGCCCACGCTGCAGGCTTACTCACCATCTTCAGGAATTCCATTGGACACTCCTACGTGCGTGGGTTTCGCCGGAAGGTTTCAACGCGCGGGCATCGCCGTCTCCCCGGAGTTCTATGCGGCGGATTGTACGTTTTCCCAACGGTGGCCCATCTTTCGTACCCAGCCCGATTTTCGACTCCGACCGATATAATCAAGCGCAAACCTCCATGATATCTGGCCGTCGAATTGGATGCGAAGTCGCTGTACTGGCAGTTCTCTCTGTTCTCGCAATTTTTCTGTTTCCCGGCGTACAAGGCCCGTATCCGGTAGTCCACGGACCGGTTTCAGCTCTCCAGGCAGCGCGGGCCGCAGTTCGTCTGCGGACCGCGATGGTGCAGTCCGCACTGACCTCACCCGCGAATGCCGCGATTTCAGCGGTCGTCGTTCTTTCTTCGATGTCACTCTCGAATCTTAGGTTCGAGTCAATCAGCTTGCCAGATTACAGCTCCATCCTCCGTTGCTGATTCTACTCAGCTTGTCACTCTAAAGACCATCAGTCTCAGTCGCGGTTGTCGAGGCTACGTGTTTCGTTTTCCGGGAACCGTTCATTCGCTTCGCTGCTGCGCTGAGGTTTCCAGAAACCCAAAATATCTCTGACTGAGGAGGACAAGATCATGCAGAAAAGACTTAAGCCAATCGTTTTATTCGTAAGCCTCGCAGGCGCGTTGCTGTTGTCGGCGGGTTGCAGCAAGAAGACAGCGAAAGTAACGCCGCCGAATCCGCCTGGACCCACCGCACCAACAGCGACTCTTGCGGCGAACCCCAGTGTGATTCAGCAGGGCCAGTCAACCATACTGAGTTGGCAAACCAATAACGCCAGTGACATTTCAGTCGCGGGTCTCGGTACACTGCCATCCTCGGGGTCCCGGACGGTGGTACCGAGTTCCTCGACGACGTACACACTGGTCGCGAACGGTCCTGGAGGCACGGCGGACGCCTCGGCGCGGGTTACTGTAAATGCCGCAGTGTCTAATGCCGCGTCGTCACTTTCGGATGAAGACTTGTTCAGCAAGAACATGAAGGACATTTTCTTCGACTATAACAAGGCAGATGTCCGTCCGGGTGAGGTGCCGACAACATACAGCAACAGCACGTTTCTTTCCCAGCATCCGAACGTCAAGGTCGTCATCGAAGGGCACTGCGACGATCGCGGATCCGAGGAGTACAACCTTGCCTTGGG
Organism: Terriglobales bacterium; assembly: GCA_050012915.1. Classification (GTDB taxonomy): domain Bacteria; phylum Acidobacteriota; class Terriglobia; order Terriglobales; family Acidobacteriaceae; genus JABDBE01. The sequence goes on along the minus strand of JBEKGG010000251.1, from coordinate 4,607 downwards.
AACGAGCCGAGCGGAGTCGGTTAAGCAAGCGCTTGTGCAGGAGGGAATCTCCGCCGAGCGTATCACAACGGTTAGCCTCGGAAAGGAGAAACCCTTCTGCAGCCAGGATAATGAACGGTGCTGGCAGCAGAACCGAGTTGACCACTTTGTATTCGCACGCTGACTGTGGGTTCCTGGAAGGCGGCCATCTCCCAGCCGCCTCCAATTTACGCAGAGCATTTCTGGCGAGGTCGATATCTGTAGGTGATTTGGCCTCTAGTCTGCGTAGATGCTGCTGCGTGCGTCGTTTAGAATTGAGGAATTACGCATAGGAAGAACGACGCTCACGGTGGTGCCTGTTGCGCCCGACTGAATCTCAAGCTGGCCGCCCAATTCGCGCACTCGCTCGCGCATACCGGCGATTCCAACTCCCGCGCCTCCGCCCGATCTTTGAACCATCTGCATCCGGTCTTCGGGGATCCCCTTCCCATTGTCGCTTATCTCAAGCCTGAGGTGGTCGTTTTCCAATCGAAGTTTTACGCCGGCTGCTGATGCTCCGGAATAGCGATGAACGTTGGTGAGGCTCTCCTGCAACACCCGGAACAATACCAGCTCACAATTTCGCTTGAGACGCTTCATTTCCTCCGGAAGATCGCAAGCAACTTCAATGCCGCTACGTTTCGCGAAGCCCTCCACGAACCACCGCGCGGCAGAAGAAATGCCGACTTCATCAAGCAGCGGGGGGTGAAGCAGATACGATGTAGTACGTATCTCCTGCAGCGCTTCGTTGGCAAGGGCCTCGATGTCAGATAGGAGTCTTGACATTTCGGGCGCTTTCGCAGCCTCGCGCTCAAGCGACGAAAGAGTCATTTTCAAAGCCGCAAGCGTTTGTCCCGTAGTGTCGTGCAGGTCGCGGGCTATGCGGCGACGCTCTTCATCCTGAAATGTCATCAGTCGAACTGATAAGCTGCGCAATTGCTCTTCCGTCTCCTTACGTCCCTTGATTTCCGACTCTAATTCAGCCAATACATCGGAAAGCTCAGCTGTGCGCTCCACAACTCGTCGTTCCAGTTCGTCGTGGGCACTCTGCAGCTTCGCTTCGGCGTGTTTTCGCTCGTTAGTTTCAGCGGTGAGTGCTACGACGGCGGCATTCAGTCTCAATTGTCTCCTGCGGTTTGATTCTCCGAGCCAGATGAGAACCGCGCATACGAGAAAGAACCCGATTATCGAGTGAATTTGGGCGCGGCCAAGCGCTAAGGAACGGCGTGGGTCCACAAACCAATAGAAGATTCCTAAGAAGCCGGTCAATCCGCTTAGAACTGCTGGTCCTAACCCGCAAATCAGAGCGCAGAATGCAACCGCCATGTAAACGGTTACATAGAAAGCGACATGGCCGAGCAGTGGCTCAAGGCACCAGCGAAGCAATACGGCGAACGCAGCAACGCTGAGCGCAATCGTATAGCGTCCAGCAAGTTTTTGTCGTTCGGTAGAAGGCAGCATCGTGAAGGCGCGCGCGGATGGAAAATCTGCCATATCAGCTTCCCCTTCTTAGGCGTTCGGGAGGAACACTTTGCCGTTCGATCAGATTTGTCAAAAATGCAACTGAAAACCGGGAATGCGTTTCAACAAAGTCTCTGGCTAAGTTATGCTGACCTTACTGGGAAGATGCGCACGACCCAATCGATGGTTGCCCTGAAAAAGTCGTCGAGTTTACGAGATAATGGCCCGTCGACTCTTCGAGCACTTCCGCCGTCGTTCACCCGTACAGCTCACTTGAGCGCCCCGGTTGTCGGGAAATGGCGTAGCACTTTTTCCGGCGCCTTCCGTTAACCCCCACGCTTCGTTGACTTGGCCCTTTTCGGGGACGTAAGATTCGCGCCAGTGATCGGGAAGACGATCTCGCATTATCGCGTGGTAGAGAAGCTGGGCGGCGGGGGGATGGGCGTTGTCTATAAAGCTCAAGACACCCGGCTTCATCGCTTTGTCGCGCTCAAATTTCTGCCCGAAGACGTTGCCCGCGACCCGCAGACCCTGGCCCGTTTTCAACGCGAAGCCCAGGCGGCGTCGGCGCTGAACCATCCGAATATTTGTACGATTCACGATGTTGGCGAGCAGGACGGGAAAGCGTTCATCGCCATGGAATTTCTCGAGGGTATGACGCTGAAGCGGCGGATCGCTGGGCGTCCCTTGGAAATTGAAACCCTGTTATCGCTGGCCATCGAAATCGCCGATGCGCTGGACGCCGCACACGCCAAGGGGATTGTTCATCGCGATATCAAACCGGCAAATATTTTCGTTACCGAGCGCGGCCACGCCAAGATTCTCGACTTCGGCCTGGCGAAAATCGACCTCACGCGGCGGCGCATCGAGAGCGGGTCCGGCCCGGATGATCCTACGCTCGAGGATAGGGATCTTACGACCGGCGGCAGCACGATGGGCACGGTCACGTATATGTCTCCGGAGCAGGTAGCGGGGAAATCGCTGGATGCGCGCACCGATCTGTATTCGTTTGGAGCTGTGATTTATGAGATGGCGACCGGCCATCTTGCTTTTGACAGGCCGACGTTAGGGGCAACCTTCGCCGCCATCATGCATGAAGATGCGTCTCCGCCGAGGCAGTGGAATGGCGAGTTGCCGCCTCAGGTTGAAGAAATTATTGGCAAGGCGCTGCAAAAAAACCGGGAGCTGCGATATCAGAATGCGTCGGAGATGCGGGCGGACTTGCTGCGGGTGAAGCGGCTTACGGACTCGGGACGCGTGATTGCGGGCGAGGGAGTCGAGCTGCGCTCGACTGAACAACCCCTTCGGCTTGGCTCAGGGCAGGCTCGGGGAGCTGTCCGCACGCATTCGTGGCGGTACATCGCCGCAGCCATTCTGTGCGGTGTCCTCATTGCCGCGGGGCTGTACTATCGTTCGCGTCAGCAAAGCGCCCGGCTCACCGAAAAAGACACGATTGTTCTTACCGATTTTTCCAACAGTACTGGCGATGTCATCTTCGATGACACGCTGAAGACGGCACTCACGGTTTCTCTGCGGCAGTCACCCTTTCTGAACGTGCTATCCGATAGCCAAGTGGGAAAAACTTTGCAACAAATGACGCTTCCAGCGAGCACGAAACTTACGTCCGAGGTAGCTCGCGAACTTTGCGAACGAGCGGGGAGCAAAGCTTACATTGCCGGAGCCATTGGCAGCCTGGGCAGCGAATACGTGCTGGGATTGAAGGCAGTGAATTGCGAGAACGGCGACACGCTGGCCGAGGAACAGGTGACGGCGACTTCGAAGGAAAAGGTTTTGGACGCGCTGGGGAATGCTTCATCCAAGATGCGCGGCGAACTTGGCGAATCGCTTGCAACGGTGCAGAAGTTCGATGTTCCACTGGCACAGGCCACCACATCTTCGCTCGAAGCGCTGAAAGCATTCAGCCTTGGCCACAAGGTTCATAGCGAGAAGGGTCCGGCGGCAGCGCTGGCTTATGACCAGCGGGCGATTGAACTGGATCCGAATTTTGCCATGGGCTACCGGGCTGTGGGCGCCGATTACACCAGTCTGGGCGAGGTGGGACGGGCGAGCGAATATTACACCAAGGCATTTCAGTTGAGGGATCATGCCAGCCAACGGGAAGGCCTGGTGATCACCGCCGACTACTATTCGAGCGTCACCGGAGAACTGGATAAAGGGGCGCAGGCAAATCAGGAAAGGATCGACAATTATCCGCGGGACTACGCGGCGTATGGGGACTTGGGCTTAGTGTTGGCGGAGCAGGGGCAATATGAGAAAGCTGCGGAGGTAGCGAGGCAAGGCGTGCGACTTGCTCCGGATTATGTTGGGTTGTACGACAATCTCGCCAACTACGCCCTCGCCTTGCAACGCTTCGACGAGGCGCGGCAGACCATCCAACAGGCGCAGGCGCGAAAATTGGATAATGCGATTTTGCACAGTAATCTCTACGCGCTCGCGTTTCTCGGAAAGGACTCGGGAGCGATGGCCGAACAGCAAAAATGGTTTCTCGGCGAGCCCAATTACGAGAATTGGGGACTCGCTCTCGCATCCGACACCGAGGCGTATGCGGGGCGTGTGCGCAACGCGCTGGAGTGGAGCAAACGAGCGGTTGAGTCTGCGGTCCGAGCCGACAGCAAAGAAAATGGAGCAATCTGGCAGGCGGTCTCCGCGCAGTGGGAAGCGGCGTACGGCGACCGTGCGGGAGCGCGTCTGTCAGCAACGGCTGCTTTGAGGCTTGCGCCCACGAGTCAGGGGGTCGAGAGTGAAACGGCTCTCGCGTTCGCCATGTCGGATGACGCGGCACACGCCGAATCCCTGGCGCAGGATTTAGCAAAACGCTTCCCATTGGATACGCAGGTTCAGTCGATTTGGCTGCCTGCGATTCGGGGGCAATTGGAGCTGAATAAGAAGAACTCCGCTTCAGCGTTGAACACTCTGCAAGCCGCGTCGGCAATCGAGTTGGGGCAGATTCCGTTCGTCGCCAATCTCTCTTGCCTGTATCCCGTCTATGTGCGCGGAGAGGCATATTTGGCGGCAGGACAGGGCAGGGCGGCTGCCGGCGAGTTTCAGAAGATTCTCGACCATAGTGGCACCGTTTGGAATTGCTGGACGGGAGCGTTGGCGCGTTT